>NZ_QRGO01000002.1:340373-680747 GCF_003367195.1 Undibacter mobilis | reverse complement strand
GGAACGCCGGAAGTCCGGCAATTTCCGTGGCGACGACGTCTGTGCGCACTACCAAACCAACACGCGCACAGAGTCATGGGGTTGTTGGGCCCCGGCGTTCCGCGCGCCCTCGTTTTATCGAGTGCGCACTTGGAATGATGTTCAGGACTGCGGCCTGCCCGGGGCCGATCAAACAATGCGGGCGATGACGCGCGACTCTACGGCACATCAGCGCTGCACCAGCGCCAGCTTGACGCCGAGCGCGACGAACATGGCGCCGATGGCGCCGTCGATGAGGCGTTGGAAGCGGCGGGTCGCTTTCAGGCGCGACGTTGCGTGCGCGGTGATGACGGCGAGGATGAGGCTCCACACCGTTCCGCCGATGATGAAGATGACGCCGAGGAACAGGAAAGCCAGCGCCTTCGAGGGCGCATCGTTGCCGACGAATTGCGGCAGGAAGGCGAGGAAGAAGATCGCGACCTTGGGATTGAGCGCGTTGCTGAAAAAGCCCTGCCAGAACACGCTGCGCAGCGGTAGCGCCACAGGTTGCGGCGCGCCGTCGTTCGGTGTCATGGCCGGCCGGCTCAATATCATGCGCAGGCCGATATAAATGAGATAGGCGGCGCCGATATATTTGATGATGCTGAAGGCCGTGGCCGAGGCTGCAATCAGCGCCGACAGGCCGATCGCCGCCGCGGCGATATGCACGACAATGCCGCCGGCAATGCCGAACGAAGCCGCCACGCCGCCGCGCAACCCCATCTGCGTCGAGCGCGCCACAACAAGCGCCGTATCCGGCCCCGGCGTGATGTTCAGGAGCAAGGCCGACAGAACGAAGAGCCAGAGATCGTGCGTACCGAACATGTGTTTCCCGGAACCAGCAACAAGCTCCGCGATCATATCTGGATTCCGGGTTCGCTTGCTATCGCAACCGTCCCGGAATGACAAAGAACTCTAGTTCAACCGGCCGCGATCATGTTTCGCGGTGAAATCGAGCCGAGGGCCGAGGGGCACAATGCCCGTCGGATTCACCGTCCGCTGGCTGAAGTAATAATGCCGCTTGATCTGCTGAAGGTCTACCGTCTCGGCGACGCCGGGAACCTGATAAAGCTCGCGGGCGTAGTTCGACAGGTTCGGATATTCGTAAATGTGCCGCCGGTTGCACTTGAAGTGCGCATAATAGACGGCGTCGAAGCGCACCAAGGTCGTGAACAGCCGCCAGTCGGCCTCGGTGATCGTACTGCCGGCGAGATAGCGCTGCCGCGACAGAATATCGTCGACCTGATCCAGCGCGGCGAACAGATTGCCGAAGGCTTCCTCGTAAGCGTCCTGCGTCGTCGCGAAGCCGGCGCGATAGACGCCGTTATTGATATTCGGATAGACGAGGTCGTTGATGCGGTCGATCTCGGCGCGCAACGCTTGCGGATAGAAGTCGGCGGCGTTGCCGGTCAGGCCGTCGAAGGCCGAATTGAACATGCGGATGATCTCGGACGATTCGTTATTGACGATCGTCTTTGTCTTCATGTCCCACAGCACCGGCACGGTGACGCGGCCGCTGAATTTCGGATCGGCGAGAAGGTAGATCTCGTAGAGGCGGTCCTTGCCATTGACCGTATCGCCGGTCGAGCCTTCGTCCTTGTGGAAGGTCCAGCCCTCTTTGAGCATGTCGGGCGAGACGATGGACATCGAGATGAGGCTGTCGAGACCCTTGAGCTTGCGGAAGATGATGGTGCGGTGCGCCCAGGGGCAGGCGAGCGAGACATAGAGGTGATAGCGCCCGGCCTCGGCCTTGAAGCCGCCGGTCCCGGTCGGCCCGGCGCTGCCATCGGCGGTCACCCAGTTGCGGAACGGCGAATCCTGCCGGACGAAACGGCCGTTCTTGTTTTGGTACCACTCGTCATGCCAGACGCCGTCAACCAGAAGTCCCAAGCTCAGCTCCTTTTTCTGCGGGCCCGCTCCGGTGTATCTAGGGTGTTGGGGAGGCCTCCGCTACCGCCGATGGACGTCCCTGGAGCGGGATGCTAATCGCGTGGTTTCATGAGCGAACTCGATCTCACCATTGTCCCCGAATCGCCGAGCGATGCCCTCGCTGTCGAGCGCCTGAACGAACGGACCTTCGGGCCGGGGCGCTATGCGCGCAGCGCCTACCGCATCCGCGAGGGGCGGGGCCATTTGCCGGAATTGTCGTTCGTCGCCCGCATCGGCACCCTGATGGTCGGCTCCATCCGCCTGACGCCGGTCTGCATCGGCGACACGCCGGCCTTGCTGCTCGGCCCGCTGACGGTGGAGCCTCCGTTCCGCTCGCGCGGCGTCGGCGCGGCGCTGATGGACCGCGCGCTCAAGGATGCCCGGGCCAACGGCCACAAGCTGGTGGTGCTGGTCGGCGACGAACCCTATTACGGCCGCAGCGGCTTCAAGCGCATCCCCAAGGGTCAGGTGAAGATGCCGGGTCCGGTCAACCCGGCGCGGCTGTTGGTGAATGAGCTCGTGCCCGGCGCTTTCGATGGCGTGACGGGGCTGATCCGTCCGGATTGGGTCGAGCCCGCCGCGAACTGAAATAACGTCGCCGTAAAATTCAGAATAATATCAGCGCCGCATGTCGCCCCCGTTCTTGCCGCTGCCTTGCCGAGCGACAAGACTACTTGCGATCCGTTCGTTCGGACTTCAGGGGGACATCATGAAAAAGCTATCGGTGATGCTGGTCGCGGCGGCGATGCTCGCGCCGCTGCCGCTCAAGGCGCAACAGCTCGATCTGTCGACGGTGACCTGCAAGGACTTCGTCACCAGCGACAAGGATACCATTGGCCTCATCCTGATGTGGATCGAAGGCTTCTACGCCAGCCAGGACGCCAAGCCGATCGTCGACTTCGACAAGATGAAGCAGAACGGCGGCAAGCTCGGCGAGTATTGCGGCAAGAATCCGTCGCACAGCCTCATCACAGCGGCCGACGACGTCGTCAAATAGGCGCGCTAGCGGGTCTGGAACGAGCGGCCGGCGTCGGCCAGCGACTTCAGTCCGAACAGCACGAAGGTCACGCCGATAATGCGCGTCACCACGACACCGTGCGTCAGGAAGAAGCGGCGCACGATCGGCAGCCCGGCCCAGAACAAGGTCGCGGCATAACCGAGGACGATGCCGATCCAGGCGGCCAGCCCCATCAGCGGCAGTGACGACCAGGACAGCTCCATGGTGTAGCGCGCAATCAGCGCAGTGAAGACCGCGACCGCCACCGGATACGCCTTGGGATTGGTCAACCCGAACAGGAAGCCGGCGCGATAGGGTCGGTGCCCGCGCAGCACCGGGGCTTCGCCAATCGATTTGGCGCGGACCGCCTTTATGCCGAGATAGATCAGGTACAGGCCGCAGCCGGCGCCCAGAATGTCGAACAGCAGCGGGCCCATCTGGCTGACGCCGACGATCGAGGCAAAGGCCATTGCGCTCCAGGTGACGTCGCCTGCCATGTGCCCGATCAGGAATTTGGCGCCCATGGCGCGGCCGTGCTGGGCTGCGAGCGAGAACACGAGCAACACCGCAGGCCCGGGGATCACCGAATAGGTGAAGCCGGCGATCACGGTGGCGATGAACAGAGAGAAGGTCATGGCAGGGGGGCCTTGTTTTCTCCATTGTCATTCCGGGACGCTTGCGAAGCAAGCGGGCCCGTAATCCACATCCCCGGCGCCGGGGTTATGGAATCCGGGGTCGCGGATTTCATCCGCGCCCCGGAATGACAGAGGTTATTATCGGCCTTCTCTGGCCCAGGTCAGCGCTAGCGAGCCGACCAGCAGCAACAGGCCAATCAGGCCGGTGAAGATCGGCAGCACGCCGATGCCGCGGACCACCGACACGTCGCGCATTTTCATGCCGATCCAGTCATCGCCCTTGTAGGTCGAGGCGGTGCGCACCGGCACGACGCGCGGGACCTCGACGCTGCTGTTGCCGGCAACGAGACGGCGGACACTGCCGCCGGTGCTGTCGGTCAGCGACGCGAGCGTCTGCGTCGTCGACGTCACTTCCTGGAATTCGCGTGGGTTAGCCGGACCGACATTGACCAGTGCGGTCAGCTTGCCGTCGGTTGCACGCCAGAGGCCGAGTTCGTTGGCCGGCACCTGCGAGCGCCACAGGCCGGGCTCGGCCGACGCCAGCTTGAGGATCTGGCTCTTGCCGGAGGGTGAGGTGATCGTCACATCGGCCACCGCGTCAGCCATGGTCTGGCGCTGCACCGTCATGTCGCGGCCGCGCACAATGAGACGCAGCGCTTCCTCTTCGAGGTCGGGCTGCTTCATCAGCCAGTGCGACAGCCGCCGCAGCAGATCGAGATGCGGGCCGCCGCCCTCATAGCCGCGCGCCCACAGCCAGATGTGATCGGACAGCATCAGCGCGACGCGGCCTTCGCCTTCGCGTGCCAGAACCAGAAGCGGCTTGCCGTCGGGCCCTTGCATGACCGTCGTGCCGGTGGTGCGCTTGGTGTTGACCAGCCGGAACCAGGGGCTCCAGTGCGGCGGATCGGTTTCCGAGCCCTCAAGCGCGCGCGTGACGGGATGGCGCTTGCCGGCGTCCGACAGCCGGGCATGGAAACCCTGTTCGGTAACATCGCCAGACGGTTCGGCCGGCAGGATGACGTCGAGCGGCGTGCGCCAGATCGAGGTTGGCGAGGCGTAGTCGGGGCCGGCGGCGATCATCACGGCGCCGCCATTGCGGACATAGCGCGCGATGTTGTCGAAATAGATTATCGGCAGCACGCCCTGTCGGGCATAGCGGTCGAAGATGATGAGCTGGAATTCGCCAATCTTCTGCTGGAACAGTTCGCGCGTCGGAAAGGCGATCAGCGACAGCTCGTTGATCGGCGTGCCGTCCTGCTTTTCCGGCGGCCGCAGAATGGTGAAGTGAACAAGATCGACCGAGGCATCTGATTTCAGGAGATTGCGCCATGTGCGCTCGCCGGCATGCGGCTCGCCCGAGACCAGCAGCACGCGCAGCTTGTCGCGCACCCCGTCGATGGAAATGACAGCGCGGTTGTTGACCAAGGTCAGTTCGTTGGCGAGCGGCGCCGCCTCGACCTCGACGATGTTCGGACCGGCATGCGGGATTTGCACCTGCATGGTGACTTCGGCGCCACCATTGACGGTACGCTGCTCGAGCAATTCGCCGTCACGCCGCACGGTCACCTGCACCGGACCGGCGGGCATACCCTGATCCTCGACCTTGAAGCCGATGGTCTGCATCTGGCCGACGATGCCGAAGCGCGGCGTCTGCGTGAGGACGACACGCCGGTCGAGTTCGTTGGCGCGGCCGGTGATCAAGGCATGCAATGGGGCGGCAAAGCCGAGGGCCGCAGCATTCGCCGGAATATCGTGAACGCGGCCATCGGTGATCATGACCGCACCGGCGACGCGATCGGGCGGCACATCGGCGAGCGCCGAGGATAAAGCGCTGAACAGTCGCGTACCGTCGGTCTCGCCGTCGGCGGCGCCGGCTTCAGCAACGCGCACTTCAAGGCCCGGCACGCGCTTCAGGCGGTCGATTAGTGTCTCGCGGGCTTGCTCGGTTTGCGCTTCGCGGTCGCCGAATTCCTGGCTCGGGCTCTTGTCGATGATGACGGCGGCGACCGACGGGATCGGGTCGCGGTCCTCGCGCGTCATTGACGGATTGGCGAGCGCGAGCACCAGCAGCGCCATGGCGACCGAGCGCACGACGGCGCCGCGGCTGCGCGCGATCAGCAACAGCGCCGACAAGAAAACGGCAACCCCGAATGCCGTCCAGACGACGTATTGCGGAACCAGCGGTGCGAAGGCGACGCCGAGATTCATGTCACTGTCCCAACCGTTCGAGCAGGGCGGGGATGTGAACCTGGTCGGCCTTGTAGTTGCCGGTCAGCGCATACATCACGATGTTGACGCCGGCACGGAAGGCGAATTCGCGCTGGCGCGGTTCGCCCGGCACCAGCGGCAGCATGGCCTGGCCGTCGGGCCGCAGCGCCCAGGCGCCGGCCAGATCGTTCGACGTGATCATGATGGAGGAGACGCCGTCGCCGGCGCGTGCCGGGCGACTGGGGTCTTCCTCGACATCGGCCGGCAAGGCCTCGACCCAGAGTCGGCCGGTGGTGAAGCGGCCGGGGAAGTCCTTCATCAGGAAGAACGTCTTGTTGAGGACGTGATCGGCGCGGATCGGCTCCAGCTCCGGCACGTCGAGCGACGACAGGATGGCGCGCAACGCGACCATGCCGGGCGAGCGCGTCTCGCCGTCGGCGCCCGGCGGCGCGTCGATCGCGTCGCGCGTATCGAACAGCACGGTGCCACCCTGCTTCATGTAAGTGTCGATGCGGTCGAGTGTGGCACGTGAAGGCTTGGCGGCGCGTTCGGAGATCGGCCAGTAGATCACCGGAAAGAACGAGAGCTCGTCGCGCGAGGGATCGAGTCCGACCGGCTCGCCCGGCTCGAGCGCTGTGCGTTGCGCCAGGAACAGTGTCAGGCCGTTGAGGCCGGCGCGGCTGATTTCGTCGACCTCGGCATCGCCGGTGATGATGTAGGCGAGATGCGTCTGTTGCGTCGCCTTGATGGCGTAATCCTGCTGTTGCGGCGACAGCGGGGTCCGTTGCGGCAGGCTTTGCGCCGGCACCAGCGTCGACTGCGCGCGAGCGTGCTGCGGCATTGCCAGTGCACCGGCGAGCGAGAGCATGACCAGAGCCGCGGTGGCGGCGCCGCGGCGGCGAGAGAATGCCGCCATGCCACCGGCAAGCACGAACACCACCAGCGCGTCGAGTGCGATCAAGCCAAACGCCGCCATGAACACAGGGCCGCGCAGATCGACGGGCTCGCCGAAGCGATAGACGTCCTGCCGCGCATTCAGGGCCGAGACGTTAAGCGGGGCAGGGCGATCGTCGGGCGCGAGTGTATTGACGGCGACCAGGCCCTCCGGCGGGCCGTAGAATCCGGGCGGATGATCGGCGCTGGCGCGGCCGGCAAAGCCCGTCGGAACGGGCCGCGCATTGGCGGGCGGCGTCGTGAAGGCGCCGAAACCGTCAAGCACGCGCGTCGGCGGCACCGCCTGCGCATTGGTGCGGCCGGCGGTGTCGGCGGCGTCGCCATCGGCGGCCGGAGTCGCGCCGGACAGCGACACGATCTGGCGCAACATGTCGACGAAGGCGCCGGACAGCGGCAGGTCGGACCAGCGCGTATCGGCGGTGACATGAAACAACACAACGAGCCCCTTGCCGCGCTTCTGCGCGGTGACGAGCGGCGTGCCATCGGCCAGCGTTGCCCAGGTGCGATCGGCGAGCGTCGCATCGGGTTCGGCCAGCACTTGACGGGTGACGGTGACGTCCGTCGGCACCGGCATCGCAACGAAGGGGCCTTCGCGTGAGAACGCAGCGAGTTGTTGCGGCTTCTCCCAGCTCAGCGAGCCGCCAAGAATACGGCCGCCGCGGCGCAGCCGGACCGGCACGAGGTCGTCGCTGCCGGCGGCGAGATGCGGACCGGCAAAGCGCACCAGCACACCGCCATTTTCGATCCAGGTGTCGAGCCGTGAGCGCGCTTCGGCAACATTGCCGACATCCGCGAGCACCAGCATCGGCAGGCGCTGGTCGAGGAAGCGGCCAATCGCCTCGGCCGGCGCCACGCTTTCGGCGAGCCGCACATCGGCAAAGGGATTGAGCGCGCGCGACAGATAATAGCTGGCGCCGAGCAGCGGCTGGGAGCGGTCGGCAGCCGAACCGGAGACGATGCCAACGGTCCGGCGGCGCCAGCGCTTGTCGAGCAGTTGCACCGCGCCCGCCGAATGTTCGCCGGCGATCTCGAGGCGCGCGACGTCATTGCGGATTTCGACCGGCAACGTGATCTTCGCTTCCCCTTCGCGGTCGCCTGCACCGAAGGCGAAGGGCGCGTCGCCAAGGGGCAGGCCCTTGAGGTCGATGGCGTGAACAAGACCGTTCTCGCTGATGCCGGTCTGCGCGCGCAGCACCTTCACGGTGAGGGCGCCGGCGGCGTTGTCCGCGGCGGCCAGCGCATGCGGAATGGTGGTGCCGCCCGATACGACCGTCATCGGCCGTGTGCCGGCGATCTGCTTGAGGCCGTCGACGAAGCCGGCGCCCTTGCCCATGTCGACGCCATCGGACAGCCACACGATCTCGGCCTCGGGCGTGACCTTGAGGAAACGGTCGATCAGCGGCAACGCTTCGATGCGGTCGATCGAATGCGGCTTCGGCTTGAGCTGCTTCACTTGCACGCGCAGGGCGCCAGCGACCTGCAGCGAAATATCGCGGGCGGTTTCCGACAGCGGCAGCAGGGCGACGCCGCGATTGTCGGCTTCGGCGCGGGCCATCAATTCGTCGGCGGTGCGCAGCCGCACGTCCCAGGCCGATGCGGCACTCCAGCCGTCGTCGACGAGGATCAATAGCGGCGCGTTCTTCGCACCGGTCGCGACCGGCGGATTCCACAACGGGCCTGCGGCGGCGAGGATCACCAATGCGGCGAGCAGCATGCGCAGCAGGATCAGCCACCATGGCGTGCGCGACGGCGTCTCTTCCTTCGGCGCGATCTCGAACAGCAGCCGGGTCGGCGGAAACGACACAACGCGCGGGCGCGGCGGCACCAGCCGCAAGAGCCACCACAACACCGGCAAACTCAGCAGGCCGAGCAGGATCAGCGGCTGGGCAAAGGCGAGTGGGAGCGAACCGATCATGCCACGCTCCCGGTGTGCCGGCTGTTAAGCGCGGTCTGGAGCGAATGTGCGCCCATGCGGCCATGCAAAGCGAACAGCAGTTCGGTCGGGCCGCGGTCGGTGCGGTGGACGGTGAAGGTCCAGCCGAAGGCTTCGGTTTCGGCGCGCAACGCGGCGCGATGATTGGCGAGCAGCGTCTGATAATCGCTGCGCCAGGTTTCGGCGCGACCGGCGGTCACGCTGCCGAGCCCTTCGGATTCGACGAACTCGACGCGGCCGGAATAGGGGAAGGTTTCTTCCGCCGGATCGCAGACCTGCACGACATGGCCCCGCGCGCCATTGGCGGCAAGCTGGCCGATCATCTTGCGATACTCGGCGATGGGGCTCCAAAGGTCGGAGAAGATCACGACTTCCGAAAAGGGCGCCGGCGCGAAGTTCGGCGGCAGGCTCGGCCGCTCGGTGCGGTCATGGATGATACGCTGTGCCATGGTCTCGATGACATTGCGGCTTGACGACGGGCGCATCAGCATCGGAATGCCGATGCGTTCGCCGCCTTGCACCAGCACCTCCGACAGCGCGAAGGACACGACTAGCGCACGGTCGAGCTTCGACCACTCAGTCAGGTGCGAGGAGAATTCCATCGACGGCGAGCGGTCGGCCCACATCCAGATCGTGTGCGAGGCCTCCCATTCGCGCTCGCGCACATAGAGATGATCGTCGCGCGCCGAGCGCCGCCAGTCGATGCGGCTGGCCGGCTCACCCGACGTAAAATGGCGATACTGCCAGAAGTTCTCGCCGGTGCCGGCGCGGCGACGTCCGTGCAGGCCATGGATCAAGGTCGCGGCGACGCGGCGCGCTTCGAGAATGAGGCGCGGAATGCGGGCGGCCAGCTTGCTGCTCTTGCTGGCGGCGGCATTGACCGGCGTCGCGCTTGTTCCGGTAACGGTCGGCTCGGCCAAATCGTTTCCCGCCATGTTTATCCGATGCGCGCCTTCAGCCGCTTGATGACATTGCCGACGGTTTCGCCTTCGGCGCGCGCGGCGAAGGTCAGAGCCATGCGGTGCTTGAGGACGGGTTCGGCGAGTTCGAGGACGTCGTCGATCGACGGCGCGAAGCGGTTGTCGAGCAGGGCGCGGGCGCGCACCGCCAGCATCAGCGCCTGCGAGGCGCGCGGGCCGGGACCCCAGGAAATGAGACGGCCGAGGTCGCCGGCTTCCTCGCCCGGACGCGCCGAACGCACCAGCTGCAGGATCGCTTCAACGACGGACTCGCCGACCGGCAGGCGGCGTACCAGACGCTGCGCCGAGAGCAGATCTTCCGAGGTCATCGCCGCCTTGGCCTGTGAGTCCTCCGCGCCGGTGGTGTCGAACAGGATTTTACGCTCAGCGACGATGTCGGGATAATCGACGTCGATTTCCATGAGGAAACGGTCGAGCTGGGCTTCGGGCAGGGGATAGGTGCCTTCCTGCTCCAGCGGGTTCTGTGTCGCCAGCACATGGAAGGGCTTGGGCAGATCGTGTCGCGCCCCGGCAACCGTCACATGCTGCTCCTGCATGGCCTGCAGCAGCGCCGACTGCGTGCGCGGCGAGGCGCGGTTGATTTCGTCGGCCATCAGAAGCTGGGCGAAGACCGGCCCCGGAATGAAGCGGAAGCTGCGCTTGCCGGCGCTGTTCTCTTCCAGCACTTCGGAGCCGAGAATGTCGGACGGCATCAGGTCGGGCGTGAATTGCACGCGACGGGCGTCCATGCCGAGCGCGATTCCCATGGTTTCGACCAGCTTGGTCTTGGCGAGACCAGGTACGCCGACCAGCAGCGCGTGGCCGCCGGACAGCACCGTGATCAGCGCTCGCTCCACCACCGTTTCCTGGCCGAAGATGACGGCGCCGATCGCATCCTTGGCGGCGCGCACATGGGCGGCCGTGGTCTCGGCCGCGCGCACGATCATATCTTCCAGCTTCTCAATGCTTTCACCGCCTGCCGACGCCATGCTTCGATCCCTTTTTCAAATCCTGCGCCGCGCGGCTTGCGGACCGGGCGGTTCGGCTTGCCTAGAGGCTATGCAACAAACGCACCAAGCAGTTATGGCGTCTTGCCGAATCTGCCTCATTATTTCGCGTAGCCTACGCTATCTTCTTGTGGCGTCGGGGATTGTCACAAAGTTGCGAACAGCCGGCGTGCGCCATAGGACAGAGTACGAAGGTAACAATGGCGAAGACAGGGCAAGACAAGCGGGCGGAGGCCGGTTCGGACCGCAAAAAGGGCGGGCTGGACGGCATCGCCGCCATGCTGCCCAAAGAGGGCAGTGCGAAGGGCGGTAAGGGCCTGCCGCCCGTGCATCTGTGGAATCCGCCGTTTTGTGGCGATCTCGACATGCGAATCGCCTCGGATGGCACCTGGTTCTATGAAAAGACACCCATTGGCCGCATCGGGCTGGTCAAGCTGTTCTCCTCCGTGCTCAAGCGCGAGGGCGACAATTATTTTCTGGTCACGCCGGTCGAAAAGGTCGGCATCGTGGTCGACGACGCGCCGTTCACGGCGGTGGAACTCAGGCTCGCGGACGGGGCCGAAGGCCACACATTGAATTTTCGGACAAATGTCGATGAATGGATCGCGGCCGGTCCCGGCCACGCGCTGCGTTTCGAGGAGGATGCCGAGAATGGCGGGCTGGCCCCCTATCTTCATGTCCGTCGCGACCTGTGGGCCAAAGTGACACGGGCGCTGTTCTACGATCTGGTCGACCTTGGCGAGGAACGAGACATCGGCGGGACGGCCATGTTCGGCGTTGCCTCGCGCGGCGAATTCTATGCGATGGCTGAAGCCAGCGCCCTGCGGGAGTTTTCCTGATGCTTGACCCGCAATCGCGCGGTGCGTCGCTGTCGGCGGCGGAATTCTTCGCACGCGTGCGCGAGCGGCTGACGCTCGACGCCCCGCACGGCATTACCGATCCCGATTTTATCCCGGCGCGGGGCGATCACGATGCCGAACCGGTCATGCAGAAGATTGCGCAGGTGAGGCCCATCCGTCCTGCCGCGGTGCTGATCGCCGTCGTCGATCATCCGGAACCGACGGTGTTGCTGACGCAACGCGCCCAGCATCTGCCCGATCATCCGGGGCAGATTTCGTTTCCCGGCGGCAAGATTGACAAGACGGATGCCGATCCGGCGGCGACGGCGCTGCGCGAAGCCGAAGAGGAAGTTGGCCTCAAACGCGAGCTCATCGAGCCGCTCGGCTATCTCGATCTCTACATGACGACGCTCGGCTACCGCATCGTGCCGGTGATCGCGCGCGTCGAGCCTGGCTTTACACTCACGCTCAATACCGCGGAGGTCGATGTTGCCTTCGAGGTGCCGCTCTCTTTCCTGATGGCGGACGGCAATATGCAGCGGCATTCGCGCCAGTGGCAGGGCGTGGAGCGACATTATTATGCGCTCACCTTTGGCGAGCGTTACATCTGGGGTGTCACCGCCGGTATCATGCGCAACATGCGCGAGAGGATCTATCGATGATCCGTACGATCGCGACCGAAGTTGCGCTGTTCCTGACGCCGTTCGCGCTCTACGCGGTGTTTCTGTGGTCGACCAAGGCCGGCGTGTTCGATCCGGAGTCCTGGCCGGTGCAGCGCATCGCGTGGCTGGCGATCGCCGCGCTGCTGCTGGTCGTCGCCAGCTTCATCTATTTCGCGCAGTATGGCGGCGCCGATCCGGGATCGCGCTACGTGCCGGCGCATATCGACGAGCAGGGCCGTTTCGTACCGGGGCAGATGCGATGAGCGCGACGCCGCGGAACGTCGATTTTGCCGTCTGGCCGTTCGCCGCGCAGCTGGCGCGGTTGCTCGACGTGCTCGATCGCGACGGTGAGGAGGCGCGTGTGGTCGGCGGCGCGGTGCGTAATGCGTTGATCGGCGTGCCGGTTCATGACGTCGACGTCGCCACCACCGCGGTGCCGGACGAAGTTGTGCGCCGCGCCAAAGCCGCTGGCTTCAAGCCGGTGCCGACCGGCATCGATCACGGCACAGTCACGGTCGTCATCGACAAGCACCCGTTCGAGGTGACGACCTTGCGCACCGATGTCGAGACCTTCGGTCGCCACGCCAAGGTCGAGTTCGGCCGCGATTGGCGCGAGGATGCGCTGCGCCGCGATTTCACCATGAACGCGTTGTCGGCAACGCGCGATGGCACGGTTCACGACTACACCACAGGGCTTGCCGATCTCGAGGCGCGCCGCGTTTGCTTCATTGGCGATGCGCGACGGCGCATCGAGGAAGATTATTTGCGCATCCTGCGCTTCTTCCGCTTCCACGCCGCCTATGGTCTGGGCCATCCCGACGCCGATGGCCTTGCTGCCTGCATTGATGAGCGCGAAGGCCTCGATCAGTTGTCGCGCGAGCGCGTGCGCATGGAGATGCTGAAGCTCGTCGTTGCGCCCCGCGCCGCACCCACGCTTGCGGCGATGGCGCATGCCGGCCTTTTGCTGCGCGTGCTGGGCGGCGTGCCTTATCTCGCGGCCTTCGAGAACATGGTGAAAGTCGAGGCAGCGATCGGCCTGGCGCCCGATGCGGCGCGCCGGCTCGGCGCGCTCGGCGTCGTCATCACCGAAGATGCCGAGCGTCTGTCGCAGAAGCTCCGCCTCGCCAATGCCGAGCACGCACGGCTCAAAGCGATGGCGGAAAACTGGCGACAGTTTTCGCCGCAGGCCGATGAGACCCCGGCGCGCGCGTTGCTTTACCGTCTCAAGGAGGCGGCCTTTACCGACAGCGCGCTCATGGCCTGGGCGCGCTCGCCGGATTCCGATCGTGACCCGTTATGGCGCGCGTTGGTGACATTGCCGCAGCGCTGGACGCCGCCGGTGTTCCCGCTCAAGGCCGATGATTTTATGAAGCGCGGCATTGCCAAGGGACCGGGGCTCGGCATGGCGTTACGCGCAGCAGAAGAAGCGTGGATCGCGGCCGGATTTCCGGCCGATGCGGCGGGGCTTGAGGTTATCGCCGATAAGGCCGCCAAACCGGCTTGAGACGCCATCTGGCCAGTCTCATACGTCAGTATTAAACTACATACATGAGCGACATCCGCCGCCCCGCCGATCTGGCGAAAAGGATGGCCCGACGCCTCAAGGCGCGCGGAAGTTTGAGCGACTCCTTCCGCCGCGAAACATTCGCGCTGCCGCGCGAGGCCGCACGCGCCAAGGCGCGCGAATGGTTCGAGCGCTATCCCAAGGCCGCTTATATGACCGAGATCGAAAGTTGGCGCGTGCTGCCCGGCGACACGATCGAGTTCACCATGCGGCGGTTGCCGACCGCCGATTGATCTGCGGAATAACGAGCATGTGTCTGGCCAGTTGATGGGTGCATTCCTTATGGTCGCTCGACACAGGGGTGACACATGCGCGGATTTTGGCGGGGCCTTGCGATATTTCTGCTCGGCGGCATTCTCGGCACCGGCTTCGGCGTCGCGCTCGGCTTCTTTCTTTTTCCCTTCGTGTTTCCGCCGCCGCCGGCCGTGGAGCAAATCACGGAGGCTGACCGTGCCGCGCTCTACGCGACGGGCACCTTCATTCACGCCAACCCGTCGGACCCGATCCACTACGGCAAGGGCAAGGTCAGCGTCTATCGGCGCGCCGTGTTTCTGGAGCCCGACTTCGAAGTCGGGCCCGGACCGGCTTATCACGTCTATCTGGTGCCGAAAGCGACCGTGCGCGGCGAAGCCGACGTCAAGGATTCGATGTTCGTCGATCTCGGGCGCCTGCGCGCCTTCAAGGGCAGCCAGCGCTATTCCATTCCCGAGGGTGTCGATCTGTCGAAATATCCCAGCGTCGTCATCTGGTGCGAGCGTTTCGGCGTGCTGATTTCGCCGGCCGATCTTGCCGCCGCGAAATGACGATTTGATATGCGGCGCGCGGTCTTGACCTGAAGGCGTTGAGCGGGCACGCGCGGCGTCATGGACATGCTCTCGGGACTTCTCGGCGGCTTCGCCGATATTTCGCTGGCGCAGCTTGTGCTCGTGGCCGCGGTCGCGCTGTTGGCGGGCATCATCGGCGGCGTGTCCGGTTATGGCAGCGGCGCGCTGATGCCGCTGGTTCTGGTGCCGATGGTCGGCGCGGCGCCGGTGGTGCCGATCATTGCCATTGCAGCACTGTTCAATAATTCCGGCCGCGTGTCGGCCTATCTGAAAAATCTCGACCGGCGCCGCGCCGTCATCGCCACGGTGATGGCGCTGCCCGGCTGCGTGCTGGGCGCCTGGGGCTATTCACGGCTGTCAGGGGCCGGCGCGGCCATCGTGATCGGGACCATGCTGATGGCGAGCGTGCCGCTGCGGCGCTTTGCCCGGCGGCGCAACTGGCGCATCGACGACCGCGGCCTGGCATTCGGCTCGGCCGGCTACGGCGTGCTGGTCGGTGGCACGGCGGGATCGGGCGTGATCATGCTGTCGCTTTTGATGGCGGTCGGGCTCGAAGGCGCGGCCGTGATCGCGACCGACGCCATGGTTTCCATTGGCGTCGGAATTGTGAAGGTCTCGGTGTTCGGTCTGTCGGGCGTGCTCACACCGCAGATCATTGCGCTGGCGCTGCTGACCGGGCTGGTGTCGATGCCCGGCGCACATTTGTCACGCTTCATTGTCCAACGCATGCCGATCCACGTCCACACCGCGATCCTTGATGCGGTCGTGCTGGTCGGCGGCGCAACAATGATTGCTTCGGCATTCAGGTAGAAGACGCCTTAGTCCTCGTCGTCGTCTTCTTCGTCCTCGTCGTCGCCGACTTCGACTTGCTCAAGCGCGATGGTCGGAATGACGTCGCGCGACAATTCACCGACATCGCTCATCCACATGCACTCGACGCCTTCTTCAGTGGCCGCGACGACGGTCATGGCCGGGCCACCCGATTTCAGAACGACAATGCTGCCTGCCAGAAAGGTCATAGGTTCCCCAATTCGATGTCTGATTGATATTCGCTCAAGTCTAGCGGGGAAGCGTGACAGCTAAATCACGGCCATTTCACGACGGGCGGCATCGACGACAGGATCGAGTCGACATTGCCGCCGGTCTTGAGGCCAAAGATGGTACCCCGGTCATAAAGCAGGTTGAATTCGACGTAGCGGCCGCGGCGCACGAGTTGCTCGTCGCGGTCGGCCTCGGTCCATGGCGTCCCGAAATTCCGTTCGACGATCTTCGGATAGATGTCGCGGAAGGCGCGGCCGACGGCTTGCGTGAACGCGAAGGTCGCGTCCCAGTCGCTCTCCAGATAGTCGTAGAAGATACCGCCAATGCCGCGCGGCTCGTTGCGGTGCTTGAGGTGGAAATACTCGTCGCACCATGTCTTGAATTTCGCATAGTCGGCGACACCCTTGTGCGCGTCGCAGGGCGCGCGCATCGCGGCGTGGAAAGCGACGGTGTCGGAATCGTCCTGCCTGCGCCGCCGGTCGAGCACCGGCGTCAGGTCGGCGCCGCCGCCGAACCACGCCTTCGATGTGACGACGAAGCGCGTGTTCATGTGTACCGCCGGTACATTCGGGTTCTGCGGATGCGCGATCAGCGAGATGCCCGACGCCCAGAAATTCGGATTGTCAGTGGCGCCGGGAATCTGGGTGCGGAATTCCGGCGCGAATTCGCCGTGGACGGTCGAGCAGTGCACGCCCACCTTCTCGAATACCCGGCCGCGCATCATCGACATCACGCCGCCACCGCCCGGCTGACCGGTGTGGTCGGTGCGCTGCCAGGGGGTGCGCACGAAGCGGCCAGCCGTCGGCGTGCTCGGCGCGGACGCGGCGGGCAGGGCGTCTTCGAGCGCCTCGAAGCTGGCGCAGATCTCGTCGCGCAGAGCCTCGAACCAGGTGCGGGCGCGATTCTTTTGGTCTTCGAGTGTGGCGGTCATGGCGAGGGATTTAGCTGCCGCAGGGCCTCTCCGGCAACCATGGCGGTGGCGACCGCAATATTGAGCGACCGGAAGCCCTCGCGAATCGGGATGCGGAGCCGGACGTCGGCTGCGTTGTGGACGGCTTCGGGTACGCCGGCAGATTCGCGACCGACCATGAGGATCTGGTCCTCGCCATAGCGGTGGTCGAGATAGGAAGTGTCGGCCGCGGTGGTCATCAGCACCAGGGCGAATCCTTCGCGCCGCCGCCAGTCCTGAAAATCGGCAAATGAGGCGTGGCGGACAATCGTAATCCGGTCGAGGTAGTCGAGCCCGGCGCGCCGGAACGCGCGGTCTGTCACTGGAAATCCGGCCGGTTCGATAATGTGGGCCTCGATTCCCAGGCAGGCGCAGGTTCGCAGGATGGTGCCGGTATTCTGGGGAATATCCGGTTCGTAAAGCGCGATCCGCATCGGTATGCCTTGAAGCCGGGGGCCCGGCTAAGCGGTTCTGAACGAAGGATTTGTGCAGGGTGGCCGGGGTAGCCTCTGTGCGCACTTGCGCTCGCACCGCAAGGGTGTCAATAGAACGCTTCGAAATCGCCGTTCTGCCTTGAACAGGGCCGCGCGATGCCGGTCTGCCCCGCAGCCTTTGCAGGAAGAGGTTTCCTCAAAGGCGCCAGCCTGGGGTGGAAAACCAAGCCGGGGGAGAGGGTTCAGACGTGACGACCGTGTCTTCTGCGGAGCACACGCGCCGCGATTTTCTATATGTAGCCACCGGAGCTGTCGCCGCCGTCGGCGGGGCCGCCGTGCTGGTGCCGCTCATCGCCCAGATGAATCCGGACGCCTCGACGATCGCGGCCGGTGCGCCGATCGAAGTCGATCTGGCGCCGGTTGCCGAAGGCCAGGTCATCAAGGTCTTCTGGCGCTCCAAGCCCATCTTCATCTCGCATCGGACGAAGAAGGAAGTCGACGAAGCCAAGAACGTCGACGTCGCCACGCTTCCCGATCCGGAAACCGATGCCCAGCGCACCAAGGCCGGTCATGAGCCGTGGCTGGTGGTGATTGGCATCTGCACCCATCTGGGTTGCATTCCGCTCGCGCACCAGGGCGAATACGGCGGCTTCTTCTGCCCCTGCCACGGTTCGGTCTACGACACCGCGGGCCGCATCCGTAAGGGTCCGGCGCCGAAGAACCTCGTCCTGCCGCCTTACCAATTCGTCTCCGACACCCGAATCCGGATCGGCTGATCCGCAACGCGTGCATTTATTCTGAAGGTTCGATCATGAGCGGACACTCGACCTACCAGCCGCAGAACGCCTTTCTGCAATGGATCGAGAAGCGGCTGCCGATTGGCGGTCTCATTCATTCGTCTTTCGTCGCCTATCCGACCCCGAAGAACCTGAACTACTGGTGGACCTTCGGCGGCATCCTGTCGTTCATGCTCGGCGTGCAGATCATCACCGGCATCGTGCTGGCGATGCACTACACCCCGCATGTCGATCTCGCCTTCAATTCGGTCGAGACGATC
Organism: Undibacter mobilis; assembly: GCF_003367195.1. Classification (NCBI taxonomy): domain Bacteria; kingdom Pseudomonadati; phylum Pseudomonadota; class Alphaproteobacteria; order Hyphomicrobiales; family Nitrobacteraceae; genus Undibacter; species Undibacter mobilis. The sequence continues at coordinate 662,737 of NZ_QRGO01000002.1, read as the reverse complement.
ATGCGCGACGTCAATTACGGTTGGCTGCTGCGCTACGTGCATTCCAACGGCGCGTCGATGTTCTTCATCGCCGTCTACATCCACATCTTCCGCGGCATGTATTACGGCTCCTACAAGGAGCCCCGCGAAGTGCTGTGGATCCTCGGCGTCATCATCTATCTGCTGATGATGGCCACGGGTTTCCTTGGTTACACGCTGCCGTGGGGCCAGATGAGCTTCTGGGGCGCCACCGTCATCACCAACTTCTTCTCCGCCATTCCGGGCGTCGGCGAGACCGTCGTGACCTGGCTGTGGGGCGGCTACGCCGTCGGCAATCCGACGCTGAACCGCTTCTACTCGCTGCACTATCTGCTGCCGTTCGTGATCGCGGGCGTCGTTATCCTGCACGTCTGGGCGCTGCACGTCGCCGGCCAGAACAACCCGACCGGTATCGAGCCGAAGTCGGACAAGGACACGGTGCCGTTCACGCCCTATGCGACGGTGAAGGACGGCTTCTTCATCGTGGTGTTCTGCATGATGTATGCGTGGTTCGTGTTCTACACGCCGAACTTCCTCGGCCACGCCGACAACTACATCCCGGCCAATCCGGCGGTGACGCCGGCGCACATCGTGCCCGAATGGTACTACCTGCCGTTCTACGCGATCCTGCGCGCCATTCCGGACAAGCTGCTCGGCGTTCTCGCCATGTTCGGCTCGATCGCGATCCTGGCCTTCCTGCCGTGGCTCGACACGTCGCGAGTCAAATCGGCACGCTACCGTCCGCTATACCGCCAGTTCTTCTGGCTGTTCGTGGCGGTGTGCATCGGCCTCGGCTGGCTCGGCTCCAAGCCGGCGGAAGGCATCTACACGCTGATCGCGCGCATTCTGACCTTCTACTACTTCGCGCATTTCATCATCGTGCTGCCGCTGCTCGGCATCTTCGAGAAGACAAAGCCGCTGCCGAATTCGATCTCCGAATCGGTCCTGGCGAAGGCCTGAGCGGGAGAACGGACATGACGATGCATCGTACTTTCATCGCTCTCGCTCTGGCGGTTTCGCTGGGCTCTTCCGCCGCGCAGGCCGCCGAGGATGCGCATGCGCAGCCCAAGCCGCCGGCGCAGAAGTGGTCCTTCTCCGGTCCCTTCGGCAAGTTCGACGAGGGCCAGCTTCAGCGCGGTTTCAAGGTCTTCAAGGAAGTCTGCGCTTCCTGTCACTCGATGAGTCTCGTCTCGTTCCGCAATCTGGCGGAGCCGGGCGGTCCGGGCTTCTCCGAGAAGCAGATCGAGGCACTGGCCGCCGAGTACAAGATCAAGGACCTCGACGACAAAGGCGAGGCGATCGAGCGCAACGGCCGTCCGGCCGACAAGTTCCCGGCGCCGTTCGCCAATGCGCTGGCCGCCGCGGCCGCCAATGGCGGCGTCGCGCCGCCGGACTTCTCGACGCTGGCGAAGGCGCGCACCTACGAGCGCGGCTTCCCGTGGTGGGTCATCGACATCTTCAGCCAGTTCCAGGAGCAGGGCCCGGATTACATCCATGCCATCCTCGTGGGCTACGAAGACGCGCCGAAGGATTTCGTGATGCCGGCGGGCGGCAACTACAACAAGTACTTCCCGGGCCACGTCATCGCCATGCCGAAGCCGCTCACCGAAGGTCAGGTGACCTACGACGACGGCGCGCCGCAGACGCTCGAGCAGTATTCCCATGACGTCGCGGCCTTCATGATGTGGGCGGCGGAGCCGCACCTCGTCGCGCGCAAGCGTCTCGGTTTCCAGGTCATGATCTTCCTGCTCGTGCTTTCGGGCCTGCTGTACTTCACCAAGAAGAAGGTGTGGTCGGCGGTCCACTAGGACGCAGTCAGCGAGTTTGAAATGCGAAGGGCCCCGCAAGGGGCCCTTTGTTTTTGGATTGCCTGCTGTAATCTGGGTATTGCCTCCAGCGAAGGTTTTACATGACCAAAGCCGTTCTCGGCATTATCGGCGGCTCCGGCATTTACGACCTGCCGGGCCTCGAAAACGTCCGCGAGGAGCGGGTTCACAGCCCGTGGGGCGAGCCGTCCGGCGCGCTGCGCATTGGCGACATCGCCGGGCTGCCGGTGGTGTTCCTGGCCCGTCACGACAAGGGCCATCGCCTGTCGCCCTCCGATATCAATTACCGAGCCAATATCGACGCCCTGAAGCGCGCCGGCGTCACCGATCTGGTGTCGCTGTCGGCCTGCGGCTCGTTCCGCGAGGACATGCCGCCCGGCACCTTTGTGCTGGTCGACCAGTTTGTCGACCGCACCCACAGGCGTGAGAGTTCGTTTTTCGGCAAAGGCCTCGTCGCTCATGTCTCGATGGCGCATCCGGTATCGCCGCGGCTGCGCGACCGCATCGCGGCCGCTGCCGTGGCCGAAGGCATCGAGCCCAAGATCGGCGGCACCTATATCTGCATGGAGGGGCCGCAGTTCTCCACTTACGCCGAGAGCATGACCTACAAGCAGCTCGGCTATTCGGTGATCGGCATGACCAACATGCCGGAGGCCAAGCTCGCCCGTGAGGCCGAGATTTGTTACGCGACGGTGGCCATGGTCACCGATTTCGACTGCTGGCATCCCGAGCACGATGCCGTCACGGTGGCCGATATCGTCAAGGTGTTGCTCGGCAATGCCGATCTTGCCAAGCGGCTGGTGGCGCGGCTGGCGCGCGACTTTCCGCGCGAGCACGAGGCTTGCCCAATCGGTTCCGACCGGGCGCTGGACAACGCGCTGATCACGCAGCCCGAGGCACGCGACCCCGAACTGATCAGGAAGCTCGATGCGGTGGCGGGCCGGGTGCTCGGCAAACGTTAGAGCGTGAGACCAATCATCATGAATGAAACGACCGTCCAATCCGAACTCCGCGATGCCGTGCGCTCGATCCCGGACTATCCCAAGCCCGGCATCGTCTTCCGCGACATCACCACGCTGCTCGGCAATGCGCGCGCCTTCCGGCGCGCCGTCGACGAACTGGTGCAGCCCTGGGCCGGCTCCAAGATCGACAAGGTTGCCGGTATCGAAGCGCGCGGCTTCATTCTCGGTGGCGCGGTGGCGCATCAGGTGTCGGCCGGCTTCGTGCCGATCCGCAAGAAGGGCAAGCTGCCGCACAAGACGGTGAGCGTCGCCTATGCGCTGGAATACGGCGAGGACATCATCGAAATGCATGCCGACGCGCTGGTCGAAGGCGAGCGTGTGGTGCTGGTGGATGACCTGATCGCGACCGGCGGTACCGCCGAGGCGGCGGTTAAACTGCTTCGCCAGTTAGGGGCAGAGGTGCTGGCCGCCTGTTTCGTCATCGACCTGCCCGAACTCGGCGGCGCCGAGAGGCTGCGCAAGCTCGGCGTGCCGGTGCGCACGTTGATCGGCTTCGAAGGACACTGACGCGAAGATCAGGGCGGGCGCGTCGCTAGCCCGGCGGCCGCGCCAGCGAAAATGCCAGATGCTGCTTCACCGTCGGCCATTCGCTGGCGATAATGCTGTAGACGACGGTGTCGCGCAGCGCGCCGCCCGCGCCGATCTGATGGCTGCGCAGAATGCCGTCCAGCTTGGCGCCGAGCCGTTCGATGCCGCGCCGGCTGGCCCGATTGAAGAAGTGCGTGCGGAATTCGACGGCGATGCAATCCAGCCGCTCGAAGGCATGCGTCAACAGCATCAATTTGCATTCGGTGTTAAGGGCGGTTCGCTGTACGCGTTTTGCGTACCAGGTCGAGCCGATCTCGACGCGGCGATTGGCGGCGTCGATGTTCATGTACGTGGTCATGCCGGCAATGCGGCCGTCGCCGTCGAACACAGTAAACGGCAACATCGATCCGGCGGCCTGCAGGCCGAGCCGTCGCTCGATCTCTTTCTCCATGCCTTCGGGCGAGGGGATTGCCGTGTACCAGAGCTGCCATAACTCGCCGTCCTTCACCGCGTCGATCAGGCCCTCGCGATGGGCAAGCGTGAGTGGCGCAAGGCGCGCGTGGGTGCCGTTCAGGACAACGGGTTCAGGCCAAGGCAGAGAGGATGGCATGGAGGGGACTTTCGTAAGCGATGGTTCTATCGGGGGGTAGATCCGCTCGGGCCGCTGCTGTCGTCGAGCGGGGATCGATCGGGCAGAAACGGCTTGTCTTGTGTCGGACCTGTTTCCCACGGGCCCTTTGCGCTGCCGTCTTGTTGTGGCTCAGTGCCCCAGGGCCCCTTTGAGGCAGCGTCTTCGATCTGCCCTGCCGGATCGGCTGGCGCTTCCAGCGCCAGAGGTCCTGGGTCGTGGCCACCGGCGAACTTGACCAGCGCTGCCACACGCGCATCGACCGACGGATGGGTGGCGAAGATGTCGCTGAAGCCCTGCCGAGGATTGTCGATGCACATTTCCATCACGGATGAATTGGCGCTCGCCAGTTCGCCGCGATTCTCGATCTTGCGCAATGCCGTGATCATGGCGTCGGGATTCTTGGTGAGTTCGACCGCGCCGGCATCGGCGAGATACTCGCGCTGGCGGGATAGCGCAAAGCGGATCACGATCGACAGAATCCAGGCGACGACGATCAGGACGATGGCGATGACGATCGCAATCGCGGCGCCGCCGCCCTTGCGGTCGTCATTGCTGTCGCGGCGGCGGAAACCGCCGTAATAGGCGTTCTGGAAGAACAGCCGGAACACCATTTCGCCGAAGAAGGAGATGACGCCCGCGATCACCACGGCGATTACCAGCATGCGCACATCGCCATTGCGGATGTGGGTCAGCTCGTGGCCGAGCACCGCTTCCATTTCCTGATCGTTCAGCGCGCCGATAAGTCCGCGCGTCACCGTGATCGAATATTGTTTGTCGTTGAGACCGGTGGCGAAGGCGTTGAGAGCGTCGTCTTCGGCGATGCGCAAGGTCGGCATGGTGATGCCGCGCGAGATGCACAGGTTCTCCAGCAGATTATAAAGCTGCGGCTCTTCGGCGCGGGTGATGGGATGGGCGCCGGTGACGGCGTCGATCATCTTCTGATGAAACTTGTAGGCAATGAATACCCAGATGATGGTGCCTACGGTGGCGAAGGGAGCCGCCACGACGAAGTCGTAGGTTGCTGCCTGGATCAGATAATCCAGCGGGGCGTTGGCGATGCTGAGCGCCTCGGCCAGCAGCGCCCCGGCGAACACCAGTACATAAACGAGGAAGAACAGGCCGATGAGCAGCGCGATCGACCGGCGCCGGTTCGACTGGATGTGTGTGTAAAGACCGTAGGCGGCCATGCTGCTTCCACCTGTCCCGGGCGCGGCGCAGCGCGTGAGCGGTGCGCTGCTGATCCGGGACCGTTACGGACCGGGACCTGGCGATCCCGGGTCAGCAGCGCATCATTCCATGCTGCGCTGCGCCCGGGACAGGCAGGCTAGAACTTCACGCTCGGCGCCTGCTCCAGCTGCGGGCGCGCGTCACCGAGATCAAAGAAGGTGCGGGGGTGGAAGCCGAACATGCCGGCAAACAGGGCAGCCGGGAACTGTTCGATCCCGGTGTTGTATTCCTGCACCGCATTGTTGAAGAAGCGGCGCGCGGCGGCGAGCTTGTTCTCGATGTCGGCGAGTTCGCTCTGGAGCTGCAGGAAGTTGGTGTTGGCCTTCAGGTCCGGATAGCTCTCGGCAAGGGCGAAAAGCTGGCGCAGCGCGCCGCTCAGCATGTTCTCGGCGGCCACCTTTTGTTCGACGCCGGGAGCGGCGATTGCGGCATTGCGAGCCTGGACGACGGCTTCCAGCGTGCCGCGTTCGTGCGCGGCGTAGCCTTTCACGGTCTCGACAAGATTCGGGATGAGGTCGTGTCGCTGCTTGAGCTGGACGTCGACGTCGGCAAAGGCCTGGTTGGCCCGTTGCCGCATAGCGACGAGGCTATTGTATACAGAAATCGCCCACAGAACGATGACGACGACGACGCCAAGGATGACCCAGCCGGTGGTGGACATTGAAGCGCTCCTGATGAACCTGCGCCCACATCTGCCGACGGGGCTTGCGCCGGGGCAGCCGGCTCCGGTCGCGGTCTGGAACTATCTCTAAACCTGTCTGATCACAGAAAAAAGGCCCCGAACTCGCGTTCGGGGCCTTTCGCCAGACGGCTATTCGGGGGGTAAGGGGGGAGCCGCCCGACTTAACAGACGGATCATTAACCCCGACCCCGCCGGTTGGTTCCGCGCAGGGTCAGCGTCGAACGCCAGTTTTCTCATGTGAAGATCTATTCCGGCGAGAATTGCATGGCGGCCATGCAACGACGGTTCGATCGCTTAGCGCTGGTGACCCAGCCCAATGTTGAGCTTGAGCGCCTGCTGGCGCAGTGCGCCCGGGGTCCGCTTGAACTCCTTGGCGATCTTGGCGACCGGCGTACGCGCTTTCGAATGCGCTTTCAGCTTCTTGTATTCTTCATTGGTCCAGGGCCTGCGCCGAATTTTCTTCGTGGCGGCCTTTTTGGAGGACTTTTTAGCCATTCCATTTTCCTTCATCGTATAGGGCATAAGCGTTCGCTAAGCGCGCGCGTGCGTCCTATCTCTCAAATCGACAAATGCCAAATGTTTTTTACTGCAACTGCGGCATCACGCGATTGCAACTAGATGTTTAATATATGGCAATTGTAACAAAAGATCGGCGGATCGTCCGACCTTCCAATTTATCAATGCAGAATAATATCTGCACGCCAGCGTCAGCCGGCCTCGCGGAAGCGCACGGCGGCTTCGAGATCCACTGAAACGAGCTGGGAGACGCCGCGTTCCGCCATCGTGACGCCGAACAACCGGTTCATGCGCGCCATGGTGATCGGATTGTGCGTAATGATGACGAAGCGCGTATCGGTCGACTGCGTCATTTCATCCAGCATGTCACAGAATCGTTCGACGTTGTGATCGTCGAGCGGTGCGTCGACTTCGTCCAGCACGCAGATCGGCGCCGGATTGGTGAGGAACACGGCGAAGATCAGCGCCATCGCGGTCAGCGCCTGTTCACCGCCGGACAGCAGCGACAAAGTCGCCGGCTTCTTGCCGGGGGGCTTCGCCAGGATTTCAAGGCCGGCTTCCAGCGGATCGTCGCTTTCGATGAGCTGCAACTCGGCGGTGCCGCCGTTGAACAGCTTGGTGAAGAGCTGCTGGAAGTGCGTGTTGACCTGCTGGAACGACGCCATCAGGCGTTCGCGCGCTTCGCGGTTGAGGCTCTGGATGCCAAGGCGCAGTTTTTTGATCGCCTCGACGAGATCGTCGCGCTCGGCGGTCAGCGACGTATGCTGGGTCTCGACCTCGACCAGTTCCTCTTCGGCGCGCAGATTGACGGCACCGAGACGCTCGCGCTCGCGGCGCAGCCGCTCCAGCGTGGCCTCGATTTCGGCGAGGTCGGGCAGGGCCTCGCCCTCGGTCAGTTCGGCAAGTTCGGCAACGCCCTGCGGCTCGACCTCGAGCATGTCGTGGATTTCGCGGGCGATATCGGCAAGGCGGCGCTTGGACGCCTCGAAGCGCTCCTCGGCGCGGGCGGCTTCTTCACGCGCGGTCGAGGCGGCTTCCAGCGCCGCGCGGGCGTCGCGATCGGCCTCGCCCAGCGCGTTCTCGGCTTCCTGCAGCCTGTCGGCGCATTCGCGGCGATCGGCCTCGGCCAACTGCACTTCGCTGATCAGCGCTTCACGCTTCTCGGCAAAGACCTGCGGTGCATTTTCGAGTTCGGTACGATCGCGCTGCGCCTCGGCGATGCGCTGTGAGAGTGTCTCGGTCTGGCCGCGCGCGCTTTCCTGCCGCGTGAACCAGCCGTCCTTCTCCTCGCCAACCTGACGCAGGCGGCGGTCGGCGATTTCCGCTTCACGGACGATGGCCTGCTGTTCGGCGCGAACTTCGGCGAGGTGAGCGCGCTTGGCGGCGATATCGTCGCGCACGGTGGCAAGTTCGGCCTCGAGGTCGGCCGCCGGGGCAAGCGCGGCCAGCGCCGTCTCTGCCTGCGCCGTGCCGGTGGTGGCTTCGTCGTGGTTGGCGGTGAGGCGGGCATGGGCTTCGGTCAGCGCCGACAGCCGCGCGGCGTTGCGGTTGACTTCGCGCTCGGCCACTTCGTGGCGGTCGCGCGCCGCATTGACCTCGCGCTGCCGTTCGCGGCCGGCATTACGGTGTTCCTGCTCGGCGGCGGCGGCGGCGGTCAGGGCGGCTTGCGCGGCTTCGCTGTGCCGGCGGGCAGATTCGGCGTCGGCGCGGGCGACTTCGAGTTCGGACTCGATCTCGGCAAGGCGGGCGCGCTCGGCGAGGCGGCGCGCGGCGCCGGTCGGCGCGTGCGCGGCGGCGGCAAAACCGTCCCAGCGCCACAGGTCACCTTCAGGCGAGACGAGACGCTGGCCCGGCCGAAGTTGCGCGGCGAGGCGCGGGCCGGCTTCCTTGTCGACGACGCCGATCTGATTGAGGCGGCGCGTCAGTTCTTCGGGCGCGCGGACATGGGCGGAGAGCGGAGACGCGCCATCCGGCAGTGCCGGATCGTTCGCGTCGACCGTCGAACCGACCCAGCGCATCGGCGCCGTCGCATCGATCGGCGCATCGAGATCGTCGCCGAGGGCGGCGCCGAGAGCCTTCTCGAAGCCCTTGTCGACGGTGATGTTGTCCATCACCGGCGGCCACAAATTCTTGCTTTCGACGGCCAGCACCTTCGACAGCGTTTTGGCTTCGGTCTCCAGCCGCTGTACGCGGCGTTCGGCCTCGGTGAGCGGATTGCGCGAAGCTTCCAGCGCCGCGCGCGCAGCAGCATGGGCAGCCTCGGCGTCGATCGCCGCATTCTCGGCAATGGCCAGCGCCTGCTGCAGATCCTCGACCTGAGCCGTCAGCGCCGCCAGATCGGGGCCGCTATGGCCACTCAGCGTCTCGATCTCGCGCGTGATCTCGGCCATTTCGGCCTCGATCTTGCCGGCGCGGTCGCGGTGCTGTCGCATGGCGCTTTCGAGCTGGTTGCGCTGCGCGGTGAGGTCGGCCAGCCGCGCCGTGAGCTCGGAGAATACCTTTTCGGCGGCGGCGAGCGCGTTGCTCGCCTCATCGACACGGGCATCGACGCCACTGCGGCGACCGGCGCTTTCGGCCGCCTCGGCCTTGATCATCTCTTCTTCCGCGGCGAGGCGGGCGATCGCGGCGTCAGCATCGGCGACCAGCTTCTGCTCGCGCTCGGCGTCGGCGGCGAATTGCACGAGGCGTTTGTCGAGTTCGCTGATGCGATCCTTGGCGCGCTGCTCCTCGCGATCAAGCTCCTGCATGGCGATGTTGAGGCGATGCAGCGCGGCGCCGGCGCGGGCTTCGGCCTCGCGCAGCGGCGGCAAAGTGGCGGCGAGATTGGTCTGGCGGACCGAGGCTTCGGCCTGCGCTTCGGTGCGCGCGGCGACTTCGCGCACGCACAGATCCTTGGCGTGCTCTGCGGCGGCCTGTTCGACATTCGCTGCGGTCCAGCGCAGGTGATAGAGCGTCGCTTCAGTCTTGCGCACCTGCGCCGAGACCGTGCGGTAGCGGATCGCCTGCTTGGCCTGCTTGCGCAGCGCTTCCATCTGGCCGGCGAGCTGGCCGATCACATCTTCGATGCGCAGCAGATTGGCTTCGGCAGCCTTCAGGCGCAGTTCGGCTTCATGACGGCGGGCGTGCAGTCCGGAAACGCCGGCGGCTTCTTCAAGTACGCGGCGCCGCTGTTCGGGCTTGGCCTGGATGATTTCGCCGATGCGGCCTTGATGCACAAGGGCAGGCGAGCGCGCGCCGGTCGAGGCATCGGCGAACACGATCTGCACGTCGCGGGCGCGCACTTCCTTGCCGTTGATGCGATAGGCCGAACCGGACTCGCGCTCAATGCGGCGCGCGATCTCGAGCTGGTCGGTATCGTTGAACTGCGCCGGCGCCGAGCGTTCCTTGTTGTCGATCAGGATCGCGACTTCGGCATTGTTACGGGCCGGACGCGTGTTCGAACCCGAGAAGATGACGTCGTCCATCGAGGACGCGCGCATCGACTTGTACGAGTTCTCACCCATGACCCAGCGCAGCGCTTCGACCAGGTTCGATTTGCCGCAGCCGTTGGGACCGACCACGCCGGTCAGGCCCGGCTCGATAACGAAATCGGTCGGTTCAACGAAGGACTTGAAACCGAGGAGACGCAACCGGGTAAGAATCATACTGGAGAACCTCGACCCGCGACGGCGCATAGGCCGTCTTTCGGGATTGTCGATGACTAACGAGAACGGGGTGCCGGGGCCACCGCCCGGGCGCTATACGTCGTATGCCGCTTCTAGCGGCACAATGAAATCTCAGGCCGGCCCAAGCAACTGAGGCGACCCGGAAAAGCCCGGTTTTCCAGACTTTTCGGCTGTGGATTGGGATAAAAATACCCTTGTACCACCGGACTATATATTGGGTCCGGCGGAACCCGGGTGGCCTCAGCTCTTGATCAGCGGGTCGATGATCTTGGACATGTCCTCGACCGACAGCGAACCCGTATAGAGCTTGCCGTTGATGAAAAAGGACGGGGTCGACTGAACCTTGAACTTGTCTACCGCGCGCTGGCGCATCGCCTCGATGCCATCCAGCACCTTCTGGTTCGACAGGCAGGCATTGAAGGTTTCCTGGGTGAAACCGGCCTGCTTGGAGATTGTCAGCAGCGGTTCCAGCGGCTTTTCGACCGCCCAGGTGCGCTGCTGGCGGAACATGGTGTCGATGAAGGCGAAATACTTGTCCGAATTGGTCTCGGCATTGCAGCGCGCCAGCATGAAGACCGCGGCGGCGAGGTTGTCGAGAGGGAACTCGCGGAAGATGAAACGCACCTTTCCGGTGTCGACGTACTTCTTCTTGATCTCCGGGAAGGTCGTTTCTGAGAAGTGGGCGCAGTGCGGGCAGGTCATCGAGGCATATTCGATGACGGTGACCGACGCCTTCGGGTCGCCGATCGCCATGTCCGGCAGCGCCGTCGGCGCCATCAGCTCGGTTTCGGACACTGCGGCCTGAGCCTGCGCCGGTTCGGTCAGGGCCGGCAGGGTGGACAATCCCAGTGCCGTGGCGAGCGCCACGAAAGCCGTGCTCTGGCAGAATTCACGTCGGGTCAGGCGCAAGGGATGTCTCCGTTACAATATTCGCGGAAAAAGCGTCCGCAGATGGCATTCTGCTAGCTGGACAGGATGATTGTGGCAATGGCGCGAACCCGAGCCCGTGCGCCAGCAAACCTCACTTTGTCTTGATTGCCGACCCCAGGCGGGCCAAGGCGTCGCGCAGGGCGTCGTCCTCGATTTCGGTCATGTCGGCGGCGAGGCGGGCCGTCAGGGCCGGATCGGGCGGGGCCGGCCGGGCCTTCGGCACCTTTCGCCGCAGCGGTGCCTGCCGCAGCGCCAGCCGGCCGATGGCCTGCCAGCCGAAAAACCGGTTCACCCGCTCCAGAATGACCGACGACTGATGCTGGATTTCGAGCGCCATCGGCCCCTCGACGCGCAGCACCAGCGTCGCCGGTTCGGCCTGCTCGACCTCTCCAACATCGGACTTGGGGCGCGGCCAGTTGATCTTCATCGGCTCGCTATGGGCCGCGATCTCCGCGCCGACAATGGCCGGCCAGCGGGTGAGGATTTCGCTCGAGGCAAAGCCTTGCGCTTTCAGCGCGCCGCCGAGGCTCGCCGCGGTGAACTCGGAAAGCGGACGTGGAAAACTGCTCGCGGGCTTGCTCATCAGCCTCTGTCCTAGGCATCGTGCCACCATGAACGTAGCAGTCCGCCCCTCGCGGCGAAAGAAAGCAATGCCCGACCCGGCCGGTCTGCTCGCCTGGTACGACCGGCACCGCCGCGTTCTGCCGTGGCGCGCGCGGGCCGGCCACAAGACCGCCCCTTACGCCGTGTGGCTGTCGGAAATCATGCTGCAGCAAACCACCGTCAAAACGGTGGGGGCCTATTACGTCAAGTTCTTGAGTCAATGGCCGACGGTCGAGGCCTTGGCGCGATCGCCGCTCGACGATGTGCTGCGCGCCTGGGCCGGCCTTGGCTATTACGCCCGCGCGCGCAATCTCCATGCCTGCGCGATTGCGGTGGTCGAGCGCCATGGTGGCGAGTTTCCGGCCGATCTCGAGGCGCTGCGGGCGCTGCCGGGCATTGGCGACTACACCGCGGCCGCGGTCGGCGCCATCGCCTTCGATCTGCCGGCGGTGCCGGTCGACGGCAATGTCGAGCGCGTGGTGAGCCGGCTGTTCGCCGTCGAGGACCAACTGCCGGCGGCCAAGCCCGAGATCAAGCGGCTGGCGGCGTCCCTGATGCCGCCGGCGCGCACCGGCGATTTCGCGCAGGCAATGATGGATCTCGGCGCCACCATCTGCACGCCACGGAAACCGGCCTGTGCGCTATGTCCGTTCGACAGCGTTTGCATCGCCCGGGCGCGCGGCGACCAGGAGAGCTTCCCGCGCAAGGCGCCCAAGCGCGAAGGCAAACTCCGGCGTGGCGCGGCCTTTGTTGTGCTGCGCGAGGATGGCCGTGTGCTGCTACGCCAGCGCCCGGAAAAAGGCCTGTTGGGGGCCATGACCGAAGTGCCGGGCAGCGACTGGTCGCATGATTTCGATGCCGCGACCGCACTCGAGGCCGCGCCGAAGCTCGGCGGCAAGGTGAAGTGGCGCAAGCTGGCCGGCGAGGTGACGCATGTCTTCACGCATTTTCCGCTGGCTCTGACGGTGTTCGTCGCGCAGGTGCCGAAGGCGGCCGCCGCGCCGAAGGGCGCGCGCTGGGTCGAGGTTGCCGATCTGCCGGGCGAGGCGCTGCCGAACGTCATGCGCAAAGTTTTGGCGCATGCGCTAGATTGAGTTCACAGAATAAATCCGCGGGGGAAATTGAAACGATGTCGCTCGATAGCAAAGCCGCCGTGCTCGCTGGCCAGTGGTCGCCCAGCCAGCGTTATCCCGATCCGCTGATCACGGCGCTCGATCCACGCTTCAAGAAATATCATCTGCCGCTGTCGAGCGTGGAGCGGCTCTACACCGGGACGCGCTGGGGCGAAGGGCCGGTCTATTTCGGCGACGCGCGCTGCCTGATCTGGAGCGATGTGCCGGGCAACGTCATGTTGAAATGGGACGAGGAGAGCGGGCAGGTCGCTCCGTTCCGCAAGCCGTCCAACAACGGCAATGGTAATACCCGTGACAGACAAGGCCGGCTCCTCACCTGCGAGCATCTGACGCGCCGCGTCACCCGCACGGAATATGACGGCACCATTACGGTGATCTGCGACAATTTCGGCGGCAAGCGGCTCAACTCACCGAACGACGTCGTGGTGAAATCGGACGGCTCGATCTGGTTTACCGATCCCCAGTTCGGCATCCTCGGGAATTACGAGGGCGACAAGGCGGAATCCGAACTGCCGACCAATGTCTATCGCGTCGATGGCGCGACCGGCCAGGCGAGCGTGGTGGCCGAAGGCATCAATCAGCCGAACGGGCTGGCGTTCTCGCCCGACGAGACAAAGATCTACATCGTCGAGTCGCGCAGCGAGCCGCGCAAGATATTGAGCTTCGATGTCGGCGCCGGCGACAAACTCGCCAACCGCAAGGTGCTCATCGATGCCGGCCCGGACGGCACGCCCGACGGCTTCCGCGTCGATATCGACGGCAATCTGTGGTGCGGCTGGGGCATGACGCCGCAACTCGACGGCGTGCGCGTGTTTACGCCCGAGGGCGAGCCGATCGGCCATATTTCACTGCCGGAACGCTGCGCCAATGTCTGTTTCGGCGGCGTCAAGCGCAACCGCCTGTTCATGGCCGCCGCGCATTCCTTGTACGCGCTCTACGTCAATACGCAGGGCGTGAAGGGGGGATGATTGTCAGTCCGGGTCCGGCGCGAAGCGCCGTCCCGGAATGACAGAGACTATATTGCCGGAATGCCCGCGGCGGCGACGAGCATGGCGTTCTCGGCCTGCTCGGCCTTGGTCGGCTTCTTCAGCTTGGTCGCTGCCGCCTTCTTGTTGATCTTGCGTTTGGCGATGCCGCCCAGCTTCTTGTCGGTCGCCTTCTCTTCCTTGAGGGTCATGTTGAGAATTTTGGCGACGTCCGCTCGGCCGATCAGCCGCGCCCATGCGACCAAAGTTCCGTAGCGCGTGATCTCGTAGTGCTCGACCGCCTGTGCGGCGGCGATCAGCGCGGCGTTGAGGATGGTCTTGTTCTCGATCTCGCCGGCGATTTCGTTGGCTTCCTCGATAATGCCGTCGATGGCCGGGCACTTGGTGCCCTGCGGCACCGACTTCATCAACTTGAACACGCGGTCGAGCCGCTTGATCTGGCCGTCGGTCTGCTTGAGGTGCATCCGGAAGCCCTTCTTGAGCTCGGCATCGGATGCCTTCTCGATCATGTCGGGCATCGCCTTCTTGATCTGGTGCTCGGCGTAATAGATGTCCTGCAGGGTGTGGATGAACAGTTCTTCGAAAGTGTCGATATCGGAGGAAAACCAGCCCATGGTGAACTCTCCCTGTTGGGGCGCGGCGGCGGGTGAAACGCGCGCTTGTCCACTATAAGTAAAACCGCTGTTCCGAGTTCCCTTTGGCGCCGAAGCCCGCTAAGAATTCGGCCGGATTTTCAACCGAGCGGAGGAAGGCCCCATGGCCATCGAGCGTTACGATTCCAACCAGCGCATGAGCAAGTGCGTGGTTCATGGCAACACCGTCTATCTGGCGGGCATTGTCGCCAACGACGCCAAGAGCAAGGACATGACGGCCCAGACCAAGGACATTCTGGCGCAGATCGACGGCTACCTGGCCAAGGCCGGCACCGACAAGTCGAAGCTGCTGTCGGCCAATATCTGGATCACCTCGATGTCGGAATTCGCGGCGATGAACGCGGCGTGGGACGCCTGGGTGTCGCCCGGCAACACGCCGGCCCGCGCCACCGTCGAAGCCCAACTCGCCGGGCCGGAATACAAGGTCGAGATCATGGTGCAGGCGGCCAAGTAAGGCCGCCCTTGCGTCACGAATGTCATGCCCGGCACATAGAAGGCCGGGCATGTTGGGAGAGGAAATATGCCCTTCGACTTCACGCCGCTGTTTCCGGCGAGCCTGCCGCCGCCGGCGGTGCGCTGGGCCGGCGCGCCGAAATACAATTTCGTCGGCGGCAATAACGATCCGGGCGAAGTGCCGCTCGACGGCCTGATGGCGGCTGCGCAATCGGTGCTCCAGCGCGAAGGCCGTACGCTGGCGACTTACGGGCTCAACAGCGGCCCGCAAGGCTACCGGCCTTTGCGCGACTTCCTCAGCACCAAACTCAAGCGCGATGCCGGCATGACCTGCAGCGCCGACGATATCCTCATCGTGTCCGGGTCACTGCAGGCGCTGGATCTGGTCAACAGCGCGCTGCTCGCGCGCGGCGATACGGTGATCGTCGAGAAGGACAACTATCAGGGGTCGCTCAACCGCTTCACCCGGCTCGGCGTAACCGCGGTGGGCATTCCGCTCGACAAAGGCGGCATGCGCATGGATGCGCTCGAGGCCGCGCTGCAGGATCTCAAGGCCCGCGGCGTCACGCCGAAGTTCATCTACACCATTCCGACGGTGCAGAACCCGACTGCCACCATTCTCGACGAGAGCCGGCGCGCGCGTCTGCTCGAACTTGCCGACGCGTATGACGTGCCGATCGTCGAGGACGACTGCTATGCCGACCTCGTCTGGAGCGGCGAGCGCCCGCGCGCCATCCACGCGATGAGCCAATCGGACAATGTCATTCACATCGGGTCGTTCTCGAAATCCATCGCGCCGGCTCTGCGCGTCGGTTTCGTCGTCGCGCCCTGGGCGGTGATGTCGCGCATGCTGGCGCTGAAAACCGACGCCGGCTCCGGCGCGCTGGAGCAGATGGTGCTTGCCGAATATTGCGCGGCGCATTTCGGGACCCATGTGCCGGCGCTGCGCAAGGGGCTGCGCAAGAAGGTCGAGACCTTGATGGAAGCGCTCAACGAGCAGTTCGGCACGGCGGCGGAATTCGACGATCCCAAGGGCGGCATCTTCCTGTGGGTCAAGCTGCCGGACAATGTCGATAGCCTGAAGCTATACCAGGCAGCGCTGAAGGAAGGCGTAGCGATCAATCCTGGGCCGGAATGGTCGGTCGACAAGGACCATAGCAAAAGCCGGATCCGCATCTGTTTCGCCAGCCCGTCGCATCAGGACATCCGCGAGGGCATCGCCGTACTGGCCGATGTCTGCCGCCGCGAATTCGGCGTGCCCACGCGCAGCAGCAATGTCGCCAAGGCTTGAAATCATGAAATCGCTCGCGCCTCTCGCCGAACAGGTCGCCGGACGTCTGATCGCGCGTCAGGAGACGATCGCCATCGCTGAATCCTCGACCGGCGGCCTGATCGCCGCGGCGCTGCTCGCGGTGCCCGGCGCCTCGGCCTATTTCCTCGGCGGCGCGGTGGTCTACACCAAGACATCGCGCGCGGCGCTGCTCGGGATCGGCGATGCCGAGATGAAGGGCCTGCGGCCCTCCACCGAAGCCTATGCGCTCCTTGGCGCGCGGACGATCCGCGACAAGATGAATGCCACCTGGGGCCTCGGCGAAACCGGGGCGACGGGTCCGACCGGCAATCGCTATGGCGATGCCGCCGGCCATACCTGCATCGCGGTTGTCGGACCTATCGAGCGCGCGATCACGCTCGAAACGGGCAGCCCGGATCGTGCCGGTAATATGGAAGCCTTCGCCAAACGGGCGCTGGAGCTGTTGGTGGAGGCGCTCACCTAGCGATTGTCATCACCGGGCCGGTCCCGGTGATCCCGCCCAGGTGACCGCTATCGCGAGTTGGCTTACTCCGCCGCTTCCAGGAGCGCCATTTCCGAGCGCACCTGGGCGCGCAGGTCGTCGATGGACATCAGGCCCTTTGGCGTCTCGACATGCCAGAACGACCAGCCGTTGCAGGCGTCCAGTCCCTGGACCAGCGCGCCGACGCGGTGGATCGAGCCGACCGTTTCTCCCACCGAGATGGCGCCGTCGGCGCGGACGATGGCCTTGTGGCGCTTCTTCGAGTCGGTGAGCTTGGCGCCCGGCGACACCAGCCCGCGCTCGATGAGCGAGGCGAAAGCCACCCGCGGGGCCTCGCGCGCCGTCATGAACGGTGCGATCGACGGCGAGGGAACCACCTCGACATCGGCGATGCGCTTTTCGGCGGCCGAAGCGTACTTTTTCTCGCGCTCCAGCCCGATGTAGCGGCGCCCTAACTTCTTGGCGACGGCACCGGTGGTGCCGGTGCCGTTGAACGGGTCGAGCACGAGGTCGCCCGGCTTGGAACTCGACAGGATGACGCGGGCGAGCAGGGCTTCCGGCTTCTGGGTCGGATGCAGCTTCTTGCCGTCGGCGCCCTTCAGGCGCTCGGAACCGGTGCAGAGCGGGAAGGTCCAGTCGGACCGCACCTGGATGTCGTCATTGCCGGCCTTCAGGGCCTCATAGTTGAAGGTATAGCCCTTGGCGTTCGGATCGCGCGAAGCCCAGATCATGGTCTCATGCGCGTTGGTGAAGCGCCGGCCGCGGAAATTCGGCATCGGATTGGTCTTGCGCCAGATCACGTCGTTGAGGATCCAGAACCCCATGTCCTGCATGATGGCGCCGACGCGGAAGATGTTGTGGTACGAGCCGATCACCCAGATGGTGCCGGCGGGCTTGAGCACGCGGCGGCAGGCGGTGAGCCACTCTTTGGTAAACGCATCGTAAGCGGCGAAGCTGGCGAACTTGTCCCAGTCGTCGGTCACGGCGTCGACATGGGAGTCGTCCGGCCGCTTCAGATCGCTGGCAAGCTGCAGATTATAGGGCGGATCGGCGAAAATGAGATCGACGGAACCGGCCGGAAGCTTCGACATCTCGTTGACGCAGTCGCCAACAAGGATTCGATGATCGGGGGTCTTGGAAAGACCACGGGGCGCCCGACTGGGCGCCCCGCGACGCGACACAACCATGACTCAACTCTACACAAGGACGACAGTGCCGGCTGACGCGGGACCTACAAACCGACAGGCCGCATCATGCGCAGCGCAAGGTGAAAAAAGCCTTTATGGAAAAAGGCGTCGAAGCGGATTCTGCTAATTTAACCGGGAGTTAGCAGAGGTTAACAGGATGCCAAGTATTGCCGCAATCAGGCGTGCTAAAGGATGGCTTCTGGGCAACGCGGGGCGGGAGACGACTTGAATGCGTTGGGATGATTTTCGCCGCAGCGATAACGTCGAAGACGATCGCGGCGGTGGTGGTTTTGGCGGTGGCGGCGGCGGTTTCAATTTGCCGGTGGGCGGTGGCGGACTGGGCATCGGCACCGTCGTTGTGCTCGGTCTCATCGGCTGGGCGCTCGGCATCGATCCTGCGCTGCTGATTTCCGGCGCGGAAATGGTGAACGGCGGCCGTCAGTCGCAACAATATGAGCGGCGTGTCGATCGGCCCGCGCAACGCACCGGTGCGCCGAGCGATCAGATGGGCAACTTTGTCGCCGCGGTGCTCGGCAATACCGAAGACACCTGGGGCAAAGTGTTCGAAACGGCCGGCCAGCAATATCGCGCGCCGCGCCTGCGCCTGTTCACCGGTCAGGTAAGCAGCGCGTGCGGCATGGCGAGTTCGGCCAGCGGTCCGTTTTATTGCCCGCCGGACCGTCGCATTTTTCTCGATACGTCGTTCTTCGATGAAATGCGCTCGCGGTTCCGCGCCTGCACCGGCAAGGGTTGCGAGTTCGCCCAGGCCTACGTGATTGCGCATGAGGTCGGTCATCATGTGCAGAACCTGCTCGGCATTCTGCCGAAAGCGCGCGAGGCGCAGCAGGCCGCCGGCGATCGTGCGGCGGCAAACCGTATTCAGGTCCGCGTCGAACTGCAGGCCGATTGTTTTGCCGGTATCTGGGCCAACCAGTCGAACCAGCGCTGGAATTCGATCGAGCCCGGCGACATCGAGGCGGCGCTGCAGACCGCGGCGGCGATCGGCGACGATCGCCTGCAGAAGCAGGCGCGCGGCTATGTCGTGCCGGACTCGTTCACACATGGCACCTCGGCCCAGCGCCAGCGCTGGTTCACGACCGGCTTCAAGGCCGGCAAGGTGTCGGCGTGCAACACGTTCGCGGCGAATACGCAGCTTTGATGATCGGTCATTCCGGGACGCGCCGCCGGCGCGGACCCGGAATCCAGATAAGGTTTCAAGAGCAAGAGGCTGGATGCCGGGTTCATGCGCCGTAGCGCGTCAATGATGCGCTTAAAACATGCGCTTATGGCGCATGCCCCGGAATGACGGAGAATGAATATGCCCGGTATCGATGAATCCAAGCAGTTCGTGCCGCTGAAGATCGCGGTGCTGACCGTGTCCGACACGCGCGAACTGGCCGACGACAAATCCGGCAACACGCTGGTCGAGCGCATCCGCGCCGCCGGGCATGTGCTCGCCGAACGCTCGATCGTGAAGGACGAGGTCGATGCGATCCGCGGCAAGGTGAAGGCCTGGATCGAGGACAAGTTCATCGACGTGGTGATCTCGACCGGCGGCACCGGCTTTACCGGCCGCGATGTGACGCCGGAAGCGGTCGAGCCGCTGTTCGAGAAGCGCATGGACGGCTTCTCGACCTTGTTCACGATGGTGAGCTACCCGAAGATCGGCACCTCGGCGATCCAGACCCGCGCTACCGCCGGTGTCGCCAATTCAACCTATGTCTTCTGCCTGCCTGGCTCGCCCGGTGCCTGCAAGGACGCCTGGGATGACATCCTCGTTCACCAGCTCGACTACCGCTACCGGCCGTGCAACTTCGTGGAAATCCTGCCGCGGCTCGATGAGCATATGCGAAGGCCGAAGGCAAAAGGCGCGACGGCATAGCGCCCGAGCGCGGCCACCCACCGCAACAGCAACTGGCGGCGCGCCAGATCGCGCAGTCGTTTGGCGTTCGATGTATGAATGACGATCGCCAGCGACCGATGCTCTGGCGATCCCGGCTTCATAACGTCTTGTCCCAGAACTCCGCGACAACGTTCTGCCCGAAGCTCATCTTGTTTTCGCTCGAGGTCAGCGTGAAGCCGCGCTTCTGATAACAGCGCCGCGCGGCGGTCAGGCATTCGTGCGTCCACAAGGTGATGGCGCGATAGCCCTTGGCGCGGGCAAAAGCGATGCACTCGTCGGTGAGGCGCTGGCCCAGACCGAGGCCGCGCGCCTTCGGCGACACGATGAGCAGGCGGATGCGCGCGGTGCCGGGCTTTTCGTCTTTCACCAGCATCACCGAGCCGATCGGCTCCCCATCCATCTCGGCGATCCAGCAGCGCTCCATGGCCGGATCGAAGTTTTCGGCAAAGTTGGCGACGATCTGCGCGACCAGGGCCTCGAACGAATGGTCCCAATTGTATTCGCGCGTATAGACGCGGGCATGTTCGGCGACGATCCAGCCGAGATCGCCGGGCTTCAAGTCGCGAAGCGTGTAGGTGCGGGGGGCGGCCGAGCCGTTGTCCTTCTCGAGCAGCCTTTCAATGCGGTGCATGGCGGCCACCAACTCGCTCTGCTCGCTTTCCGAAAGCGTCGTCAGCATGGCGGCGACGTCGTCGTCCGAGCGCTTTTCGGCGGGCGCGAAGAATTTCCGGCCCTGGGCGGTCAACGACAGATGGCTTTGTCGTGCGTCGTCTTTCGACGTCGTCCGCTTGATCAGGCCGCGCTTTTCGAAATTGCGCAGCACACGCGACAAATAGCCGGCGTCGAGATCGAGGGCGCGGCCGATGTCTTTCGCTGTCGGCTGCGCGACGCTTGGATGCGCCAGTTCATGCAGCACGCGCATTTCGCCGAGTGAGTAGGGCGTGTCGAGATAGGTTTTGCGCAAGAGGCCGATCTGGCGCGTGTAGAAGCGATTGAAGCGGCGCACCGCGGCGACATGGTCGGCCGGCGGCGCGGCTTTCGTCTTGGCGGGCTGTTTCGATTGACCGGGGGCAGGCATGGCCGCACGGTCGGCCAATTAGTTGACAAAGTCAAGTATCAGATCACCCGCCGCGCGCCGGCGCCCAGCAGCGCGACCTTGCGGCCGAGCTGGCCGAGCAGCGCCGCTTCGGCGTCGGCATGTGCGGGATGACCGCCGACGGCGTCGTAGAGATTGCGGGCCACGACAAGGCCCTGATCCGGAGACGGCCTGCGGCCGGCGAATACGGCGCGCACCAGCGCGATGACATCGCCGAACCCCGGCTGGGCCGAGGTCGTGGCCGCGGCGCGGAACACGGCGGCGCGCGGCGCGGCTTCGTTGAAAGACGCTGTCTGCATGAAGGTCTCGCTCGCCGCGGTCCAGTCGGCGTCGAGCACGACGCCGGCCCGCAGGAACATCAGCCAGGGTGTCCGGGTGCTGAGGGCGGCTGTCCTGAGCCGCTCGCCGAGCGGGGCGCCCGAGGCGATGAACCGACAGCCAGCAATATCAGCCACTTCGGCGGTGGCGTCCTTCGATCCGGCATCCGCAACCACCACCTCGCTGACGAGTCCGGACATCGCTCCGGGCACCAGCGCAGACAGCGTCGGCACCAAAGCGCGCTCCGATTCGTGGGTGGCGACGATGACGCTGAGCATTGGCCTGCTTCATAAGACCTTGGGAACACAACCGCTCTTCCTTCGGTTGCTACCACATCATGTGCGGAAAGGCAGGCGGGCCACGACCGGAGGCCTCAGGGAACAAGTTCAAAATGTTCTTGTTATGTTCACATTTCGAGACTAGGTAAGAACCATGGCTCAACGACCTGCAGCCTTGAAACGCCCGCCGGCGGACCTTGATCGGACCGCCATTTCCGATCGCGGAACGGAGCTGCCCTCCGCGCCGGCGGGCGCAAAGGGCTTGCGGGTCGATGATCTCACCGGCCTGCTTGGCGTCGTCGTCGAGCACGAACGCCGCCGAGGACGCGGCGCGCAGTCGAACGCCTCCGGCCGCTACGAGCCGCATGCGCGCGTCGCTTTCGATGACGGCTGGCGCTCGCTCGAAGAGCTGCCGCCGTTCAAGACCTCGGTACAGGTCGATGCCACGCGCAAGATCATCACCCGGAACGAGTCGCCTGACATCGGTTTCGACCGGTCGATCAACCCGTATCGCGGCTGCGAGCATGGCTGCGTCTATTGCTTCGCGCGGCCGACGCATGCCTATCTCGGCCTGTCGCCGGGGCTCGATTTCGAATCCAGACTTTTCGTCAAGCCGGAGGCAGCCGACCTCCTTGAACGTGAGCTCTCTTCGCCGAACTACTCGCCGAAGGTGATCGCGATCGGCACCAATACCGACCCGTATCAGCCGATCGAACGGCGCTACAAGGTGATGCGGCGCATTCTCGAAACGCTCGACCGCGCCGGGCACCCGGTCGGCATCGTCACCAAATCGGCGCTGGTGACGCGCGATCTCGACATTCTCTCGCGCATGGCCGAGCGCAATCTGGTGAAGGTGGCGCTGTCGGTGACGACGCTCGATCCGGAGCTGGCGCGCAAGATGGAGCCGCGCGCGGCAACGCCGATGAAGCGGTTAGAGGCTTTGCGCCAGCTGAGTCAGGCCGGCGTGCCGACCACCGTCATGGTGGCGCCGATCATCCCGGCGCTGAACGATATGGAGATCGAACGTATCCTCGATGCCGCGGCGGCCGCCGGCGTCAAGGAAGCGGGCTATGTCATGTTGCGCCTGCCGCTCGAGGTACGCGACCTGTTCCGCGAATGGCTCGAAGCCAATTACCCGGATCGTGCCGGTCACGTCTTCAGGCTGGTGCGCGAAATGCGCGGCGGCAAGGATTACGACTCCGAGTGGGGCACGCGCATGAAAGGCAAGGGGCCTTATGCCTGGCTCATTGGCCGCCGCTTTGAGCTGGCCTGTGAGAAGCGCGGCCTCAATGTCGCCAAGCGCAAGCTGTCGACCGAGCATTTCCGGCACCCCAAGCCGGATGACGCTCAGATGAGTTTGTTCTGACGGCGGTCCGGATCGGGCCCCAATCCCCGTTTTTCACCGGCGGATGTGAATAGGGTTGAATGGACGCCCGAGTCGGGCGTACCCATCGGCCCATGGCCCGCGCCGCGAAATCCAAACCTGCGCTAAAATCCGCCGCCAAAGCGCGATTGCCGCTGGCCGAGCCGATCCTGCGGCCGACGTTCCGGCGCGAGCGCCGCGCCTTCAAGGCCGGCATCTTTCCGGTGGCGGGCTGTGACGAGGCGGGGCGGGGACCGCTGGCCGGGCCGGTAGTGTCCGCCGCCGTGATCCTCGATCCCGACCGCATTCCGCGCGGGCTCAACGATTCCAAGAAGCTCGACGCCGAGGCGCGTGAGAAGCTCTACGAGAAAATCTGTGCCACCGCGCAGGTCTCTGTCGCCTTCGCCTCGGTCGATCGCATTGATCGCGACAATATCCTGCGCGCCTCGCTCTGGGCTTCGGCTCGCGCCGTGAAGGCGCTGCCGGTCCGGCCAAAACTCGTCTTCATGGACGGCAATATGAAGATCGATTGCGGCTGCGATTGCGAAGCGGTGGTCTCGGGCGACGCGCTGGTCCTGTCGGTGGCGGCGGCCTCGATCGTCGCCAAGGTGACGCGCGACCGCTACATGATGCGGCTTGCCGAGACCTATCCAGGTTACGGCTTCGAGCGGCATATGGGTTACGCGGTACCTGAGCATCGCCGCGCGCTCAAAGAGCTGGGGCCGACGCCGCACCACCGTCGTTTCTTCGCGCCGGTGGCAGCAAGGCTAGCCGCGATGTCCGAGGCGTTGGCTCAGCCGATCGAGGATGTACCGCAGGAAGCGCTGGCGACCGTGTTGCCACTTTAGCCGGCGTTCTCTATTCCTCTGGTTCTCGAGCCGCGATTGGCGGACGGGATTTAAAGGGCACGCCGCCTCAAGGCCATGCACCACGTCTCCCTGATCATCGAATTCCTGCGCGGCCGGCCCAAGGTCGTGTTCTGGTTCGTGGCGCTGTCCCAAGGCGTGCTGTGGACGCTGATTCCCGCGTTGTTCTATTCATCGCCGCCTGGCGACGTCCCTCTGGTACTGGCCGTCGGTCATGAATTCCTTCTCGGCAGCTATCTCGGGCCGCCGCTGGCGTTCTGGCTTGCCGAAATCGTGTTCCGTGCCGGGGGCACGTTCGCGCTCTACGCCTTGTCGCAGGTCTGTATCGTCGTCGCATTATGGGCCGTGTTCACGCTCGGCCGCTCGCTGGTCGGCACCCGCCACGCGGTGCTCGCCATTTTGCTGATGGCCGGCATTGCCGCCTTCACCATCCCGAGCCCGGATTTCGGCCCGGCGGTGCTCGCCATTCCCTTGTGGGCGCTGGCCATGATGCACTACTGGCGCGCGCTCGGCGAAGGCAAACGCGGCAGCTGGTTTCTGCTCGGCGTCGATCTCGGCCTGCTGCTGCTGACGCATTATGCGGGCATCGTTCTGGTTCTTCTGCTCATCCTGTTCACGCCGTTGACGCGGCGCGGCCGCGCGGCGCTGCGTTATCCCGAGCCGTGGCTGGCGCTGCTGTTGCTCCTGGTCGTCATATTTCCGCATGCCGCCTGGCTCGTGAGGTCTTATCCCGTGGTTGCGACGACGCTTCGTGACAGCGCTGTCCGCTCGTCCGCATTGTGGTTTGCCGGCGCGCTCATCGCCGTGCATCTCGGCCTGCTGCTGCTCGCCGTGCTGTCGAGCGGCCTCGGCCGTGGCCGCAACGAGCGCGCGCCGGAGATCGATCGCAGTCCGGTGGAGCCCGCGGCCAGGGGCTTTGTCTATTTCTTCGCGCTGGCGCCGGCGCTCGTTGTCATCGCGCTGGCGGTGATCGGCGAGCGTGTGCCGCAGGCCGCGCTGCTGTCATCGTTCGGCTCGCTGACGACATGGTCGGTGCTCGCGCCGCTCGTATTGTTATCCGGCATGGCGGTGGTGCTGGCTGCCGGCGACCGCGTGCTCATTTATCGCGAGCGGCTGGTGTCATCGTCCTGGCTGGCCTTGCTGGTGGCGCCGCCACTGCTGATCGCGATCAGCCTGTTCGTGGTGCCATGGGTCTTTGCGCGCGACAACCGACTCGCGCAGCCGTCCGGCGCCGAGGCGCAGTTCTTCGCCGAGACCTATCAGCGGCGCACGGGCAAGCCGCTGCAATATGTCAGCGGCGATGCACGGTTGGCGCCCTTGATCGCGATGATGGCGCCGGCAGGTCCGCAGGGGCGGCCGCATGTGTTCTTTGCCTGGGCGCCGCAGCGCAGCCCCTGGGTCAGCGTCGATGATGTCGCAGCCAATGGCGGCGTTCTGGTCTGGCCGGCAGCCGCCAACAACGCGGTACCGGAGGATCTGCGCACGCAGTTTCCCGGACTGGTGCCGGAACTGCCGCGTCAGTTCGATCGCGCCGTGCAGGGCCGTCTGCCGCCGGTTCGCATCGGCTGGGCCGTGCTGCGCCCGCCGGCCCAATAATGTCATTCCGGGGCTGGCCGAAGGCCAGAACCCGGAATCCAGCAACACATTCAAAGTTTGTATCTGGATTCCGGATTGCCGCTATCGCGGCGTCCGGAATGACGAAACGGGCTAGTGATAGCTCTCGCCTTCGCGCACTTTGCCGCGGAACAGCCAGTACACGAAAATGATGTAGCCCAGCACCATCGGCAGCAGGAACAGCGTGCCGATGAGCATGAACACCTGGCTGCTGGCGGAAGCGGCGGTGTCCCAGATCGTCAGTGAGGGCGGCACCAGATACGGATAGTTCGAGATCACCAGACCGATATAGCCGAGCATGAACAGCGCGATCGACGCCAGAAACGGCGGCACTTCGCGGTCGCGCTCGATCCAGTGCCAGCAGGCAAACGCCACCAGCGCCGTGATCGTCGGCACCGGCCACAGGAAATAGAAGTTCGGTAGCGAGAACCAGCGCGCCGCGATGCGCGGCTCGGCGATCGGTGTGTAGACACTGACCGCTGCCATGAAGAACAGCACTGTGATCAGCCAGTACTTGGCCTGGCGTTGTGCGCGGGCGGCCACTTCGCCGTCGGTCTTCATGTGCAGCCAGGTGGTGCCGAGCAGCGCGTAACCGGCGACCAGCGACACGCCGCACAGGAACGAAAACGGCGTCGCCCAGTCGAACGGCCCGCCGGAAAATTCGCGGTTCGACACTTCGATGCCCTGCACCAGGCCACCGAGAATGACGCCCTGCGCAAAGGTGGCGATCGTCGAGCCGAGCGCAAAGGAGAAGCTCCAGCCCCTCTTGCTGCGCGATACGGTACGGAATTCGAAAGCAACGCCGCGAAACACCAGCGCCACCAGCATCACAATGACAGGGATGTAGAGCGCCGGCATGATCGCCGCATAGGCGCGCGGGAAGGCGACGAACAGGCCGACGCCGCCGAGGATCAGCCAGGTTTCGTTGCCGTCCCAGAATGGCGCGATGGTGCGCATCATCTGGTCGCGTTCGGTTTCGCTTTTGGTGAAAGGAAACAAGACACCGATGCCGAGATCGAAGCCGTCGAGAATGATGTACATCGCCACCGAGACGCCAATCAGCGCGGCCCAGATCAGCGGGAGATACATTTCCATGGAGGCCATGGCGCGTCTCCTTTCTCAGTGCTCACGGTTGGCGGGTTGCGCCGCGGCAAGCGGGTTGCCCGAGAAGTTCGGCGCGTCGTGGTGGCCGCCGGAGTCGGGGCCATGTTTGATCAGCCGGTTCATGTAATAGATGCCGAACGAGAACACGATGCCGTAAGCGACGATGAACAGCGCCAGCGTGCCGAGCACAGTAGCGCCGGGCACCGGCGAGATGCCGTCGGCGGTGCGCATCACGTTGTAGATGAGCCAAGGCTGGCGGCCGCTTTCGGTAACAACCCAGCCGGCGATGACGGCGACAAAGCCGGCCCACCAGGTGTTGGCGACGACGCGCAGGAACCAGCGCGCCTCGAACAGGGTGCCGCGCCACCATAGGAAAGCGCCGTACAGCGCCGCGGCGATCATAAAGAAGCCGAGCGCGAGCATGATGCGGAAAGCGAAGAACACGATGGTCACGGGCGGCCGCTGATCGGGCGGCACGCTGAGCAGGCCGGGGATCAGGCCGTCCAGGCTGTGCGTGAGAATGATCGACGAGCCGCGCGGGATTGAAATCTCGAAGCGGTTCTTCCCGGCCTTCTCGTCCGGCCAGGCGAAGATGTGGAAATCGGCGGGCTTGGAGCCGTCCCAGTGCCCCTCCATCGCCGCCACCTTGATCGGCTGATGCTCGAGCGTGTTGAGGCCGTGCTGGTCGCCGATGAAGAGTTGCAGCGGCGCAAGCACGACGGCGAGGCCGATGGCCATGCGCAGCATGGTGCGGCCTTCACTGAGATGGCGGCCCTCAAGCAAAAACCGCGCGCCGACGCCGAGCACGACAAAGGCTGTCGTGAGGTAGGCCGCGTTCAGCATATGCGCGAAACGGTAGGGGAAGCTCGGATTGAAGATGATCTGCAACCAGTCGACCGGCACCGCGACGCCATTCTGCACGGCATAGCCGACGGGCGTGTGCATCCAGCTATTGGCGGCAAGAATCCAGAACGCCGAGCTCATGGTGCCGAAGGCCACCACGGCGGCCGACAACGTGTAGAGCCACGGCGGCACGCGGCTGAAGCCGAACAGCAGAATGCCGAGGAAGGTCGCCTCGAGGAAGAAGGCCGCCAGCACTTCGTAGCCAAGCAGCGGGCCGATGACGTCGCCCGAGAAAGCCGAGAAGCGGCTCCAGTTGGTGCCAAATTGATAGGACAGCACAATGCCGGAGACGACACCCATGCCGAACGACACGGCGAAGATCTTCACCCAGAAGCGCATCAGCAGCTGATAGCGCTCCTCGCCGGTGTAAACCCACAGCCCGCCGAGCGTGGCGAGCCACGCCGAGAGACCGATGGTGAAGCTTGGAAAGATGATATGAAAGACGACGGTGAAGGCGAATTGCAGGCGAGCGAGCAGGACTGGATCGGCATCCATTTTGCGATCTCCCGGCGGCCGCCCCCACGCGCGACCACACCTTGAATTTACGTCAGCTCTATATCTGAATCCAGCGCGCTCAGTTATGCATCTAACGGTGTTCCGGCCTGCGCGGTCCGATGTGTCCTGTGTTCGGCGCGGAATAGCGGACGGTTAGATGTTACATGCGCCGTCATGACGCATGTAACAATAGAGAAATGCGATGAGCATCTGGTCATCCTGGCAGGTCTGGGCGGCGCTGGCGGCCGTATTCGCAGCACTGACGGCGATCTTCGCCAAGATTGGCGTCGAAAACGTCAATTCCGACTTCGCGACATTCATCCGCACCATCGTCATTTTAATGACCTTGGCGCTGATCCTTGTCGCCACCGGTCAATTCCAGTCGCCGGGCAGTGTGTCGCCGCGCACATACGTTTTTCTGGTTCTGTCAGGGCTTGCCACCGGCGCGTCATGGATCTGTTATTTCCGCGCCCTCAAGATCGGCGAGGCGGCCAAGGTGGCGCCTATCGACAAACTGAGCGTGGTGCTGGTGGCGATCTTTGGCGTCATCTTCCTTGGCGAACGCTTGAGCGGCATCAACTGGCTCGGCGTCGCGCTGATTGCCGCGGGGGCGATCCTCGTCGCGTATCGTTGACGGCTAGCTTTCCAGCGCCTTCTTGATTGCGAGCATGTCGCGCCAGGCGAACCGCTTCTGCAGCGGCGAGCGCAACAGGAATGCCGGATGGAAGGTGGCAATGGCGCGGATGTCGCGCTTGCCGGTGTTGAAGGTGAACCAGCGGCCGCGCGTCTTGGTGATGCCGTCCTTGATATCGAGCAAGGTCTGCGCCGACGGTCCGCCGAGGCAGACAAGAATGTCGGGATCGGCAAGCTCGATCTGGCGCAGGACGAAGGGCAGGCAGATCGCGGATTCCTGCGGTGTCGGTGTGCGGTTGCCGGGCGGCCGCCACGGCACGATGTTGGCGATGTAGACCGAGGTGCGGTCGAGCCCGATCGCCTTCAGCATCTGGTCCAGCAGTTTGCCGGAGCGGCCGACGAAGGGCAGGCCCTCGATATCCTCGTCGCGGCCCGGCGCTTCGCCGACCAGCATGACGCGCGCCTGCGGATTGCCGTCGGCGAACACCATGCGGGTCGCTGTCGCCTTCAGCGCGCAGCCGTCGAAGCTTTCGAGGATGGCGCGCAATTCGTCGAGGGTGGCCGCGCTCTTGGCCGCAGCGCGTGCCGCCATTGCGGCCTCGTCGGGCGCCGGTGGCGCGGCGGTCCGCGCCGGAGCGGCTGCGACGGGAGCGGCCTCCCGCACGGTTGGCGCCCGCTCGGCGGCTTTCGGCACCGGCGGCGCTTCGACGGCGGCAAACCGGTCGACGGGCTCCTCGCCGACAAAGGCGTCGGCGCCGGCCTCGAGATAGAACTCGATCAGGTCCCGGGGGTTTATGTCGGATGCAGGGATCATGACGACATCCTAGCACAGGGAAATAAGGTGCTCTTCCGATTGCCCACGCTGTGCAAAAATGTTCAATAGAAGCGTTATGAACTGCGTTCCGGGGTAAATGCCGCGGGATTTGGTGCGATTTGCCCCTTCAGGAGGCCCTTGATGAGCGATCTTCCGGCCCGCGAGGCCATGGAATTTGATGTTGTCGTTGTCGGCGCCGGCCCCGCCGGCCTCGCCGCCGCCATCCGCCTCAAGCAGATCAACGCCGACCTGTCGGTCGTGGTCGTCGAGAAGGGCTCGGAGGTCGGCGCACACATCCTGTCGGGGGCGGTCATCGATCCGGCCGGGCTGGACACCTTGCTGCCGGACTGGCGCTCGGAAGAGACGCCGATCAAGACCGAGGTCAAGGACGACCGCTTCTATTTCATGGGCCATAGCGGCTCGTTGCGCCTGCCTAATTTCATGATGCCGCCGCTGATGGGTAATCACGGCAACTACATTGTCTCGCTGGGCGATGTCTGCCGTTGGCTCGGCACCAAGGCCGAAGGCCTCGGCGTCGAAATCTATCCCGGCTTTGCCGCGGCTGAAGTGCTCTATGACGACAATGGTGCGGTGGCCGGAGTCGCCACCGGCGACATGGGCATCGGCAAAAACGGTGAGCCGAACGCCAATTTCACGCGTGGCATGGAGCTGCGCGCCAAGTACACGTTGTTCGCCGAAGGCGCGCGCGGCAATCTCGGCAAGCAGCTCATTGCCAAGTTCAATCTTGGCGATGGCCGCGAGCCGCAGAAATTCGGTATCGGCCTCAAGGAGCTTTGGCAGGTCGCGCCGGACAAGCACAAGCCCGGCCTGGTACAGCATTCCTTCGGCTGGCCGCTCGACAATTCGACCGGTGGCGGTTCGTTTCTTTATCACTTCGGCGACAATCTGGTGTCGGTCGGCTTTGTCGTTCACCTGAACTACAAGAATCCGTATCTGTCCCCGTTCGAAGAATTCCAGCGCTTCAAGTCGCATGCGCTGGTGCGCGACACGTTCGAAGGCAGCAAGCGGCTGTCTTATGGCGCGCGCGCCATCACCGAAGGCGGCTATCAGTCGGTGCCGAAGCTTGTGTTCCCGGGTGGTGCGCTGATTGGCTGCGACGCCGGCTTCGTCAACGTGCCGCGCATCAAGGGCAGCCACAATGCCATGCTGTCCGGTATCATGGCGGCGGAAGCCGCGAGCGCGGCGCTTGCCGCCGGCCGTGCGCATGATGCGCTCGACGATTACGAGAATAACTGGCGCACGTCGAAAATCGGCCAGGATCTGTGGCGCGTGCGCAATGCCAAGCCGCTGTGGTCGAAGTTCGGCACCTATATCGGCATCGCGCTCGGCGGTCTCGACATGTGGACCAACACACTCGGCTTCTCGCTGTTCGGCACGCAGAAGCACGGCAAGCCGGATTACGCGACGCTCAAGCCGGCGTCGGAATGCACGCCGATCCAGTATCCCAAGCCCGATGGCAAGATCACCTTCGATCGGTTGTCCTCGGTGTTCCTGTCGAACACCAATCACGAGGAAGACCAGCCGCCGCATCTCAAGGTCAAGGATATGGCCTTGCAGAAATCGTCGGAGCACGACGTGTTCGCAGGACCGTCTGCGCGTTATTGCCCGGCCGGCGTCTATGAGTGGGTGGAGGAAGCAGGCAATCCGAAGTTCGTCATCAACGCGCAGAACTGCGTCCACTGCAAAACCTGCGACATCAAGGACCCGAACCAGAACATCACCTGGGTGCCGCCGGAAGGCGCGGGCGGGCCGAATTACTCGGGGATGTGAGGCGGCCTCGCCAGGGCTGGCAGCAGCCGTCGACGGCGCCTATAAGTAGTATTTAAGTAGTTTGCGCGCAAAAAGGGCCGGGCCTGCAAAGGGCGCGCGCCCGGTCTGGCCCGCGTAGGCCGACCCGCCGGCGCGGCCCCCGAACGGCAAGCGGCGGCCTTGCTGCTGCCACACGGAGGCATTCAAGCTTCGACGCCGAAGCCTTGATCGGCGTCCGGCCATTCTTGCGGTTGCGGCGCAAAAGGGTCATTCTGAGTTTAACTCTGCGATTCAGCGCGGGAATTCGCGCGTCCGCTCATTGGAGCATTGCCTGTGAAATCATCGAGCCGGTTCCGGGGGGTCGCGGCGGGCGCCGCCGTTGCAGTTTTTGCGGCTGCTTCTGTCGTTGCCGCGCCTGCTTCAGCCACCGCGCAGGGTTCGCAGCCGCCGACATCCGGTCAGATCGATTTGTCGGGCCTGACGGCCTCCGGCAGCTACCTCGCCGCGCGCCATGCGGGGCGTCAGCAGGATGCGTTGGCCGCCGCCACTTATTATCGCGCCGCGTTGCGCCGAGATCCGAAGAACGCCGAACTGCTCGACCGCGCTTTTGTGTCGCTTCTGGTCGGCGGCGATGTCGGCGAAGCGGTGAAGTTCGCCGAACGCGTCGCCCAGTTGAGCAAAACGGACCGGGCCGCGCGTCTTGTCCTCGGCGTCCACGATCTTAAAGTCGGGCACTTCGTCACGGCGCGGCGCAATCTCGGTCAGTCCGTGCGCGGCCCGATCACCGATCTCACCGCGACGCTGCTGTCGGCCTGGAGCTATGCCGGCGCCGGCGACGCCAAAGGCGCGGTGGCGGCGATCGATCGCCTCAGCGGCCCCGAATGGTACGGCATCTTCAAGGATCTGCATGCCGGCCTGATCCTCGACGCCACGGGTGACGCCAAAGAGGCCGGCAAGCGTTTCGAGCGCGCCTACAAGCAGGATTCCTCGGCGCTGCGCGTGGTCGAAGCCTATGGCGGCTGGCTGTCGCGCAATCGTTCGCCGGAAGAAGCGCTGGCGGTCTATGACGCTTTCGACAAGGTGCTGCCGCGCCATCCGCTGATCGTCGAGGCGATGGGCAAGCTCAAGAGCCGTGAAACCGGCAGCGCCAAAGCGGCTGAGTCGAAGGCCGTGCCGAAGCTCGCTTTCGAGCGCGTTCTGTCGCGCGGCAAGAGCGGGGCGGATGTCACGGCCTTGCAGACACGGCTGGGCATGGAACCGGACGGCCGCTTCGGCGGGCAGACGGTGACGGCGCTGCGCGAATTCCAGTCGCGCAACGGGCTGAAGGCCGATGGCGTCGCGGACGCCAAGACGATTGCCAAGCTGAACGAAGGCGATGCGCCGACGCGCGCCGCGGCCGCGAAGGCCGGTGTCATTCCGATGATGGTCACCAATGCGCAGATCGGTGCCGCCGAGGCGCTTTACGGTCTCGGCGCTTCGCTCGGCCGCCGCGGCGGCGAAGACCTCGGCCTCGTCTATCTGCAGCTGTCGTTGTATCTGGCGCCGCATCACGAACTGGCGCTGCTGTCTCTCGCCGATCTCTACGAGGCGATGAAGAAGCCGGACATGGCGATCAAGATCTACGAGCGCATTCCGCACAGTTCGGCGCTGCACAGGAACGCCTCCATCCAGATGGCCGCCGATCTCGACGCGCTCGACCGCAGCGACGAGGCGCAGAAGCGGCTTGAGGAACTGCTCAAGGACGATCCCAAGGATCTCGAAGCCACGCTCGCGCTCGGCAATCTGCTGCGCGGCCACAAGAAGTTCGCCGAATGCGGCGATGCTTACACCAAGGCGATTGACCTCATCGGCAAGCCGGAAAAGGCGAACTGGACCGTCTTCTACTTCCGCGGCATTTGCTACGAGCGCTCCAAGCAGTGGCCGAAGGCCGAAGCCGATCTGAAGAAGGCGCTGGAGCTGTTTCCGGATCAGCCGCACGTGCTCAACTATCTCGGCTATTCCTGGATCGATCAGGGCGTGAACCTCGACGAAGGCATGGCGATGATCAGGAAAGCCGTCGCGCAACGTCCCGACGACGGTTACATCGTCGACTCGCTCGGCTGGGCCCATTACCGCCTCGGCAATTACGAAGAGGCGATGAAGGAGCTCGAGCGCGCCATTGGCTTGAAGCCGGAAGATCCGACCATCAACGATCATCTCGGCGATGCCTACTGGCGCGTCGGCCGCAAGCTGGAAGCGACCTTCCAGTGGAATCATGCGCGCGATCTCAAGCCCGATCCGGAAGAACTGCCGAAGATCCTGGAAAAGCTGCGCACCGGTCTGCCCGAGGAAGCGACGTCGCAGGCGAACTCGTCCGAAAAGCCGGCCGTCACCAAGCCGGGCAATGGCGGTTGAGGATTTTGCCTGTCGTCATTCCGGAGCGTGAGCCATAAGCGCGATAGCGCTATGGCGAGCGAACCCGGAATCCAGCTACAAACCGAGATCGCATCTGGATTCCGGGTTCGCCGTTTCACGGCGCTCCGGAATGACGAAATGAATTGTCGTGTCGCATCTCACCGAAACCGCCCGTGCCAAGATCAACCTGACGCTGCGCATTACCGGGCGGCGCGCCGACGGCTATCACGAGCTGGAAAGTCTGGTCGCCTTCGCCGGCATTGCGGACACGCTCACGCTTGAGCCGGCCGGGCACACGAGTCTCGACATCGCGGGGCCCTTTGCCGATGTCATTGGCGCGGCCGGCGACAATCTCATCCTCAAAGCTTTCCGCGCGCTCGCGGCTCTGGTGCCGGGCCTCAAAGGCGGGCGTTTTCATCTCGATAAACATATTCCGGTGGCCGGTGGCGTCGGCGGTGGTTCGGCCGACGCGGCGGCGGCCTTGCGACTGTTGGCGCGCCACAACGGCATGTCGTTCGATGACGCGCGGCTGATGACGGCGGCGCTGCAAACCGGCGCCGATGTGCCGGTGTGTTTCGTGTCGCGCGCCTGCGTGATGACCGGGGTTGGCGAACGGCTGTCGCCGCCGCTTCGTTTGCCGCAATTACCGGCGCTGCTGGTCAATCCGCGTGTCGGCGTTGCGACCCGCGACGTTTTCGCCGCGCTGGCCCGCGCCGGCCTGCCGAAGGACCGGCGGACGCTCGGCGACATCCCGCACGAAGCCGGCGCGCTGATCGACTATCTGCGCGGGCACGGCAACGACCTTACTGCGTCGGCAATCGCCTGCGCGCCGGTGATTGGCGAGGTGCTCGACGCGCTCGCGGCGCTGCCGGGCGTCACGCTGGCGCGCATGTCGGGCTCGGGCGGCACCTGCTTTGCTCTATTCGCCACGGAGAGCGAGGCCACGACCGCCGAATCGAGTCTTGCCGTCCGGCGGCCGGACTGGTGGGCGGCTGCGACGGTTCTGAACCGGACGCCTTGAATTTCCCGCACTTGCCGGGAACTGTTGCCGCCTCGGTGATTTGCCGGTACAGCGGCAGCGTTCCTAACGGAGAATTTCCATGAACTGGCGATGGCTGGCGGTTGTTGCGGCTGGAGTGGCGCTGACCGGCGCATTTGCCGCCGAACCCGCGTTCGCGGCCAAGGCCAAGAAGAAGATGAAGGTCGCCAGGTCCGTCTGTCACGATCAGATCGGCGGTCCGACCTTCCGCGGCATCTGGTTCAACACGGAACCGCAGCCGAATGGCTGTTCGCCGGCGGTTCACGTCAATGGCCGCTACATCGGGCAGGACCCGGACCCGAACATCCGCTTCCAGCTGATGCGCGACCCCGAGACCGGCTACACCGTTACCAAGTAGCCACAATCCGCCTCATCCTGAGGAGCATCGCGAAAGCGATGCGTCTCGAAGGATGGGCGGCTCATGGTTCGAGACGGCGCTTCGCGCCTCCTTACCATGAGGCCGGTTAAGGTCAGTACGCCCGCGCGATACAGAACGCGACCGTCTCTTCCAGCGCCGTCTTGATCTCGCAGTCCGGCACCAGCGCCAGCGCTTCGGTGGCGATGGCGCCATAATGCCGGGCGCGGCCGAGCGTATCCTCGATGGCGTGATGCTTGGTCATCAGACCGATGGCGTGATCGAGATCGCCGTCTTCGATCTTGCCCTCGCCGAGGGTGCGATTCCAGAAGGCGCGTTCGGCGTCTGAGCCGCGGCGGAACGACAGCACCACCGGCAGCGTGATCTTGCCTTCGCGGAAGTCGTCGCCGACATTCTTGCCGAGCTTGGCCGACTTGCCGCCGTAGTCGAGCGCGTCATCGACGAGCTGGAAGGCAACACCGAGATTCATGCCATAGGAGCGGCAGGCGGCGATGGCCGCCTTGTCGCGGCCGGCCAGCACCGGGCCGACCTCGCAGGCCGCCGCGAACAGTTCGGCGGTCTTGCCGCGGATCACGGCCATGTATTCGTCTTCGTTGGTCGCTGTGTTCTTGGCGGCGCCGAGCTGCATCACCTCGCCCTCGGCGATGACCGCCGCAGCGGAAGAGAGAATATCGAGCGCCTGCAAGTTGCCGACCTCGACCATCATCTTGAAGGCCTGGCCAAGCAGGAAGTCGCCGACTAGCACGCTGGCCTCATTGCCCCAGAGCATGCGCGCCGCCTGCTTGCCGCGGCGCATGTCGCTCTGATCAACGACGTCGTCGTGCAGCAGCGTTGCGGTGTGCATGAATTCCACGGCGGCGGCGAGCTTGATATGGCCGTCGCCCGCGTATCCGGTGAGCTGCGCCATGGCCAGCGTCAGCATGGGCCGCAGCCGCTTGCCGCCCGACGAAATCAGGTGGTTGGCCACTTCCGGGATCATGGTGACGTCCGAGCCGGTACGGTCGAGAATCGTCGCGTTGACGCGTTCCATCGCCGGTGCGAGCTGCCTGACCAGCCGCTCGATCGAGCCCTGCGGATTTTCAAAAGGGACCACAACGGCCAAGACGCATTCTCCTTGAGGCACTTGAGGCCGGGTCTTCCGGCCCTCGACGGCGGGGTAGGGCGAGCATAGAAACGCTATGCTAAAGCAGCAAGACCTCGTCAGGGACGGGGGCGGAACAGGGGCGGCGATGGACGAGCGCATAAGCGGTATCGCGACGACTGCCGGGGATGCCGCGGCGCGGCAGACCTGTCGGATCGCCGTTCTGGTGCCCTGTTACAACGAAGCGGCGGCCGTCGCCAAGGTGGTGGCCGATTTCAAGGCGGCGCTGCCTGACGCCACCATCTATGTCTTCGACAACAATTCGAGCGACGATACCGCGGCGGTTGCGCAGGCGGCCGGGGCGGTCGTGCGCAAGGAGATGCGCCAGGGCAAGGGCTTCGTGGTGCGCCGCATGTTCAGCGATATCGAGGCCGACATCTACGTTCTGGTCGACGGCGATGCAACCTATGACGCGCCGAGCGTGCCGAAGATGATCGACCTTCTGTTGCGCGATCACCTCGATATGGTGGTCGGCCACCGCGTCGATCAGGAGGTGGCGGCCTATCGCGCCGGCCACCGCACCGGCAACTGGCTGCTCACGACGTTCGTCGCCACGGTGTTCGGGCGAACCTTTAACGACATGCTGTCGGGCTATCGGGTGTTCTCGCGACGCTTCGTCAAATCGTTCCCGATGCTGTCGGGCGGCTTCGAGATCGAAACCGAACTCACGGTCCACGCCCTCGAACTGGGCCTCGCCGCCGCCGAAGTCAAAACGCCGTACTACGCGCGGCTGGAGGGTTCGACGTCAAAGCTCAACACCTGGCGCGATGGTTTCCGTATCCTGTGGACTATCGTGCAGCTTTACCGCAGCGAGCGGCCGTTTCCATTCTTCGGCGCGATCGGCGCCGTGCTGGCGCTGATTTCGCTCGGTTTGGCGATCCCGATTGTCATCACGTTCCTCGAAACCCATCTGGTGCCCCGGCTGCCGACCGCGATCCTGGCGATGGGCCTGATGCTGCTCGCCTTCCTCTCGGTCGCCGTTGGCCTCGTGCTCGACACGGTGACGCGCGGCCGCCGCGAGATGAAGCTCCTGGCCTATCTCAACCACCGTGCGCCCGGCGACGAACGCCGCCGCGCGGATCGCTGACAATGAAAGAAATTCTCCGCACCAATGACGCGGTTCTTGTATCGGCCGTCACCGCGCTGCTCGATGGCGCCGATATCGCCCATATGGTGCTCGACCAGAACATGAGCGTGCTCGAAGGCTCGCTCGGCGTGCTGCCGCGCCGGGTGCTGGTGGCGGATGACGAACTGGCCGCCGCGCGCCAGTTGCTGACGGACGCGGGGCTCGCTCATGAACTGCGTCCGCATAACCCTTGAGAAGCATGATCGCCGGGATCGACACCACCGACGATGCCGTGCTCGGCGGCCGGCTGCGGCTGTTGCAGCCCAAGCGCGGCCATCGCGTCGGTCATGACGCCATGCTGCTTGCCGCGGCGACCGGCGGCCGCGCCGGTGAGCGGGCGGTTGATTTCGGCGCCGGTATTGGCGGGGCAGGGCTGGCGCTGGCGTGGCGTGTGCCGGGCCTGCGGGTGACTTTGCTCGAGATTGACCCGGCGCTTGCCGCGCTGGCCGGCGAGAACGCCCGGCGCAACGGCATGGGCGACCGCGTTGACGCGATCGCCTGCGATGTCGAGAGCATCGCGGCACTGGCCGCCGCCGGCCTGCAGGAGGCGAGTGCTGATCAGCTCCTGATGAACCCGCCTTTCAACGATCCTGCTACGCAGCAGAGTTCGCCCGACGCGCGGCGGCGTCTGGCGCATGTGGCGGATGCGGATTTGCTTCGGCGATGGCTGGCCAGCGCGGCCTGGACCCTGAAGCCGGGCGGCACGCTGACGCTGATCTGGCGTGCGGCGGCGCTCGATGAAGTCATCGCGGCCGTTTCGCCCGCCTTCGGCGAGATCAAGGTGTTGCGGGTCGCGCCGCGGCCGGGCGCCGAGGCCATCCGGATTCTGATGCGGGCCGTGAAAGGCGGCACAGGGCGGCTGCCGGACCTGCCGCCACTCATCCTCAATGACGATGCGGGCAAGCCGTCGGGCGCCGCCGAGGCCGTTCTGCGTGAGGCCAAGCCGCTGGCGCTAGCCGATCGATCCGGTTAGCGGCGAAGGGTGCTGCGGATCTGCTGGCGCACGCGGTCAAAAATGCCGTCGCCGGACCACGACAAGGTCAGGATGGTGCCAATCAGCAGGAACAGGATGGTGAGCTTCGGATCCATGTGTCGCTCCCTTCTCTTCTCCCCAGCCTCTAAAAGCTAGGCGTTGATACTGCGCTGCACAAATCATCTTAGGGTAAATAAAGTGCAACTTTTGGTGATTTCAACCTCGCGCATGGCTGCGTTGCTGCGTCGCACCATACCCCGCTACCAAGGGACTTCGATCGGCTCCTTGTCTTTGACTAAGGCCGCCCAGGCTGACTAACTGCCGACCATGGCTTCGTTCCTGGAAAACCTGCTCGCCCCCTTAAACGTCCTGATCCCGGCGCGGTTCCGTGCGGACATCCCGGTCGTGCCGGTGGTGCGGTTGTCGGGCGTGATCGGCGTGACCACGCCGCTGCGGCCGGGAATCACGCTGGCGGGCGTGACGCGGACGCTCGACCGCGCCTTCGCCGTGCCGCGGGCGCGCGCTGTCGCGCTGCTGATCAATTCGCCGGGCGGCTCGCCGACGCAGTCGCATTTGATCTTCCGCCGCATCCGTCAGCTGGCCGAGGAAAAGAAAATCCCGGTGATCGCCTTCATCGAGGATGCCGGCGCGTCCGGCGGCTACATGCTGGCCTGCGCCGCCGACGAGATCGTCTGCGACGACTATTCGATCGTCGGCTCGATCGGCGTCATTGGCGGCTCGTTCGGCTTTCCCGAATTGATGAAGAAGCTCGGCATCGAGCGCCGCATTTATACGTCGGGCGAGCGCAAGGCGATGCTCGATCCATTCCGCGAGGAAAATCCGGACGACGTTGCGCGCATCAAGTTGATCCAGGCCGACATCCACGCTCACTTCATCGAATTGGTGAAGAAGCGCCGCGGCACCAAGCTCAATGGCGACGACAAGACCTTGTTCTCGGGCGAGTTCTGGACGGCCGGCAAGGCGATCGAACTGGGGCTGGCCGACTGCCGCGGCGAATTGCGCGCGACCTTGCGTGAGCGCTACGGCGACAAGGTGCGCACGCCGGTTATCGCCGTCGAGCGCGGTTTCCTCGGCCGCCGTCTGATGGGTGCGCAATTGTCAGACCTTACGCGCGGGCACGGTGGTTTCGCCGACGACGTTCTCGCGGCGCTGGAAGAGCGCGCGCACTGGTCACGTTACGGATTGTAAATGTCGCAGGGCGGTTTCCGTCGCGAAATAGCCCAGATTCACCGAAACCATTGTCGCACCGGATGTAAGGAGCTGACATGCCTGCGTTTCTGTTTACGCCCGTGGTAAAGTGGACGCTGGCCGCCATGGGCGGCGCGATGATCGTGCAATGGGCGGTGAAAGAAGCGCGCCGCATCAACGACGAGCTGGAGGCGCAACGCCGCGTGCGGGTGCGCATCAAGGATCGCGAGAATCGCCCGACGCTGCGGCGCGACCCGGCGACCGGGGAATATCGGCTCTAGACGTCAGCCGGACTTAACGGATGTGGTGAGACAGCCGGCGCGTCAGCGCGCCGTGCCCGGTTGGCCCGTGACGAGCGCGCCGAAAAACAGCACGAGAAACACCATTCCGATCACTTGAAAAGCCAGCATCTGACGCCTCTTTGACCTTCCTCGGCCCGCCTCAACTGCGTATCTATCGGATCGTTTTCAAGATCCACTAAAGGCGAATGTTCGAATTGTCTCGATCTGACCCTTTTTGGGCCCCAACCTTGACCGGGTTTGGGGCC
Organism: Undibacter mobilis; assembly: GCF_003367195.1. Taxonomy (NCBI): domain Bacteria; kingdom Pseudomonadati; phylum Pseudomonadota; class Alphaproteobacteria; order Hyphomicrobiales; family Nitrobacteraceae; genus Undibacter; species Undibacter mobilis. The sequence continues at coordinate 622,922 of NZ_QRGO01000002.1, read as the reverse complement.
GCCGATAGGGTCCCGGCCGCCGTTACCCTTTGAAAATGAGGGGCAAACGGCCGCCGGAAAACCCCTGACAGGCCCGAACGTTCCATGCCCGCCGCGCAAGCCAATCTCGATCCGTCGCGCTCGTTTCAGGGCCTGATTTTGGCGTTGCAGCAGTTCTGGGCCGGGCAGGGCTGCGTCATTCTCCAGCCCTACGACATGGAAGTCGGCGCCGGCACCTTCCATCCGGCCACCACCTTGCGCGCGCTCGGGCCCAAGCCCTGGAACGCCGCCTATGTGCAGCCCTCGCGCCGGCCGAAGGATGGCCGCTACGGCGAGAACCCGAACCGGCTGCAGCACTACTACCAGTTCCAGGTGATCCTGAAGCCGTCGCCGCCGAACATCCAGCAGCTCTATCTCGACTCGCTCAAGGTGATCGGCATCGCCTCCGATCTGCATGACATCCGTTTCGTCGAGGACGACTGGGAAAGCCCGACGCTCGGTGCCTGGGGGCTCGGCTGGGAATGCTGGTGCGACGGCATGGAAGTGTCGCAGTTCACTTACTTCCAGCAGGTCGCCGGCGTCGAATGCGCGCCGGTTGCGGGCGAACTCACTTACGGTCTCGAGCGCCTCGCCATGTATGTGCAGGGTGTGGATCGCGTCTACGATCTCAACTTCAACGGTCTCGATGGCGACAAACGCGTGACCTACGGCGAAGTCTTCCTGCAGGCCGAGCGCGAATATTCGAAGCATAACTTCGAAGTCGCCGACACCGGCATGCTGTTTGAGCAGTTCAAGATGGCCGAGCAGGCGTGCAAGAAATATCTCGACGCCGGCTACAATGCCGAACGCACACATCATGGCATGGCGCTGCCGGCCTATGATCAGTGCATCAAGGCGTCCCACGTTTTCAATTTGCTCGACGCCCGCGGCGTGATCTCGGTCACCGAGCGGCAGAGCTACATTCTGCGCGTGCGCGAATTGGCGAAAGCCTGCGGCGAAGCCTGGCTGGCGACCGAAGCCGGCGGCGTTTCCGTTTAAGTCAGGATCGACGATGCCCGATCTTCTGCTCGAATTGTTCTCCGAAGAAATTCCCGCGCGCATGCAGGCGCGCGCCGCCGATGACCTCAGGAAGATGGTCACCGACCGGCTGGTTGCGGCCGGGCTCGTCTATGAAGGCGCCAAGGCTTTCGCCACGCCGCGGCGGCTGGCGCTGACGGTACAGGGCGTGCCGGCGCGGCAGCCCGACCTCAAGGAAGAGCGCAAGGGCCCGAAAGTGGGCGCGCCCGAGCAGGCCATCGCCGGTTTCATGAAAGCGGCCGGTTTGACCTCGATCGATCAGGCGAAGGTGCAGGCCGACAAGAAGGGCGACTTCTATGTCGCCATCACCGAGAAAAAGGGCCGTGACGCCGTTGAGGTGATCGCGGAGCTGATCCCGGAGATCGTGCGCGCTTTCCCGTGGCCGAAATCGATGCGCTGGGGCGCGGACTCGGCAAAGCCAGGCGCGCTCACCTGGGTGCGTCCGCTGCATTCCATCATCGCCACCTTCGGACCCGAGACCGAGGAGCCGGTGGTGCTGCCGTTCGCGATTGGCGGCATCACAGCCGGCAACGAAACCCGCGGCCATCGCTTCATGGCGCCGGCCGCCTTCAAGGTGCGGCGCTTCGACGATTACGTGGCGTCGCTCGAGAAGGCCAAGGTCGTGCTCGATCCGGCGCGGCGCATGGACATCATCCGCACCGATGCGCGCAACCTTGCGTTCGCGCAAGGGCATGAACTGGTCGAGGACGAAGGGCTGACGGCGGAAGTCGCCGGTCTCGTCGAATGGCCGGTGCCGCTGATGGGCGCCTTCGACAAGGCCTTCCTGGATATTCCGGGCGAAGTCATCCGCTCGACCATCCGCGCCAACCAGAAATGTTTCGTGCTGCGCGATCCCTCGACGAGCAAGCTGGTCAACAAGTTCATCCTCGTCGCGAATATCGAGGCGACCGACGGCGGCAAGGCCATCGTCGCCGGCAACGAGCGCGTCATTCGCGCGCGCCTGTCGGATGCCAAGTTCTTCTACGAGACCGACCTGAAGAAGAAGCTCGAGGATCGTCTGCCGAAGTTCGAGCAGATCGTGTTCCACGAGAAGCTGGGCTCGCAGGCTGAACGCATCGCGCGCATCGTCTCGCTCGCCGGCGATCTGGCGCGGGCCGTCGACGCCGACCGGGCCAAGGCCGAACGCGCGGCGCAGCTCTGCAAGGCCGATCTGCTCACCGAAGTGGTCGGCGAATTCCCTGAACTGCAAGGCCTGATGGGCCGCTATTACGCCGAAGCGCAGGGCGAGGACGAGGCGGTCGCGCATGCGATCGAGGATCATTACCGGCCGAAGGGCCCGGACGATCTCGTGCCGGCCGATCCGGTGTCGATCGCCGTGGCGCTTGCCGACAAGATCGATACGCTTGTCGGTTTCTGGTCCATTGATGAGAAGCCGACCGGATCGAAGGACCCCTATGCGCTGCGCCGTGCGGCGCTCGGTATCATCCGCATCATCATCGACAACCAGTTGCGCCTGCCGCTGCGCCGCCTGCTGTGGCGTCACTTCGGCGCCGTGGCGCGCGACGAGGCTTTGGCTTCGGCCTTCGCGGCGCTGCATCCGATCCACGACGAGATCGCCAATATCGGCGCCACCGACATCGAACTGGCGATGAAGCTCGAAGTGCTGGTGTCGACCAAGGAGCGCAGCGTCGCCGGGCCGAAGCTGATCGAGGCGCATTCCTTCGTCGTGCCGACGCGCGATCTCATTGCCTTCTTCGCCGACCGTCTCAAGGTGCAGCTGCGCGAGCAGGGCGCCCGGCACGATCTCGTCGATGCCGTGTTCGCGATCGAGGGTCAGGACGACCTGCTGATGGTCGTGCGCCGCGTCGAGGCGCTCGGTGCGTTCCTCGAAACCGACGACGGCAAGAACCTGTTGGCCGGCGTCAAGCGCGCCTCGAATATCCTGCGCATCGAAGAGAAGAAGGACGGCAAGGCTTATGCCGGTGCCGTCGATGCGTCGCTGCTCAAGGAAGCGGAAGAGAAGGCGCTGGCCTTAGCCACCGCTGCCGCCAAGCAGGAGACGGCGGCCGCCGTTGCCAAGGAAGACTTCGCCGTCGCGATGAGCGCGCTGGCCAAGCTCCGCCCCACCGTCGATGCCTTCTTCGACAAGGTCACCGTCAATGCCGACGACAAGGCCGTCCGCGCCAACCGCCTGACGTTGCTCAACGAGATCCGTGAAGCCACCCGCACGGTGGCGGATTTCGCGCGGATCGAGGGGTAAGTTCCTTCGTCATTCCGGGGCGCGAGCGCAGCGAGCGAACCCCGGAATCCAGCGGAGTTTGAGGGTGGGTCTGGATTCCGGATCCGGTGCTTCGCGGACGGAAGGAGAAAGGCAGGCCGCCCCGGGCCTTTAAAGAACAGGGGCGATGGCGCACGCCTTGCGATTCTGGCAAGGCCATCCTGCAGCGGGCGCGGGAACTCGCGCCTGCTTCATCTGTTCTAGGTTCCGTCCCTCCTGCACCCCAAAAGGATTCTCTCCCATGACCATCAGCATCGCCAATTTGCAGCCGATCGTCGCCATTCTGGCCGGCGTTCTCATCCTCATCATGCCGCGGCTGCTGAACTACATCGTCGCGGCCTATCTGATCGTCATCGGCCTGATCGGTCTCGGTATCTTCCGCTAGGTCTAAAGACCTGTCCGTACCGGGCCTTTCCGGGCTTGCGCTGCAGCATTCGGCGTGATTTGACGGCCCCGGGTTCCATATCCTCCCCCGATCCAGGACCAGATCTCCGAGATGGCTAAACGCAAATCCAAGAAATCCGCCCCGAAAAAGGCCGCAGCCAAGAAGGCTGCGGTCAAAAAGACCGCGGCCCGGAAGATGCCGGCCAAGGCAAAAGCCAAAGCCGCGCCAGCGGCGAAGGGCAAGTGGGTCTATGCTTTCGGCGGCGGCAAGGCCGAGGGCAAGTCGGAGATGAAAAATCTCCTGGGCGGCAAGGGCGCCAACCTCGCCGAAATGGCCAATCTCGGCCTGCCGGTGCCCCCCGGTTTCACCATCACCACCGAGGTTTGCGTTTATTACTATGCCAACGGTGAAAAATATCCGGCGGCATTGAAGGGCCAGGTTGAAAAGGCGCTGACCCAGGTCGGCAAGATCACCGGCAAGGTGTTCGGCGACCGCGTCAACCCGCTGCTGGTGTCGGTGCGCTCCGGTGCCCGCGCCTCGATGCCGGGCATGATGGATACCGTGCTCAATCTCGGTCTCAACGACCAGACCGTCGAGGCGCTGGCGGCGAAGTCCGGCGACCGTCGCTTTGCGTATGACAGCTATCGCCGCTTCATCACCATGTATTCGGATGTGGTGCTTGGCGTCGGTCACGAGCATTTCGAGGAAATCCTCGACATGCACAAGGAGAAGCAGGGCTACTCGCTCGACACCGATCTGACCGCCGACGACTGGGCGCAGCTCGTCGAGCGTTACAAGGCGCGCGTCAAACAGGAGCTGGGCCGCGACTTCCCGCAGGATCCGCACGAACAGCTCTGGGGCGCCATCGGCGCCGTGTTCGGTTCCTGGATGAACCAGCGCGCCAAGACCTATCGCCGACTGCATTCGATTCCCGAAAGCTGGGGCACCGCGGTCAACGTGCAGGCCATGGTGTTCGGCAATATGGGCGACACCTCGGCGACCGGCGTTGCCTTCACGCGCAATCCTTCGACCGGCGAGAAGAAGCTCTACGGCGAATTCCTCATCAACGCGCAAGGCGAAGACGTTGTCGCCGGCATCCGCACGCCGCAGGAAATTTCCGAGGACGCGCGCAAGGAAGCCGGCTCCGACAAGCCCTCGATGGAGTCGGCGCTGCCCGACGCCTACAAGGAGCTGACGCGCATCTACAACAAGCTCGAGAAGCATTACCGCGATATGCAGGACCTCGAGTTCACGGTCGAGCAGGGCAAGCTGTGGATGCTGCAGACCCGCAGCGGCAAGCGCACGGCGAAGGCGTCGCTGCGCATCGCCGTTGAACTGGCCAATGAAGGCCTGATCTCGAAGAACGAAGCAGTGTTGCGCGTCGATCCGCTGTCGCTCGATCAATTGCTGCATCCGACGCTCGATCCGAAGGCGCACCGTCATGTGCTGGCGACCGGCCTGCCGGCGTCGCCGGGCGCGGCCTCGGGCGAAATCGTGTTCTCGTCGGATGAAGCGGCGCAGCTCAAGGCCGACGGCCACAAGGTCGTGCTGGTGCGCGTCGAGACCTCGCCGGAAGACATTCATGGCATGCACGCCGCCGAAGGCATTCTGACGACGCGCGGCGGCATGACCTCGCACGCCGCCGTGGTGGCGCGCGGCATGGGCAAGCCCTGCGTCTCCGGCGCCGGCCAGATCCGCGTCGACTATGCGGCCGGCACCATGAGCGCCGGCGGCAAGACCTTCAAGAAGGGCGACCACATCACCATCGACGGCTCGACCGGCCAGGTGCTGGAAGGCAAGGTGTCGATGATCGAGCCGCAGTTGTCCGGCGAGTTCTCGACGCTGATCGGCTGGGCCGACAAGGTGCGCAAGCTTGGCGTTCGCGCCAATGCCGACACGCCGAACGACGCCAAGGCGGCGATCCGCTTCGGCGCCGAAGGCATCGGCCTGTGCCGCACCGAGCATATGTTCTTCGACGACGAGCGCATCCAGGCGGTGCGCGAGATGATTCTCGCCGACGAGGAAAAAGCGCGCCGCGCCGCGCTCGCCAAATTGCTGCCGATGCAGCGCGGCGACTTTGTCGAGCTGTTCGAGATCATGGACGGCCGTCCGGTCACCATCCGTCTGCTCGATCCGCCGCTACATGAGTTCCTGCCGCATGGCGACGAGGAAATCGCCGAAGTCGCAGCCGCGATGGGCGTTGATGCCAAGAAGATCGCCGACCGCGCCAAGGAGCTCGCCGAGTTCAACCCGATGCTCGGCTTCCGCGGCTGCCGTATCGCGATTGCCTATCCGGAAATCGCCGAGATGCAGGCGCGCGCCATTTTCGAGGCCGCCGCCGATGTCACCAAGCGTACCGGCAAGAAGGTCGTGCCGGAAGTGATGGTGCCGCTGATCGCGACCAAGGCCGAACTCGACCTCGTCAAGGCGCGCATCGACGCGATGGCCGAAGCGGTCAAGAAAGAAACCGGCGCCAAGCTCACTTACGACGTCGGCACCATGATCGAACTGCCGCGCGCCGCACTGATGGCCGGCGAAATCGCCGAGTCGGCCGAATTCTTCTCCTTCGGCACCAACGATCTGACGCAGACCACGTTCGGCATTTCGCGCGACGATGCCGCGAGCTTCCTCGGCATCTACACCGCGCGCGGCATTCTGCCGGCCGATCCCTTCGTCTCGATCGATCAGCAGGGCGTCGGCGAACTCGTGAAGATCGGCGTCGAGCGCGGCCGCAAGGTGCGCCCGAAGCTCAAGGTCGGTATCTGCGGCGAACACGGCGGCGATCCGTCGTCGGTCGCGTTCTGCCATGAGGCCAAGCTCGACTATGTGTCGTGCTCGCCGTTCCGCGTGCCGATTGCGCGTCTCGCGGCGGCGCAAGCGGCGCTCGGCAAGGCGGCGGCAAGTCAGGCCTAAGACAGCCGATCAACAATAAAGGGGGGCGACAAGCCATGAGGATCGACTGGATTTTCTACGGCTTCTCGCTCCTCATCGGCCTTGCCGCCGCGGGACTGTACATCTATGTGCCGGCGAGCCGCAGCTTTGCGGTGTCGCCTTATTTCTGGATTCTGGTCGCGATCGCGTTGTTCGAAACCGTGGTGATGTATCTCCGCGGTTTTCAATTCGGTCCGCCGCTGAGCATGACGCATCGCATCGCCGGCTTTGCGCTCGCGGTCGGCCTGTTCCTGATCCTGCGCACCAGCGCCGGGCTGCAGTAGCGCTAGACAGCCACTTTCTTCAGGAAGTCCTCGACCTCAAGCCGCAGATTGCCGACTGCGGCTTCGACGGTCTGCGACGTCGCGCGCACGACCTCGGCCGACGCGCGCGTTTCGTCCGCAGCCGCCACCACTTCGCCGGTTACCTGCACGACATGGCTTGCGCCTTGGGCCGCGCCAGCAACGTTCTGCGAAATTTCATCGGTGGCCGCGCTTTGCTCCTCGATCGAGGCGGCGACCGTCGCGGTGTAGCGATTGATCTCGCCCATGCGCTCGGCGATCTTGCGGATCGCTTCAATGGCGCCGCCGGTCGAATTCTGCACGGCGAGAATATGGCCGGCGATTTCCTCGGTCGCTTTCGCCGTTTGCACCGCCAGCGATTTGACTTCGGAGGCGACTACGGCAAAGCCGCGGCCGGCCTCGCCGGCGCGCGCGGCTTCGATGGTGGCGTTAAGCGCCAGCAGGTTGGTCTGCCCCGCAATGTTGCCGATCAGCTTGACCACGTCGCCGATCTTTTGCGCGCCATCGGCCAGTTGACCGATTTCGCTGTCGGTCGCGCGAGCTTCGTCGGTCGCCTGCTTCACGATATCGCTGGTGTGGCTGAGCTGGCGGCTGATCTCGCCGATCGATTGCGACAGCTGTTCGGCGGCGATCGCCGCGGTTTCGACATTGGCGCTGGCTTCGGTGAAAGCCTGTGCGGCGCTGTCGGCGCATTGCGAGGTCTTGTCCGAGGCATCGAACAACGCACTGGCGGTGGTGCGCATGGTTGATGCGCCCTCGCTGACGCGCAACAGCAGATCTTCGGCAACCGGGCGGAAGGCGACGATCGCGCCGTCGACCGCGGCGCGGCGCTTCTCGGTGTCGCGGTTGGCGGCGCGCTCGAGTTCGGCGTTGCGCTGCTGGGTGACGTCCTCATGCGTCGAGACCCAGCCGCCGTCGGACAGCGCTTCGTTTCTGGCGAGGACAATGCGCCCGTCGCTGGCCGGCACATAGGCGCCCATGTCGCTGCCGCCGCGCACTCGCCTCAGGATATCGGCGCAATAGGCATCGATGTCGCCCTTGAACAGGCCGGTCGCCTGCCTTTGCACCATCAGGTCGCGCAGCGGCAGGCCGGGCGTCACTGTTTCCGTCGACAGCCGGTACATTTCGAGATAGCGGCGATTGCTGAAAACGACGCGGCCGCGGTTGTCGAACATGCACAAGCCTTGCGACATGTTGTCGAGGCCCAGCGACAGGTGTCGATACTGCGAGCGTTGCCGGCGATAGACGACTGCAGCGGCGATCAGCAACACAACGCTGATCTTGCCCAGCGCGGCCTGGCCGCCGAGAGTCGCCAACAGCGGTAACAGGTCCATGATGGCCCCGCGATCACCAGAAATGGTATCCGATTGTGAGCGATACCGATTGCCAGAGGGTTAATAGACTCTTGCGAAACGCCGCGGCGGTGCGGCGTTAACGCGCGGGCAAGGTTAACCGGCCAATAACGAAACCTGTCGCATTGTCCTGATCGCGGGTGGCATTTGTGGTCGAGGACGTTGCGTGGCGTCGCGTAAGGTCGATTTCAGAACGCGTCGGCGTTATGGCGCCAGGACGAGGGGCAAGCTGTTTGGCTGTGCCCTGTCGGTCTTTGCCGTTCTGCCCACATCCACCGGTTATCAGGACCTGGCTTCATTGCTGGCGCGGCAGCCCGGCGTCGCCGAGCGCGCGCGGGAACATCTGATCGCGTCGCCCTTCGGCACCATTCACGCCGCGATGTTCTCGATGCCGCGGCCGGTCGGCACCACGATTCCGCAGCCGGTTGCCTACACGCTGGCCAGCCTCGATCCGAACGATGTGTCGCGTTCAATCGCGGCGCAGCCCTGGACCGATCCGAACGCGCCTTTCAGGTTCCCGACCGTGAACCGCAAGAACAAGCGGGACTCGCTGATCTCTCGGGCGCGCACACCGATGCCGCCGATGCCGGCGCTGACCGCGATCGAACCTGCGGGGCCATCGCTCGATCTGAGGCGCAAGGATGACGGCCCGAAGCTTGAGCTTTATTCCACCGACGAGGTGTTCTTCGGCCGCCAGCCGCTGGCCGGCGAACGCGAACGTCTGTTGCCCTGGGCGCCGGGCGACGCGCCGGTCGTGGTTGCGTCGGGCGATCCCGATGTGAAGATGTCGGCGCTGGCGCCGCCGAACGGCGACATCAAGATCGACGAGGGCCACAGCGTCGCCTCCAAAGGTGTCGTCACCGGTCCCGATCAGCGGCCGCGCTCGCCGTCCGAACGTTTGTCGTTGTCCGGCGTCAAGCGCACCCAGGCCGAAAAGTGTCTCGCCCATGCCATCTATTTCGAGGCCCGCGACGAACCGGTCACGGCGCAGATCGCGGTGGCGCAGGTCGTGCTCAACCGCGTGTTCTCGCCTTATTACCCGAACGATGTCTGCGGCGTGGTCTATCAGAACAAGCACCGGCATCTGGCCTGCCAGTTCACCTTCGCCTGCGACGGCAAATCGGAAGCGATCAAGGAGCCGGAGGCCTACGACCGTTCGATGCGCATCGCCCGCGATTCGCTCGACGGCAAGCTGTGGATGCCGGAGGTCGCCAAGTCGACGCATTATCACGACGACTGGGCGCGGCCGAACTGGGTGCCCGAGATGAAGAAGATGGACAAGCTTGGCGGCCTCATCTTCTACCGCCCGCGCAACTGGGGCGACGGCGCTGCGGAGCCGAGTTGGGGGGATCCCAAATTCACGCTGCAGGAGGCTCGCAACCTGACCCGGATCTACGGCAACGCCGGTCGATAGCGGCGGGCGAGGGCGAAATCCCCAACGATTTCCGCGCGAGCCATGCGTGCCGCAAATGGCTTTGATCAGTACTTTTCGCTAGGGGCGGCGCAGGCTTGTTACTATGTTTCGGCTCTTGGCCGGTGGCAAACTGCCGCTGGCATTGAACTTCGCCGGAGCAACCCGAATGTCCTCCCAGACCGCCAGCGCACCTCCGTCCCTTGGCTGGCGCGCGCCTGCCGTGATTATCGTGTGCGGCTGTATCATCGCGCTTTTGGGCTTTGGCCCGCGTTCGGCGCTCGGTTTCTTTCTCACCCCGATGTCGCAGCTTCACAATTGGGGCCGCGACGTCTTCGCCTTCGCGCTGGCGGTGCAGAATCTGTTGTGGGGCATCGGCCAGCCTTTCGCCGGCGCGATCGCCGATCGCTACGGCGCGCCGCGGGTGTTGATGGCCGGCACCGTGCTCTATGCCGCCGGGCTGTTTCTGATGGCCTATTCGACGACCCCGGCGACGCTCACTTTGTCGGCTGGCGTGCTGATCGGGTTCGGTTTGTCGGGCTGCTCTTTCACCATCGTCGTCGGCGCCTTCGGCAAGCTTTTGCCGGATGAATGGCGCTCGACCGCCTTCGGTTTTGGCACCGCGGCGGGCTCGTTCGGTCAGTTCCTGTTTTCGCCACTCGCCGTGGGCCTGATCGGCTCGGCCGGTTGGACCAGCGCGCTGTTCGTCTTTGCCGCGCTGATGCTGATCATTCTGCCGCTGTCGCTGGTGCTGGCGGCGCCGCGCAAGCCGGCGGCCGGTACCGTCGCGCAGCTCCCGCAATCCTATAAACAGGCTTTGACCGAAGCCTTCGGTCATCGCAGTTACGTGCTGCTGGTGATCGGCTTCTTCACCTGCGGTTTCCAGCTTGCCTTCACCACCGTGCATTTGCCGGCCTATCTTGCCGACCGCGGACTGTCGGCGGAAATCGGCGGCTGGACGGTGGCGGCGATCGGCCTGTTCAATATCGTCGGCTCGATCACCTCGGGCTATCTGGGCTCACGCATGCCGAAGCGTTACATCTTGTCGGCGATCTATTTCGGGCGCGCGATCTCCATCGCCGCCTTCGTGCTGCTGCCGGTGACGCCAGTGACGACGTTGATCTTCGGCGCGGTGACCGGTCTGTTGTGGCTGTCGACGGTGCCGCCCACGTCGTCGCTGGTGGCGGTGATGTTCGGCACGCGCTGGCTGGCCATGTTGTTCGGCATCGCCTTCTTCAGCCATCAGGTCGGCGGCTTCCTCGGGGTGCTGCTCGGCGGTCTCGCCTACGAGCATTTCCAGAGCTACAACCCGGTGTGGTGGCTGAGCGTTTTCTTTGGCGTCCTGTCGGCGATCATCAACCTGCCGATCGTGGAAAAGCCGGTAGCGCGCCCGCTGGTCCCGGCTGCGGCCTGAAATCGTCCCCCTAAAACAGTTGCGCGCGGGGCCTCCGCGCGCGAAAACCCTCGCAAATCCTCTGGATACGAAGCGAGGCCCGGGTGACGACTTTCAAGGCGATGGTGATCGAGAAAACCGAGAGCGGCACCAAGGCCGCGCTCGCCGATTTCGATGAAGCAAACCTGATGGACGGCGACGTCACCGTCCGCGTCGAATATTCCACGGTCAATTACAAGGATGGCCTCGCCATCACCGGCAAGGCGCCGGTGGTGCGCCGGTTCCCGATGATCGCCGGCGTCGACTTCGCCGGCACCGTCGAGGCGTCGAGCCATCCCAAGTGGAAGGCCGGCGACAAGGTCATTCTCAATGGCTGGGGTCTCGGCGAAACCCATCTCGGTGCCTATGCCGAAAAGGCGCGGGTGAAGGGCGACTGGCTGGTGCGCCTGCCGGCCGGCATCTCGACCCGTGACGCGATGGCGATCGGCACCGCGGGCTACACGGCGATGCTTTGCGTCATGGCGCTGGAAAAGCACGGCCTGACGCCGGCCAGCGGCCCCATTGCCGTCACCGGCGCTGCTGGTGGCGTCGGCTCGGTTGCGGTGGCGATCCTGTCCAAGCTCGGCTTTTCGGTCAGCGCCACCACCGGCCGCCCCGAGCAGGCCGACTATCTCAAGAGCCTCGGCGCCAGCGAAATCGTCGAACGCGCCGCGCTTGCCGGCACGCCCAAGCCACTGGCCAAGGAGCGCTGGGCCGGCGGCATCGACAGCGTCGGTTCCACGACCCTGGCCAACCTCCTGTCCATGATCCGCTATGGCGGCGCGGTTGCTGCCTGCGGGCTTGCCGGCGGTATGGATCTGCCGGCGTCCGTCGCGCCGTTTATTTTGCGCGGGGTGTGTCTTTTGGGCATCGACTCGGTGATGTGCCCGCTGCCGAAGCGCGAAGAGGCGTGGAAAAGGCTGGAAACGGACCTCGATCGCCAGAAATTAGCCGCGATGACCCGGGAAATCGGCCTCTCCGAACTGCCGGAGGTGGCAGCCGCCATCGTCGCCGGGCAGGTTCGGGGTCGCGTCGTGGTCAAGATCGGGTAAATTCCATTCAGGATTTGCCAACGATCGTTAGGCATACTCCGCAAGATGTTTTCTGGCGGGCGCAAGCCCGCTAATCTTGTCTTGTGGCGTCAGTTGGAGTTCCCGTGATGTTGCGTGTAAGTGCGTGCGTGATCGGCCTGTTGGCCGTCCTGCCGTCAGTGGCAACGGCCGAAGAGCTGACGGCTGAACAGGCGCGCGCTTTCGTCGTCGGCAAGACCTTCAATTACACCTGCTTCGAAGGCACCCGCGGCCGCGGCCGCGTGCTGCATGACGGCTCGGTTGTCGGTTCGATCCAATTCCAGGGCGCCGGCAAGGTGCGCTACGCCGCGCTGCCGGCCAATACGCTGCATGTGCGCGAAGGCTCGGTCTGCGCCAGTATGAAGGGCCTGCCGATCGACCCGTGCTTCCGCGTTACCAAGGTCGACGAATACACGTTCCGTGGTTCAGTCTCCGGTCTCGGCTTTGCCTATTGCGAGTTCACGCGCCGGCCGACGCGTTCGGCCAGTGTCGAGAACGAAGATGGCCCGCTGAAGCTGCGCTCGTCGTTCGCCGCCGGCAACAACTGAAAATATACGATGTAGACCGATGATGGATGGCGGCGGGCCGCCACCAGGCGCCGCCATGCGCGCGCCGGAGGCTGACACCATGCCGACCATCGTCTTTATCGAGCCGAACGGCCGATCCCAGCCCGTCGACGCGCCGCCCGGCATGACGCTGATGGATGCAGCGGTCGATTGCGAGATTGACGGCATCATCGGCGCCTGCGCCGGCAGCTGTTCCTGCGGTACCTGTCACGTCTATATCGACGAGCCGTGGTTGTCGCGCCTGCCGAAACGCAGCCGCGAGGAAGACGACAAGCTCGATGAAGTCGCCGCGGAAGTGAAGAGGTCGAGTCGCATGGCTTGCCGCATCATGCTGACGCCGCAGCTTGACGGCATGGTGGTGCGGGTGCCGCCGACGCAGGGCTGAAGCGACCGCTTCTACGGCTTCGCCGGCATGATCATGCAGGTCGTCGTGGCGTGAGCGTAAAGCTTGCCGCTTGCGTCCTTGAGGTCGCCCTCTGACGTTGCAATGGTGCGTCCGCGGTGGATGACGCGGCCTTCGGCACGCACCGGGCCGGTGTCTTTGGTCATCGCCCGCACATAATTCAGCTTCAGCTCCAGCGTGGTCCAGGCATCGCCTTTGAGCATGGTCGTGAAGATCGCGCAGGCGAGCGCTGAATCGAGCAAGGTCGCGGCGAAGCCGCCATGCACGGTGTGGATCGGATTGTAGTGCCGCTGTTCGGGCAGGCCCTCGAACACCACGCGATTGGGTTCGGCCTCGATCAGATGAAAGCCGAGCGTCCCGGCGATCGGCGGCTGCGGAAACTGTCCGGAGATGATGCCCTTGAGAAAGCTCAGGCCGTCGTGAGCGGCAAGTGTCTCCGGGCTGACCAGTCCGTAGTGCAATGACATGGTGAAGTCCCCGGTGGTGCTAGCCGATATCGAGGCGGAACGGATGGCCTTGCATCGCCTCGGTGCCGCGGCCGAGCGCTTCGACGGCGCGCACCATGCGGCCGTCGCGCTTGAGCACCTCGTCGGCGATGGCGACAATGCGCTTGTTGGGCATGGCGGTCGGCGAAGACGCACGGATGGTGCGCGCGATGTCGGCCTCGTCGCGCTGCGGATTGATCGCGCAGGCGGCGGTGAAGGCCGCCGCCGTCGAGCGGCTGATGCCGGCAAAGCAATGCACCACCATCGGCGCCGAACGATCCCAGCGCCGCGCGAAGTCGACAAGACGCACTACATGATCCGCAGCCGGAACGGTGCAGCCTTCCTCCGGATCGCAGATGTCGTCGACGGCAAGAATGAGATGATTGCCGGCGGCAATATGCGCCGGCCGCGTCACCCGGTCGGTGAGGCGGAGCAGGGTGACGATGTGCTGGGCCTTGGTCTCTTCGACCGTCTGGTACAGCAGCGCAAGGGAGCAGACATGGATCATGACAGGCTATTTAGGCTGGCGCGGCGGCGCTGAAAAGCCGGGGCCGAGCAGTTTTCCCACCCGCTCGGCAAAGCGCTTGGCGGCGGTCGACGCCGGCCAGGGCGTGAGGTAGTCGCGTTCGATGGCAGCGGAAAAAGTCGGCGGCGGGCCGAAGAACTTGCGCGCCTCAGTGTCCGCAAAGCCGGCAAGCCTCGTGGCTTCGAGAAAGGCGGCGTGCCGGTCGGCGGCCTTGATGGTCTTGACCCAGGCGTTGGGCAATTCGGCCGGCAGGCCGAAATGCAGATGGATGGCAGCGAGCAGCCGGTTCTCGACTTTCTTGTAGCTGTCGCCGATCACCGCCTTGAACGGCGAGATCATGTCACCGATGACGTATTCGGCGGCGTCGTGCAGCAGGATGGCGAGGCGGAGCTTGTCGTCGAGACTCGGCGACTTGGCACGCGCCAGCGCCTCGACCAGCAGCACATGCTGCGCCACGGAGAAGATATGCGCGCCTTTGGTCTGGCCGTTCCAGCGTGCGACGCGCGCCAGCCCGTGCGCGATGTCTTCGAGTTCGACATCGAATGGAGAGGGGTCGAGCAGGTCGAGCCGGCGGCCCGACAGCATGCGCTGCCAGGCGCGCGGCGCTTTACCGGCTGCGGCAGGCGCCTTGCTCATTTCTTCTTTTTCTTCTTGGCGTGCTTGGCCGCGAGCTTGTTGCACTCGGCGTGGCACCAGCACGTGACTTCGTGATCGTTGACCATGCCGACCGCCTGCATGAAGGCATAGACGATGGTCGGGCCGACGAATTTGAAGCCGTGGCCGATGAGCTGCTTCGACATCGCCTTCGATGTCGGCGTTTCGGCGGGGGCGGATTGGCCGGCGCGCATTTTGTTGTCGAGCGGCTTGCCGCCG
Source organism: Undibacter mobilis (assembly GCF_003367195.1). NCBI lineage: Bacteria > Pseudomonadati > Pseudomonadota > Alphaproteobacteria > Hyphomicrobiales > Nitrobacteraceae > Undibacter > Undibacter mobilis. The sequence goes on along the minus strand of NZ_QRGO01000002.1, from coordinate 607,891 downwards.
ACATGGTCCCACAGCATCGCGGAGAAACCGGGGCCGCTCTCCATGATCTTGAGGTAGCCGCGCGCCGACAGGATCGCGCCCTCGATCTTGGCGCGGTTGCGCACAATGCCGGCATCCTGCATCAGGCGTTCGACTTTTTTCGGCGTGTAGCGCGCGATCTTCTCAGGCTCGAAGTCGTCGAAGGCTTTGCGGAAATTGTCGCGCTTGCGCAAGATCGTGATCCACGCCAGCCCGGCCTGGAAACCGTCGAGGATCAGCTTCTCGAACAGCGCGCGGTCGTCCCATTCGGGCACGCCCCATTCCTCGTCGTGATAGGCGACGTAGAGCGGGTCTTCCTTGGGCCAGCCGCAGCGCTTCAAGCCGTCGGCATGCAGAATCGTCTTCGGGATCGGCATGGGGAAGATATAGCGCCTCGCGCGTGGACTGTCGCGTCGCGGTTCACTCCGCCGCTTTGGCCTCGCCGGGAAATGCGAAGCGCGCCCAGTCCGGCTTGACCACACGCAAGGCGACGCCGCCCGACACCAGCGGCGTGCCGGCGGCCATTGCGTCGCCGACACGGTCGAGCCGCAGCAGCGCCAGGCCGCGGCCATCGAGGGCCGAGCCCATCATGCCGACCTGTTTGTCGCCGGCCATCACTTCGAGGCCCTGCATCGGCGCATTGTCCTCATAGGCGACGGGCACGACGCGGCTGCGGGCTGTCGCGCGGTGTTCGACGCGCGAGACGACTTCCTGGCCGATGTAACAGCCTTTGTCGAAATCGACACCGTCGAGCTGGTCCATGTCGGCTTCGTGCGGGAACGTGTCGCCATAGGTGAAGTCGTGGCCGCCGCGCGGCACGCCGAGCGCGATGCGGTGCGTCTCATAAGCCTCTGCATCGGCGAGGCTTGCGCCGAGATCGGCAGCGGCTTCGGCCGCGACGTCCGGCGGCAGGATCACGCGACAGCCAAGCGCCGGCAGGCGCGGGTCGGGATAAGTGAGGCCGTAGTCGCTCGTTCCGGTGCCGCTCCAGACCGCCATGACGCCGAGCCGGTCGGACAGGTCCTCGATGGTCACCTTGGCGCGCAATTTGTAGAAATTGAGCTTCTGGGCGAGTGCCGGGGCGAGCGCCTTCGGCGCGTCGAGGTAGAAGCCGCCGCCATCCTCGGCCGCCGCCTCCGTGACGAGAAAATCGGCGATGATCTTGCCTTGCGGCGTCAGCAGGGCGGCAAAGCGCGCGGCGCCCGGGCCGACTTTGCCGACATCGCTGGTGACGATGCCGTTGAGGAAGCCGCGGGCGGCCTCGCCGGAAACCTTGATGACGCCCCGATCGGGTAGCAAAGCTGCCTGCATGGTGCGGAAAATCCCCGGAATCGCCTCTGGAAACGCGAGGTCCGTCATATCAGAAACGGTCTTGCCAGAAACGTTCGGTAAACGTAAGCGCTGACCGGCAATCCTCAAGCCCGGCGGAAAGGCCGCGCCCCCTCATGGCTGAAACCTTCGACCTCATCCTCAAGGGCGGCACCGTCGTCAACCAGGACGGCGAGGGCGTGCGCGATGTCGGCATCCGTGACGGCCGCTTCGCCGCCATCGGCGATCTCGGCTTTGCCGCGGCCGGAGAGGTCATCGACTGCCGCGGCCTGCACGTCCTGCCCGGGGTGATGGACACCCACGTCCATTTCCGCGAGCCGGGGCTGACGCAGAAGGAAGACCTCGAAACCGGCTCGCGCGGTGCCGTGCTCGGCGGCGTGACGCTGACCTTCGAGATGCCGAACACCATCCCGACCACGACCGATGCCGCGGCGCTCGCCGACAAGGTCAGCCGGGCTCATCATCGCATGCATTGCGACTTCGGCTTCTATGTCGGCGCCACGCGCGAGAATACGAAAGATCTCGCCGAGCTGGAGCGGCTGCCCGGCGCCTGCGCCATCAAGGTGTTCGCCGGCTCGTCCACCGGATCGCTGCTGATCGAGGATGACGACGGCATCCGCGCGGTGCTCAAGAACGTCAATCGCCGCGTGGCGTTTCATTCCGAGGACGAATATCGCCTGCGCGAGCGCATGAGTTTCCGCATCGACAACGATCCGCGCTCGCACCCGGTGTGGCGCGACGCGCAGGCGGCGCTGATGTGTACGCAGCGTCTGGTGCGGCTGGCGCGCGAGACCGGCAAGCGCATTCACGTCCTGCACGTCACGACGAAAGACGAAGCGGAATTCCTCGCCGGCCACAAAGACGTCGCCTCCGCCGAAGTAACGCCGGCGCATGTCACGCTCACCGCGCCGGATTGTTACGAGCGGCTCGGCACCTTGGCGCAGCTCAATCCGCCGGTGCGCGACGCTATGCACAAGGCGGGGCTGTGGCATGCTCTGCAGCAGGGGATCATTGACACCTGCGGTTCCGATCACTCCCCGCATACGCGCGAGGAAAAGGCGCATCCTTATCCGAAGGCGCATTCCGGTATGCCGGGCGTGCAGACTTTGGTGCCGCTGATGCTCGATCACGTCAATGCCGGCCGTCTTACCCTGCAGCGGTTCGTCGATCTCACCAGCGCCGGTCCTGCCCGTATTTTCGGTATTGCCGGCAAAGGTCGCATTGCCGTTGGTTATGACGCGGATGTTACAGTCGTCGACATGAAACGGCGCGAAACCATCACGGAGAGCTGGATCGCCTCGCGCGCCGGCTGGTCGCCTTACACCGGTGTGAGTGTCAAGGGCTGGCCGATCGGCACCTTCGTGCGCGGCCGGCAGGTGATGTGGGACGGCACGATTGTGACAGCCTCCAGCGGTGAGTCCGTCCGCTTTCTTGAGACGCTGGCGCCAGCCTGACGGAATTATAATTTTTTAAACATCGCTTTTCGAAGAAATAAGCTGGTATCGGGTTGCCAACGCGATGCGACCCTGATTAACGGTATGCGCGTGTCGTGCTTTGGGGAGTGCGGCGCGTTCGGCATCAATGGGCGCGGGGGCACCCATGAATCATGAGTTCGTTTCGCTCAACATGATGTTGATCGGGTTCGCCGGTTCCGAATTGGAACTCTGGCGGCAGGGCGTCGCTTTGGCCAGCATCCCGGTCGATTTGTCGGTTTATGACACCGCCCCCGGTATCGCGGCCCTGGCGCAGGGCGGCGTTGATATCTGCGTGCTGGACGGCGGCTTGCCGGACGCGGTGAAGCAGGCGGCGCTGGCCTCGACCAAGGCGTTGCGCTCGAGGCCCTATCTGTTTGTCCGTGCCGCGCGCGGCGCCGCGATGCCGGCCGGCATGACCGGCATGCTGACAAAGCCCGTCGATGTGGCCGACGCCCATCGCCTGGTTGAATTGTGCGTCCGCACCAAGCTGCCGACCCGCGCGCTCGTCGTCGACGATTCCAGCACAATGCGCGGCATTGTCCGCAAGATTTTATCGGCCTGCCGCTTCCAGCTCGAACTGCACGAATCGGAGGAGGGGTTGGCGGCGCTCGAACGCCTGCGCCGGGAGCCGTTCGATCTGGTGTTCCTCGACTACAACATGCCGGGCTTCGACGGCTGCGAGATTCTGTCGGAGATCAAACGAGAGGTGCCGCAGGTTGCCGTCGTGATGATGACAGCGACGGTTGACACCGAAGTGGCCGATCGCGCCGCGGCGCTCGGGGCGCTGGGTTTCCTGCGCAAGCCGTTCTATCCCGCCGATATCGATCGCTTGCTCGACCGCTTTTACGGCTTCGCCGTCTGAGAGACGGCAAGCGAGCGGTCAGGTGCGATGGGGGCAGGCGCCGGTTACTGGCGCGGCAGATCGACGGAAAATTCGCCGTTGCGGATGCGGGAGGCAAGACCTTCGGTGAAGGTGGCCGCCGCTTCCTCGCCATAGGTCGAGACGAATTCGGCCAGCGCGGTGAACAGGCAGGCCTGCGCCAGGCAGTCGCCATCGACGCCGTCCAGGCGCGCTTCCGCCCAGGCCTCGTTCAAATAGCTCAGCGCCACGCGCTTCTGCTCGTGATCCGGCACCGGCTCGCGCATGTGCGTTGAACGCTCTGGAGTGGTCATACTTACCTTCGTCCCCAGTCGCCCGGATACGGGCGACAGTCCCAAAACTCGCCGGGACCCTACCACGGGCCTGTCGCGGCCATAGCCCACACCTAAAGGAAAGGTTAATGGCTGTGCGCAAATGTGAATAGTGCCGGTTCCGGCCGAAACTGCGGTGCCGGACGCTTCTAGTTGGCGTAACGCGCGGTGATCTCGCGGGCGATTTTGGCGCCTTCATCGAGATAGCGGCGGATCGCCAGATCGGCGGCCGGCGTGCAGGTGCGGTAGGTCTGCTCGAAGCCGCGATAGCCGCGATTGAAGCGCGCCACGATCTGGCGGCGGCGCTCGCCTCCGGGCGCTTCGCTGTCGATCAGGGCCTGCATTTCATTGCGCCATTTCTGGCCTTCTTTCGAGCCGCAGATCGTACGCAGATACTGCAGCGAGCCCAGGATTTCGGCGAGGCGCTGCAGATCGGCGTCGTAAGGCGCGGGCACGGAATCCTGCACGGGCGCCGCCGCGGGCGGCGCCGATTGCGCCTGCGCCGGCAGGGCGGCGAAAGCGGTCAGGACAAAGGCTGCGGCAATTCGTCGAAACAAGAGCGGATCTCGGTGGCGTTGCGTTCGTCATATGCGCCGGCGCGGCGGCATCCGCAAGGCGGCCGTTCCGCCCGCCGGCGGCTATTAATCCTGATGCGCGCCGTCGATCAGGCCGACGGCGGCGGTCACGATCTCGATGAGGCGGTCGGTGGTCTTCAGCCCGGCGAATTCATGCGGTGCCAGCCAGCGCGCATCGTCGAGTTCGTCGTTGAGCCGGATCTCGCCATCCAGCAGCCGCGCGGCAAAGCACAGGATGACGAAGTGCCGTTCGACGCGGCCTTCCTTGTCCCGCATGATGGCTTCGCGATGGCCGGCCAGCGCCACCGGCTCGATCGCAAGGGCTGTCTCCTCACGGATTTCGCGGATCGTTGCCTCGAACAGCGTTTCGCCCGCTTCGACCACGCCGCCCGGCATGGTGTAGAGCTCGATCGCCGGTTTGCGGGCGCGGCGCACCGCGAGCACCTTGCCGTCGTGGACGATCGCCGCGGAGACGGCGAGGAAGGGACGTTGCGGGTAGGCGCGGGGATCGATCATCGGCCCATCGTTCGGCACACCCGCTGTCCTAACCGATCATCCGGTCGACGGCGGATTGCGGCGTGCCGTCGGCGCCGATCGTACGCTGGCCGTTGATGACGGCGCCGGCCTGCGCGGCCAGCAGCTTGAGCCAGGCGGCCGTTCGCTCGGCAATGTTGGCGGACAGCCGCGCATTCGGTTCGTTATCGATGGCCTTGCGGGCGTGCTCGACCAGTGTGGTCATGGTCTCGGTGACAGCATCGAGCATGTCGCGCGCCGCCGGATCGGCGTTCTCATAAGCGGTGATAGCGCGGTCGCGGCCGGCAAAACCCGATTGGCGAAAATGGTCGCAATAGCTCATCGGTGTCCAGGCGCGCAGGTCGTCGCGGCACTCGGGACAGGCCGGGAGCATTTCGAGAAGCATGATCGCTTCATTGAAGTGGTTGAGGTAATCGGTGGCCAGGCCGGTGACAGGATTAATATGGGCAATTGTCGCTGGTTCGGCGGCGCGCGGCGCAGGCGCGTCTTGCTCGTCCAAAGTGGCGCTGAACTGGGCCCGAAACAAGGAATTTCCCCGACCATTCTCCGATTCAAGTTTGTTATATTATCCCAAGTTAAGACGCGCTTAAGCGTGTTGCTTTTACAGGTTCAGACGATGTGCGGGCGCTACACGCTCACGGCCTCGCCGCAGGCCATACGCGATCTTTTTCGGTATGCGGAACAGCCGAACTTCCCGCCGCGCTATAACATCGCGCCGACGCAACCGATTGCAGTCGTCTGCCTCGTGAATAGGCAACGGCAATTCGTCTTGATGCGCTGGGGCTTGCTGCCGTCCTGGGTGAAGGATCCCAAGGCCTTCTCGCTGATCGTCAACGCGCGCGGCGAAAGCGTTATCGACAAACCTTCGTTCCGCGCTGCGATGAAACGACGCCGTTGCCTGATACCAGCGGACGGTTTCTACGAATGGAGGGCTGGCGGCCCCCGCAAGCAGCCTTATTTTATCCACGCCAGATCCGGCGCGCCGCTGGCCTTCGCCGGATTGTGGGAAACCTGGACCGGTCCCAATGGCGAGGAACTGGATACGGTGACGATCGTCACCACCGAGGCCAACAGCACCGTGCGCCCGTTGCATGACCGCATGCCGGTGATCGTGCCGCCCGAGGCTTTCGGCCTGTGGCTCGACACCGACAATGTCGATGCGGCAACTGCATCGTCGCTGATCATGCCGGCGCCCGACGATCTGCTCGAGGTGTGGCCGGTTTCGACCGACGTCAATCGCGTTGCCAACGACAATGCGCAACTGATCGAACGAGTTGCCGAAAGCACGGAGCCGGCGCCATCGCCAAAGGTTGCGGCAGCGAAGAAGTCGAAGGCCACCAAACCGAAGGACGACGGGCAGGGCGTGTTGTTTTAAGGCGTCGGCTCACGGCCATCGAGCCAGCGCGCCATCACGGTGCGGGGCTGGTCGAAGTAGCCGAGCGTTTCGTAGAATTTCTGCACGCCGGTATTGTCCCGCCGCACCATCAGCATCGCCTTGACGATGCCGCGCTCGACAAGCCACCGCTCGGCGGCTTCGACGATGTTGCGGCCATAGCCGTGCTTCTGCATCTCCGGCGCCACCGACAGATAATAGAACCAGCCGCGGTGGCCGTCGTGGCCGACCATCACCGAGGCGACGACTTTGCCGTCGTTGCGGCCGACCAGAATGGCTGAGTTCGGTCCCTTGCGGGCAAAGTCGATGTCGGTGCGTGGATCGTTCCACGGCCGCGTCAGGCCGCAGGCGAGCCACAGCGCGACCACGGCGTCGATATCGGCGTCGGTTGCTTCGTCGATGATCATGTCGCTTATCACAGAACCTTGCCGGGATTGAGGATGCCGTTCGGATCGAACGACTTCTTCAGGTCGCGCATCAAGGCCAGCGCCACCGGGTCCTTTACCTTCGCCAAAGTGTCGCGTTTGAGCTTGCCGATGCCATGCTCGGCCGAGAACGAGCCGTTGAGCTTGAGCACGATCTTGTCGACCACGGCGTTGACGTCCTTCCACCGTGCGAGAAACTCCGCCTTGTCGGCGCCGACCGGCTGGCTGACATTGAAATGCATGTTGCCGTCGCCGACATGGCCGAACGGCACCGGCCGTGAGCCGGGGATGAGCTTGACGACGGCTTCGGACGCCTCGGCGATAAATTGCGGCACGGCGGCGACCGGTACGGAAATGTCGTGCTTGATCGAACCGCCTTCGGGCTTTTGCACTTCGGTAAGCGTGTGGCGCATGTGCCAGAACGCCTTGGCCTGGTCCATATTTGCCGCAAGCGTCGCGTCGCCGACGATGCCTTGCTCGATGGCTTCCGCCAGGAATTCCTCGACATTGTCGCGCAGCCCTTCGGCCTGCTGCGACGACACTTCCATCAGCACATACCATGGATGCGGCCCGGCCAGCGGGTCGCGCACATTGTGGCCGTGCTTCAACGCGAATTCGAGGATGCCGCGGATCATCAGTTCGAAACCGGTGACCGTGCCGCCAATGCGCGACTGCGCAAGGTTGAGCAGCTTCACCGCGGCGTCCGGCGACGGCAAGCCGATGAAGGCCGTTTCGATGGCGCGCGGCTGCGGAAACAGCTTCACCACCGCCGTGGTGATGATGCCGAGCGTGCCTTCGGCCCCGACGAAGATGTGGCGCAGGTCGTAACCGGTGTTGTCCTTCTTGAGTTTGCGCAGCAGGTTCATGACGCGGCCATCGGCGAGCACGACCTCGACGCCAACCATCAGTTCACGCGCAATGCCATAAGCCAGCGCGCCGGTGCCGCCGGCATTGGACGACAGGTTGCCGCCGATGGTGCAGCTTCCCTCCGAGCCGAGCGACAGCGGAAACAGGCGGCCTGCGGCGTGCGCGGCCTCCTGCGCCTTTTGCAGCACGACGCCGGCCTCGAGGGTCATGGTGTTCGACTCGGAATCGATTTCGCGAATCTTGTCGAGCCGCGACAGCGATAGGATGATCTCGCCGTCGAACGGAATCTGGCCGCCGACGAGGCCGGTGTTGCCACCCTGCGGCACGATCGCGGTGCGCGTCTCGTTGGCAAGCTTGAGGATCGCCGCGACTTCCGCCGTGTTGGCGGGTTTCAGCATCATCGCGGTGTGGCCGTGATAGAGGCCGCGGCCTTCGATCAGATGCGGCGCCAGCACGTCGGGGTCGGTGATTGCGTATTTGTCGCCGACGATCGCCTTAAAGCGCGCCATCAGCTCGGGCGCTGGTGCAAGACGCATCGGGTGTTCGGTCGGCGCATTCATTGGCGGCATGTCCTCGTCGGTTTTCTTCTTATGCTTTGGGCGCCGCTGCCCGCGCAAGCCGGTCGTTGATTGCCTCGCCGAGGCCCTCGTTCGGCACCGGCATCACCGCGATGGCGGCAACGCCGGCAGTATCGAGCCGGCGCAGATGCGAAAACAGCTTGGCTGCCGCTTCGACCAGGTCGCCGGTCGGCGACAGATTGAGCGTCACGCCGGAGAAGGGCGGCGCCGGCCCGAAGGCGAGCAGAGCTTCGTCCGCGCGCGGTTCGCGCACATTGAGCCGCACCGCGGCCTTGGGGGCGTAATGCGAGGCCAGCATCCCCGGCGCCAGTGGCGCCTCCTCATCGACGGCGCGGTCGGGCGCCTTGAGCGGACGGCCGAGCACGCGCTCGATATCGGCGCGCGGCAGGCCGCCGGGCCGCAGCAAGGTCGGCTCCCCGAGCAGGGCGACAATGGTCGACTCGACGCCGACCGGGCAGGGGCCGTCGTCGAGGATGAGGTCAATACGGCCGCGCAGATCGGCGAGGACGTGTTTGGCGTCGGTCGGCGAGACATGGCCGGAGCGATTGGCCGACGGCGCCACCACCGGCTTGCCGAAGGCCTCCAGCAGCGCCCGGGCAGTGCGCTGCGCCGGCACCCGCAGCGCAATACTGTCCAGCCCGGCCGTCGCCAAATCCGACACCGGGCAGTTCGGCTGTTTGGGCAGCACCAAAGTCAGGGGGCCGGGCCAGAAGGCCGTGGCCAGCCGCTCGGCGTCCGGGTTGAAGCAGGCCAGCCGGCGGGCGGCGTCGAGGCCGGTGACGTGGGAAATCAGCGGGTTGAAGGCCGGCCGGCCCTTGGCCGCATAGAGCCGTGCCACGGCCTCGCCCTGGGTGGCGTCGGCGCCGAGGCCGTAAACCGTCTCGGTCGGGAACGCGACCAGCCCGCCGGCCGTGAGGCAGGCGCTGGCGGTCTCGATGGTTGCCGGATCGGCCGGCAGGACCCGCGTTTGCGGTTCGGCATTCATGTCGTGGGTTTCCCCGATTTTCCCGTCGTGGGTTTCCCCGATTCATGACCGAGGGTCATGCTTGCGGTTTTAGCCGGGGGGGTTATAAGGCCCGCCACAGTCGGAGTGTAGCGCAGTCTGGTAGCGCACCTCGTTCGGGACGAGGGGGTCGCAGGTTCAAATCCTGCCACTCCGACCAGTTTTTCCCTCAAAACCTGACCGAAAACGGCCGTTCGCCGCACTTTACGCCGTCTTCGCCGGCGTCTTGCCCTTGCGCGATGCCAGCCAGACGCCGCCGATGATCAGGGCGAAGCCGACGATATGGAACGGGTACAGGTGTTCGCCGAGCACGCTGGTGGCGATGATCGCGGTGAACACCGGGATGAGATGCAGGAAAGGACCGGCGCGATTGGCGCCGATCAGCTCGATGCCGCGGTTCCACAGGGCGTAGGCGGCAAAGCCTGGGAAAAACGAGACATAAGCCAAGGTGCCGAAGGTGAGCCAGTTCGCCTTGAGCTCGAAGCCGGCCGCCCACTCCCACACCGCAAAGGGCAGCGTGACAATCGTCGACAGGGCAGCGAGCATGAACAGCATATTCAGCGGCTGAATCTTCGGCGACAACCGTAGAGACGTCGAATACAGCGCGAACACCAGCATCGTAAAGAGTGTGATCAGGTCGCCGGTATTGAACGACAAGGCGCGCAGGTTTGTCAGTTCACCATGGGTGACGATCGCGATCACACCTAGCGAAGACACCACAATGCCGGCGAGCTGCACGCGCGTCACGTGGTCGCGAAACGCCACCGCGCTGACGATGACGATAAGCACCGGCACCAGGGAATTGAGCACGGACACGTTGAGCGCGTTGGTGTGCTGCAGCCCGATATACTGGAGGCCGGTGAATAGCGCGCCGCCGCTGAACGCCAGCCAGAACACGATTTTCCAATGCGCGGCAATCACCGGCCAATCCAGCCTGAAACGTTCCCGCACAAACGGCCACAACAGGACCGTCGGTACAAACCAGCGTACGACGGCGATGGTGAGCGGCGGCACTTCGCCGCTCGCGGCCCGGCCAATGACGTGATTGCCGGACCAGAACAGCGAGGTGAGCGCGAGCAGGAGGTACGGGTTGTTGGCAAGCCGGAGCGCGCGTTCGGTCGGCGACGCCGAAGGCGGCGATTGGGTGGTCACTCCGTCACGCCCTCGAACATGCGCCGGCGCGCATTGGCGATGTGATGCTGCATGGCGTCGCTAGCCGCTTCCGGGTCGCGAGCCTCAATAGCTTTGAGAATGGCGCGATGTTCATCCTGGACCAGTCGCACCCGCTCGGCGGGGCGCAGCATCGACAGATTTCGATTTACGTTCATGCCATACCGGATATGCGGTTGCATAGAGGTCTGCATCGAAACGTAATAAGGGTTGTGCGTTGCACGCGCGACTGCGGTGTGAAAGCGTTCGTCGGCTTCGGCGCCGAGTTCCACGTTCTTGATCGCCTGTTCCAGCGCAGCGAAGGCGGCGCGGATTTCTTTGAGATCGGCGTCTTCCCAGCGTTCGGCGGCGAGCGCCGCGGCGGAGCCTTCCAGCCCATGGCGGAATTCGAAACAGCGCTGGATGTCGTCGATCGAGCCGCCCGGGGAGAGTTTCAATACGGCGACGTCAGGCCGGCGCTTCACATAGCTGCCGGAGCCTTGCCTTGAAACGATAACGCCATCGTCGCGCAGCCGCGCCAGCGCCTCGCGCACCACCGGACGAGAGGCGCCGAAGCGCGTCGCCAGATCGGTTTCGGAAGGCAGCCGCGCATTCACCGGAAAATCGCCGCTGACAATGAGTTCGAAGATGCGCTGATAGATGAGGGCGCTGCGTTTCGCCTCGCTCCAGCCGGAGCCGGATGCCGCGATCGCCGATGGGGAGCGGTTCAGCGCCACCTCATGCTCCCTATCGCTTCTTGGTCGCACGCCAGCGTGCGAAATCCTCTTTCGCTTCCGGCGATGGCGGATAGATGCCGAAGATGCTCTTGCCGGCCATTACCTGCTCCTGAACGTAGTCTTCGAAAACAGTCTGTTCGAAAGCCTCGTCGGCCACGTCGTCGGCAATGTTGGCGGGGATCACAACGACACCTTCGGCGTCGCCGACAACGATGTCGCCGGGATAGACTGCAACTTCGCCGCAGGCAATCGGTACATTGAGGTCGACGGCGTGGTGTTTGATGAGGTTAGTCGGTGCCGCCGGTTGGGCATGATAAGCGGGGAACGGCATGGCGGCGATTTCCGGCGTGTCGCGAAAGCCGCCGTCGCTGACGATGCCGGCACAGCCGCGCTTCCACAGTCGCGTGAGCAGGATGTTGCCAGCCGAGGCGGCGGACGGATTGCGTCGGCTGTCGATCATGAAGACGGCGCCGGCCGGACATTCCTCGACGCCCTTGCGTTGCGGATGGCTGCGGTCTTCGAATACGCCGAGATGGTCAAGATCCTCGCGCGCCGGAATGTAGCGCAGTGTGTAGGCGGGCCCGACCATGTTTGGCTTGTCGCCGGCGTTGATGCGACAAATGCCGCCGATGAAGGTGTTGCGGAAACCGCGCTTGAACAGCACCGTCGTTAGCGTGGCGGTCGAAACCGCCATCAGCTTGTTTTTCGTTGTTTCCCGCATGGCATCCCCCGGCGTTTGTTTCCTCGTTTGATCTCACACTTGGTCCGGTAGACCCAATGTTGTCAAGAGTTGTAAAATCCTCTTGTGCGATGACCCGCCCGCCCAGTAAGGTCGCGGCTCAGGGATAATGAAGCCGCCATAAAGGCGGCTCGCAAAAGCCGGCGCGCACAAGCGCGGGCGTGGAGGAGACAACAATGAAGAACTCTTTCTCTATTCTTGCGACCGTGGTCGGCGTGTCTCTCAGTCTCGCCGTTCCGGCTGCCGCCGTTGACCTCAAGCTGATGACCGGCCCGCAGGGCGGCGTCTGGGTGCCGCTCGGCGGCCAGCTCAAGGACATGTGGGAAAAGGCCGTGCCGGGCCTCAATGTGCAGTCGCTGCCGGGTGCCGGCATCGCCAATGTCCGCGGCGTCGATGAAGGCAAGGCCGATGTCGGCTTCGGCAACTCGATCTCGACCGTCGACGGTCTCAAGGGCACCGCGCCGTTCCCCAAGCCGACGACCAATGTCTGCAACGTCGCGACGCTCTATCCGCAGTATTACCAGCTCGTCGTCTCCGCCGACTCCGGCGTGAAATCGGTCAAGGACCTCAAGGGCAAGGGCGTGACCACGCAGCAGCGCGGTAACACCGGCGAGCTCATCACCGGCCAGCTTCTGAAGGTCAACGGCCTCTCGTACAACGACGTCAAGATGAGTTTCGTGTCGTACACCGACTCGGTGACGCAGATGCAGGATGGCCACGCCGTCGCCTTCGGTCTCGGCACCACGATCCCGTCGGGCGCCGTGATGGATCTCGCTGCCGCGCGTCCGGTTACGATCCTCGACCTCTCCGACCAACTCGCCGAGATGCGCAAGCTCAATCCCGGCTATACGCTGGTCAGCATTCCGAAGGGCACCTATCCGAAGCAGGACAATGAGGTGAAGGTGATCGGCTATGCGACGCACATCGTAGCGTCGTGCAAGCTGCCCGCCGACATGGTCTATGCCATGACCAAGGCGATGGCCGACAACATCGTGTCCATGGCCTCGGTCAACAAGTCGATGTCGGGCCTGACGCCGAAGGCGATGGCCGAGGATATCGGCGTACCGTTCCATCCCGGCGCCGCCAAGTACTACAAGGAAGCCGGCATCACGGTTGCCACCAACTAAGAGCGAGGGCGCCGGCCGCTCGTCGAGCGGCCGGCGTTCTTATTTCCGGGCCGAGAGGGGGCGGTATGCAGATCGACACCAGCTATCGCGGGCTTCTGCGGATTGTCCTCTATGCCATCGCCATCGCGATGGCGTTTTACCACATCTGGGCCATCGCCTTCGGCTCGCCGGAAGCGGTGCTGTTCCGCGCGACGCACTTGCTGTTCGCGCTGGTGCTGGTGTTCCTGCTGTTTCGTTTCGGATCCAAGACCGAGGATATGGAGCTCGCGCAGGGCGCGCAGGTCGAGGCTAGGCTGTCGCTGCCGGCGCTGTTCGACTACGTGCTGATCGCGGTCTCCGCCGCGCCGATCCTCTATCTGTTCCTCAACTACGATTACATCGTCAATCGCATCTTCTACATCGACGACCTGTCGCCTATGGACATGATCATGGGCGTCATCATGACGCTGGTCGTGCTTGAGGCGACCCGGCGCGTCATCGGCTGGGCGTTGCCGGTGACGGCGATCGTGTTTCTTGTCTATGGGCTGTTCATCGCCCGGCTCGAGCCGATGCGCCTGCTCGATCAGCTTTACATGACCACCGAAGGCATCTTCGGCATTCCGCTGTCGGTGTCGGCGGGCTACGTCCTGATTTTCGTGCTGTTCGGCTCGTTCATGGAGCGCACCGGTACCGGGCAATTGTTCATGGATTTCGCCATGGCCCTCACCGGAAGACAGGCCGGCGGTCCGGGCAAGGTGTCAGTGGTGTCGTCCAGCCTGTTCGGCACCATTTCCGGCAGCGCCGTCGCCAACGTGATGGTTGACGGGCCGATCTCGATTCCGCTCATGAAGCGTTCCGGCTTCCCGGCGCACTTCGCCGCCGGCGTCGAGGCGACCGCTTCCACCGGCGGGCAGATCATGCCGCCGATCATGGGCGCGGCCGCTTTCGTCATGGCCGAGTTTCTCGCCGTATCCTATGGCCAGGTGGTGATCTGGGCCATCATTCCGGCGATCCTCTACTACGTCGCGTGTTTCGCGGCCGTGCATTTCGAGGCCAAGCGCCGCGGTCTCCTTGGGCTGCCGCGCTCCGAACTGCCGCGGCTTGGCGAGACATTGCGTGTTCGTGGCCACCTGTTCATCCCAGTGATCCTCATTCTCGTCGTCATGTATTCGGGATACAGCGCGCCGCTCGCCGCGCTGGTCGGCACGCTCGCCTGCTTTCCGGTCGCGGCGTTGCGCAAGACGACCCGCGGCTATGTCAACGTGAAGAATGTGCTCGACGCGTTTGTCGATGGCGCGCGCAACGCGCTCGGTGTCGCCACCGCCTGCGCTTGCGCCGGCATCGTCATCGGCGTGGTGACACTGTCGGGCGCCGGCATTGTCTTCACGCAGTTCGTCACCCATCTGTCCGAGCATACGCTGTTGCTGGCGCTCATCATGACCATGTGCGCGGGCATCATCCTTGGCATGGGCATGCCGACGACGCCGGCCTATATCATCATGACCGCGCTGCTGGTGCCGGCGATCATCAAGCTCGGCGTCATTCCGCCGGCGGCGCATATGTTCGCGCTGTACTTCGCCGTGCTGTCCGCAATCACGCCGCCGGTGGCGCTGGCGGTGTTCGCCGCGGCGGGCATCGCCAAGGCGGATCTCTGGCAGTCCGGCTGGGCCGCGGTGAAGATCGGCGCCGCCGGTTTCGTCGTTCCTTTTATGCTGGTCTACGAGCCGGCCTTGCTAATGATCGGCGACTGGCCGACGATTTTCGGGGCTTTCCTGACCTCGTCCTTCGGCATCCTGATGTTTGCCGGCGGTCTGCACGGCTATTTCGTCACCGCGACAACGACATGGCAGCGGGCCTTGCTCATTGTTGGCGGGCTGCTATTGATCAAACCCGGTCTGGAGACCGACCTCGTCGGCGGCCTGATCGCGGCGGTGGTTATCGCCACTCAGATCGTCGCGCGCCGCAACGCCCCGCAACCGGCGCCAGCAAAATCCACATGAGATCGTTCAAGAAGTAACAGACATGCCTTCCAAGAAGCGTCCTGAAGATCTGCGCAGCCATCGCTGGCTGGGCGTTACCGATCTGCGTTCGTTTGGCCACCGCTCGCGGTTGCGCCAGGTCGGCTACGACACCGGCGACTGGGCGGGCAAGCCGGTCATCGGCATCATCAATACTTGGAGCGATATCAATCCGTGCCACGTCCATCTGCGCACCCGCGCCGAGGAAGTGAAGCGCGGTGTGCTGCAGGCCGGCGGCTTCCCGATCGAACTGCCGGCGCTGTCGCTGTCGGAATCCTTCGTTAAGCCGACGACGATGCTCTACCGCAACCTGCTGGCGATGGAAGTCGAGGAATTATTGCGCAGCCATCCAATCGACGGCGCCGTGCTGCTGGGAGGCTGCGACAAGACCACGCCCGGCTTGCTGATGGGCGCGATCAGCATGAATGTGCCGGCGATCTTCATGCCGGCCGGGCCGATGCTGCGCGGCAACTGGCACGGCGAGGTGTTGGGTTCGGGTTCGGACACCTGGAAATACTGGGACGAGAAGCGTGCCGGCAAGATCACCGAAGCGCAGTGGGAAGAGATCGAAGGTGGCATTGCGCGCTCCTTCGGCACCTGCATGACCATGGGCACCGCCGCGACCATGATGGCGGTCGCCGAGGCGCTCGGCTTCACGCTGCCCGGCGTGTCGTCAATTCCGGCGCCGGATTCGAACCATCCGCGGGCCGCCAAGGAAAGTGGCCGCCGCATTGTCGAGATGGTGTGGGAAGATCTCAAGCCTTCCGACATCATGAGCAAGGAAGCGGTCGACAATGCCATCAAGGTTCACATGGCGATGGCCGGTTCGACCAACTGCATCATCCATCTCATCGCCATTGCCCGCCGCGCCGGCATTCCGCTGGAGATGAGCCGCTTCGACGAGTTGTCGCGCGAAGTACCGGTCATCGTCAATGTGCGGCCGTCCGGTGCTTATCTGATGGAAGACTTCTTCTATGCAGGGGGCCTGCGCGGCCTGATGAGCCAGCTGCGCAGCGTGCTCGATCTGTCGGCGATGACGGTCACCGGCAAGTCGGTCGGTGCCAATATCGAGGGCGCCGAGGTTTACAAACCGGACGTCATCAAATCCCTGAACGATCCTGTGTCGCGCGACGGCGCCACCGCGGTGCTCACCGGCAATCTTGCACCGCGCGGCTGCGTGATGAAGCCGTCAGCGGCCGAAAAGCGGCTGCACAAGCACCGCGGCAAGGTCATCGCCTTCGAGGATTACAACCACATGGCCCGTGAAGTGGAGCGCGACGATCTCGACGTCACTGCTGACCACATCCTCGTCTTGAAGAACTCCGGCCCGCAGGGTGGCCCCGGCATGCCGGAATGGGGCATGCTGCCGATCCCGAAGAAGCTGGTGAAGCAAGGCGTGCGCGACATGGTGCGCATTTCGGACGCGCGCATGAGCGGAACCTCCTACGGTGCCTGCATCCTGCACGTCGCGCCGGAGAGTTTCGTCGGAGGGCCGCTCGCCTTTGTGCAGACCGGCGACGAGATCGAGATCGACATCCCGGCGCGGAAGATTCACCTGCATGTGTCGGACGAGGAACTGGCGCGCCGCAAGGCGGCCTGGAAAAAGCCGGCGCCGAAATATCCACGCGGCTACGGCGCGCTGTTTTCCGACCATATCGGCCAGGCCGACGACGGCTGCGATTTCGATTTCCTCAGCCGTCCGGGGCAGGTGCCGGAGCCGGAAATTCATTAGGCGGTCGCGCTACGGCGGTGCCACCTGTGCAATGGCCGGCCTTGTGCCGGCCATTCCGCTTCGCTAGGCATCGTGCGGCAACGCGACAGGTGCTCTTTGGCCGACGATATCCCCTTCAATAAGACCCTCGATCTGGCTCCCGATACGGTGGACGAGGTGGCGCCCGGCGTGCGCCGGGTTATGGCCAACAATCCCGGGCCGTTCACCTTCAAGGGCACCGTCAGCTACATCATCGGCAAGGGCAAAGTCGCTATCATCGATCCCGGCCCGGACGATCCGGCCCATGTCGCCGCGCTGCTCGATGCGGTGCGGGGCGAGACCGTGACGCATATCTTCGTGACCCACACCCATCGCGATCATTCGCCGGCTGTGCCGGCGATCAAGCATGCCACCGGCGCGACCGTTTACGCCGAAGGCATCCATCGCGCCGCGCGGCCGCTGCATATCGGCGAACTCAACCCGCTCGATTCATCGGGCGATCGCGATTTCGTGCCGGACATTTGTTTGAAGGACGGCGAAGTTGTCGAAGGCGATGGCTGGGCCGTCGAAGCCGTGACGACGCCGGGACACTGCGCCAATCATATGGCTTTCGCGCTCAAAGGCGAGAATTCGCTGTTCGTCGGCGATCATGTCATGGCCTGGGCGACATCGATCGTCGCGCCACCGGATGGTGCCATGAGCGACTACATGATGTCGCTGCGTAAACTGGCCGCCCGCCCCGAGCAGCTTTATTTTCCGGGGCATGGTCCGGCGATCCCCGAGGCCGTGCGCTTCGTGAATTACTACATCCTGCATCGCCTTGCCCGCGAACAGTCGATCCTGCATCGGCTCTCCAAGGGTGCTGCCGATATTCCGACCATCGTGCGTGCGATCTATATCGGGCTTGACCCGCGGCTCACGGGCGCCGCTGGCCTGTCGGTGCTGGCGCATATGGAAGATCTGGTGGCGCGCAACGCCGTCGAAACCGATGGCTTGCCCGCCATTGATGGCGTGTTCAGGCTCGTTGGCTAGCCCATGATCCCAACAAGCGGGAACCGGGTTTCGAACAAGATCAGGCGCAAGAACTTCTAAGAGCGCTTCGGTGTCCGTCGTGGCGCCGGCTTCTGGTCTTCCGGCCGGGGCTCGGGGCGCGGTTCCGGTGCATTGCTCACCGCCTCGTCGATTTCTTCCAGAAGCGAGCGCAGCCGCGCCGCATTGGTGCCGAGATCGGGAATTGAGACGCGCGAGGCCGAGCGCAGATCGATGCGTGAGCCGTTGCCCGCCGGCGAGATGCGAATGGTAACGTCTTCGCGGAAGCCCATGACCAGCGACCGCGCCGTGGTCTCGATGGTCCCCTCGCGTCGCGGGCCGGTCGGTGCTTGCGCGGCGGCAATCGGCCATTTGTGTTTGTTGATGAGGGTCAGCACCACGTCATAGGTGTTGCGCGGCGGCAGATCGACCTGCAGAGGGACAATGTCGCCATAGGCGGCTCGCTGGAGCTGAGCGGTCTGCCCGCCGGGATAGGCCACATGACCCGGCGGCCGCTGCGGCGCCAGCGCGACAAAGCGTGGCGGGTTCACGGTATCGGTCGATATGTCGTTGATCGGGGGCAGCTTGAAGGCGCGCTGGGCCAGATAGGCCGGATAAGCCAGCAACAACAGGCTCAGAAACAGTCCGCGCAGGGCCCGGCCGAGGCCTGCGCCCCCCGTTCGCCAGATCGCGATAAAGGCGATCAGGGCAAACAGGATAGAGACGCCGGCAAATGCCAGCGCCGCGCCGAAGGTTGCCAGTGCCGGCCCGAATTCAAACGCCCCCGTTGTCAGGATCAGCGCCGAGAGCCCGGCGACGGCCAAGGCGAAAAGCGACAGCCGCGACGACCAAACGGCCCAAGGCGACAGGTCTTCTTCGATATAGAGGCGGCGCGCCACGGCAGCTTCCCGTCCGGCCGGCGCCTGGACGCGGCCTTCATGCAATCCGATAATGCAGAAGGGATAAAGCGAACGGCGCCGCCGCGCAATGTCGCCGGGATCCGCGGGCGCCGCCGTGTCAGGCGACCCGGCGGATGGCGATGATCGGCTTGTCCAGCCGGGACCGGATGTCGTCCGCCGGCATCGGCTTGCCGAACAGATAGCCCTGGCCTTCATGGCAGCCCTGCGAGCGTACCAGATTCATCTGCTCTTCGGTCTCGATGCCTTCGGCAACCACGGTCTTGTCGAGGCCGGCCCCCAAGCTTGCCACCGCGCCGATGATCGCGCGCGCGTCGCGGCCGTCGCCGAGATCGGTGATGAATGAGCGGTCGATCTTGATCTTCTGGAACGGGAATTTGCGCAGGTAATTCAGCGACGAATAACCGGTGCCGAAATCGTCCAGCGACAGGCTGACGCCGAGAGCGTGTAACTGATGCATGGTATCGAGCGTGTTGTCGTTGTCTTCCAGCAGCAGCCGTTCGGTTACTTCCAGTTCCAGACGCTGGGCCGACAGCCCGGACTTTGCCAGCGCCGCGACCACCTGGAGGCCGAGGCCCTCGTCGCGGAATTGCACCGGTGACAGGTTCACCGCGACGCGGACTTCGCGTGGCCAGCTCGATGCGTCGGCGCAGGCGCGGTTCAGCGCCCATTCGCCCAGCGCGATGATCAGTCCCGTTTCTTCCGCCACGGGTATGAACACCGCCGGCGGAATGTTGCCGCGCACCGGATGAGTCCAACGCAACAGCGCTTCGCAGGTCGTGACGCGGCCGGTGTGCAGATCGACGAGCGGCTGATAGTGCAGCTGGAATTGATCGAGCGCGATGGCTTCGCGCAAGTCGAGTTCGAGTGAGCGCCGCTCCTGCGCGGCGTCTTCCATCTCGATGGCAAAGAACCGATGGTTGCCGCCGCCATTGCTCTTGGCTGCATAGAGCGCCATGTCGGCCTTCTTGATCAGTTCGTCGGCATCGACGCCATCGTGCGGCGCCATGGCAATACCGATCGAGGCGCCGACATCGATGCGATGGCCGGCGATGTGGAACGGCTCTTTCAAGGCCTTGGCGATGCGTGAGGCGAGCGCGTGTGCGGCGCGCTGGCGCGGCGTGTTGGTCTGAAGAATGACGAATTCATCGCCGCCGAACCGCGTGATCATATCGCCGGGTCGGACAAGGGCGGTCAGACGCGCCGCGACTTCCTTGAGCAGCAGGTCGCCGATCGGGTGACCGAGCGTATCATTGACGGTCTTGAAGCGGTCGAGATCGATAAGATGGATGGCGAGGTGATTGGCGCGATCCTTCACCGCAGCCAGCATGTCGCCGATGCGCTCGCGGAACTGGGTGCGATTGGCCAATCCTGTCAGTTCGTCGAAGCGCGCGAGCCGCGCGATTTTCTCCTGCGCATTGTTGCGCTCGGTCACGTCTTCGAAAATCACGACCGAGCCGCCGTCCGGCATCATGCGACGGGAGATGGCGAGGGTGCGTGAACCATCGAGCGACACCTGGAACTGGTCGAAGTTGTCCTGGCGCAGGCCGTTGACCAGGTCGTGGACCACCAGCTTGACGCTGTCGGAATTATGATTGCGGGCGCGCAGGCTGTGCCGAACGATCTGGGAAATGCGCATACCGACCCGAACGGACGCGTTCTGCAGATGCAGGAGCTCGAGGAAGCGCTCGTTCCAGACCTGAAGGCGATCCCGCGCGTCGAGCATACACAGGCCGTGCGACATGTTGTTGAGTGCGGCGTCGAAGCGGTTGGCCTGCTCCTCGAAGCGGGCGGCGAGCGCCGCTTCCTTGCGGGTCATGATCAGTGCCTGAAAGATGACGTCGCGGATGCCGAGCGTGATGTCCATCATGCCGTAGATAAACAGCAGGCCGACAAAGCCGAGGACCTTGTGGGTCCAGTCGGGATAGATCAGCAGCCCAACCACGATCGGCAGCATTACCAGCGTGAATTGGCCACCGGCGATAAAGGGCCGGCCGGCGTTGCGGCCGGCGATGGCCGCGGCGTAACCGGTTGCGGTCGTAACCACTGCCATCTGCAGCGCGGAATTATCGGTTTGCGTCAGGGTCAGCCAGCACAGCAGGCCGAGCAGGGCGGAAAAGCCCCAAGCGCCGTATTCATAGGCGGCTTCCCAGAATCTGACATGACGGACGGCCAGTTTCTTGGATCGCCGATAGTACAGCGCCGACACCACCCTCAACGCGCCTACGGCCAGAATAGCGGCCGAGGTCAGCATGATTTGCTGGTTGTTCAGGTTCCACGCGACCAGCATGCCGATGATCGAGCAATTGATCGCACCGATAGCGAGTGAAGCAATCGGTGCAAACAAAGACTCGACCAATGCCGCGCGAACTTCGTTCGGCAGCTCGGCATCGGCGCGGCGAATTTGCATCAACTGCTTGAAGAGCATGGTGCTGGGCGCGGCTTCCTCGGATGTGGAAAGGTTAGCTGCTGAAAATCAACACCGAGCAAACGTATTCAACTGCCGTTGGACGTGCTTAAGAAACGTCAACTGAGCCAGCTCAAATCATGCTCAATTTATTCCGATTCGGCGACCGGTGGATGGCCTGGAACTGCGTTTAACGCTGTCCAGTCATCGTTTTTTACAGCATCCGCTTTGTCACGTCGGGTTGCTAAGGCGTGTTCTGCCCGCCTTTGGAACCCACAAGGGTCGAATTGGTAATCGGGCACAGCCGCAATCCTCGCCGCGAATGGGTAAGGCGATCGGACATTTTCGCGGCAATTTTGCGGTTTCGCTGCAGCCGTTGCGGTCGGGGGTCTGAAGGGCCACGAACGCCATTTCATCGTCGTGGTTAATGCACAATATCTTCCGGTATTTTCGAGGGTTCGGCCGCCCGTAACGCCGGCGCCGCCGCGTTGCCTCCGACAGGATGCATGAAGGCTCTGGCGCAATCTTAAGAAAGTGTTAAGGTAAAATAATCTTTAACGGGCTGAGTTCGGGCCGCCCGTCAGTGTCTGTTGCGTTGTGAGCGTGGTGGTCAAATGACGAGTATTGCGTCGCGCGACTCCGTTGCGAAGGGCCGCTTTTTACCGTTCGCGCTGCCGCCCGCGCTGCAGGCGGACAGTGTGTCCCGCATCGAGGCTCGATCGCTCGAACTGCAAAGAGCCGCTGACGCCGCCCGGCTGTTCTGCCTCGAACACCTCGAAGTCTCGTTCGACGACAAAAGTGGCGCGTTGTGGAGCTTCATGCGCTCGAAAGGGCGTCCGAGCTACAGCTTGGCTTTGCTTGATGACATTCACGCCATGCAGGACGGCATCGTCGCACGGTTCGGTGGCCAACCGACCGAGCTGCGGTATCTGGTGGCAGGCTCGCGTTCGCCCGGCGTCTTCAGCCTCGGTGGTGATCTCGACCTGTTTGCGACCTGCATCCGTAACAAGGATCGACAGGCCTTGATCGACTACGGCAAATCCTGCGTGCGGGTGCTGCACCGGTTTCATAGCGCGCTCGACCTGCCGATCATCACCATCGGTCTGGCGCAGGGCGACGCTCTCGGTGGGGGTCTGGAATCGCTGCTGTCGTTCAATGTCGTCATAGCCGAGCGGAACGCGAAGTTCGGATTCCCCGAAACCTTGTTCGGTCTGTTTCCCGGCATGGGCGCCTACAGCATTGTGTCACGGCGGACCAATGCCGCATTCGCCGAAGAGATGATGCTGAGCGGCCGCACCTATACGGCCGACGAGATGAAACAGGCGGGGCTGGTTCATATTGTGGTTGAGCCCGGGCAGGGGATCGATGCGGCGAAGGAGTACATGCTGCGCAGCCAGAGCCGCCATGCCGGCATCCGCGCCGTTTATGATGTTGGCCGGCGTGTCAATCCGATGCCGCTCGACGAACTCGACGACATTGTGAGAATTTGGGCCGATTGCGCCCTCAAGCTCAGCGATCGAGACCTCAGGCTGATGCAGCGGCTGGTCGCTGCGCAGAACCGGTTGCCGAAGCAGTTGCAGGCCGCTGAGTAAAAAAGCGGTCGGTTGCCGGTTGGCCGGAACCCGGCAGAAGCCTTGGCGTTGCTGTGGGTTCGCTCAACCCGGCTCTGCCCGCACATTTTGAAATGTTATGAAACTGTTCAAGTGCCAGTCCTGCGGCAACATTGTTTATTTCGACAACGTCTCCTGCGAAGTCTGTGGTCATAGGCTTGCCTATCGGCCGGCGCAGACCGAAATGACCGCGATCGAACCGCTTGGCGATAACTGGTGGAAGCCGCTCAATGCGCCGGAACAGCGCCGGCTTTTGTGTGCCAATGCGGAGCACGGCGTTTGCAACTGGTTCGTCCCGGACGAAACGACCGACGCCTATTGCCTGGCCTGTCGGCATAATCAGACCATCCCCGATCTGTCGGTGCCGGCCAACCTGCCGGCCTGGCAGGCGCTGGAAATGGCCAAACACCGGCTGTTTTATTCGCTGATCCGCCTCAACCTGCCGCTGACCACGATCATCGACGACCCGGTGCGGGGCCTGTCGTTTGAATTCCTGGCGGACGCCCCCCAGATTGGCGGCCCCAAGGTCATGACCGGCCATGACAGCGGCAAGATCACCATTGCGCTCGCCGAGGCCAACGACGCCGAGCGCGAAAGACGCCGTGTTGCGATGGGCGAGCCGTACCGGACGCTGCTCGGCCATTTCCGGCACGAGATCGGCCACTACTATTGGGATGTCCTGGTGCGCGACGGCGGCAAGCTCGACGCTTGCCGCGCCATGTTCGGCGACGATAGCGAGGATTACGGCGCAGCGCTGCAGCGGTACTACAAGGATGGCACGCCGACCGATTGGCAAGACAATTTCGTGTCGCAATACGCCAGCGCGCATCCTTGGGAGGATTTCGCCGAAACCTGGGCGCACTACATCCACATCGTCGATACGCTGGAGATGGTCGTGGCCTCGGGCATGTCGGTGAAGCCGAAGGTGGACAACACCGGCGAGTTTGCGGCCAGGGTCACGTTCGACCCCTATCGTGCGGACAGCATCGAGCAGATCGTCGACGCCTGGTTGCCTTATGTGTTCGCCATGAACAACGTCAACCGCTCGATGGGCGCACGCGATCTTTATCCCTTCGTGCTGTCGCCGGGGGTGATCCGCAAACTCGGCTTCATCCACGGGCTGGTCCATGATCGCGCTCGCGCCGGCCGAGAGCCATCGACGTCGCTGGCCGACGCGCTGATCGGCGGTTTGCTGCCGTGGACACGCAAGGCCGGCTAAGAGGCCAGTTCGCGCGTTACTTCAGGTAGCTGACCAGACTGGTGGCCTTGCTGCCGGAACTGCCGCTCGAGCCGCCATTGAACATCGACGCCAGCCGGTAATTCTGGACCAGCCGGTTTTGCAGATCGCTGTTGTAGCCCGAGGCCGCCTTCTCGGCGGCGCTCATCTTGTTGTAGTGGCTGATCAGAGCCAGGCTCTGACTGCCGGCATCGGTCGAGCCGCTGGACCCGCTGAAGACTGTCATGAGACTGGCGCGGTGACGCTGGGACAGTTCTGCCTTGGCCGCGCGCGCTTCTTCCGCGGAGAACTTTCCATCCTGATTGAGCGTGACCAGAGCCAGCGACTGGTTGCTGAAACTCGTGAAGTCGACGAACTGGCCGGTCTTGCGTGTTGAATCGAACACCAGCTCGGTGCCGGCGTCGCGCGCCTTGTTGGCCAGCGCATCGAGCCGCGCCCGCGCATCGGTGACAATCGCGGCGTCGGAGGTCGCATTGCTGGCATTGGCGACCTGCGATGTCTTTTGCAGCAGCGCCGCAATGGGGTCATTGCCGTTCGTGGTTTGCGGCGCCTTCATCGGCGATTGCCGCGCCAGCGCCAGTCCCTCATCGACGGCTTTCCGGGTGCTGATCCACAATGGCGTCGCGCGTTCATCGGCGCCGGCCTTGTCGAGATAGTCGGCGGCGGCCTTGTAAAGGCCGGCATAATCGCCGGTGTGGCGGGCGACGACGACATGCGGCGCCAATGCATCGTCGAAGCGCTTCTGCAGCGTCGCGCCGGCGGCAAGCACTTCGTCCTGGCTGAACAGGTTGTCGGTATTGGCGGCAATGGCTGACAGCGTTTCGCGGCTGATCGAGGTCATGTCGAGCGCCACACTACCGTCGAGCATTGGCGACGAGCGGCCGGTCGTCTTGTACTGCGCGTCGAACCATTTTCGCGCCGTCGCGGCCAGACTTGCCGCGTTGGTCGTTTGGTTCGAGAGGTAGGCCTTGGCGGCGTCGGACAAATCGACCGTGTCGGTGCTGCTTGTCGCTGAGCCCGTGTTGTCGCCGGTCTTGTCCGTCGTCTTGGTTGTCGTTGCCGCGGTGCTGGCGGTTTGCGAGCCATAGGCGGCGCCCGCGGCGCCGTAAGGATTTGAGCCGATCGCTGTCGTCACGCGCGTCCATTCCCGGTTGAACCGTTAACGGACATTAAGAAATCATGGTTAACCGGCTCTTAATGCAACACGGCCTCCGGCGCGTTTGGCACCGGAGGCCGTTTCATTTTTTCAAGCGCCGCGCTTACTTCACGCCGAGCAATTCGACGTCGAAGATCAACGTCGCGTTCGGCGGAATGACGCCGCCGGCGCCGCGCGCGCCGTAGCCGAGCTCCGGCGGGATGATGAGTGTGCGCTTGCCGCCGACTTTCATGGTGGCGACGCCTTCGTCCCAGCCCTTGATGACGCGGCCGGTACCGATCGGGAATTCGAAGGGTTCGCCGCGATCGACGGACGAATCGAATTTCTTGCCCTTCTGGCCGTTCTCATAGAGCCAGCCGGTGTAGTGCATCACGCAGGTCTGGCCGCGCTTGGGCGTGGCGCCGGTGCCGGCTTGGGTGTCCTGGATCTGAAGGCCTGAAGCAGTGGTCATAGTCTTTCCGGTCTGTGCGGTGGCGGGGAAGGGCGCGAGGCTCGCGGCAATGGCCGCGAGCAAGGCGGCCCGGCGGGTAATCGGCATTCCGGCGCTCCTTGAAAAACGCAGCGCCGGATGCCGGCGCCGCCGTCGCGGCCTTTTACCCGAGGACTTGCGATTTCCCAAGTCGTGTTCCAAGTCGGCTTCAGCCCTGTGCCGCGGGATCCCGATTCCCGTCCCCGGTCGACGGCGCCGACAGGAAGCCAGCGGATTTCGCATCATCGGCCGTCAGCTTGCGCGGGTAATCGGTGCGACAGTCGACGCAGCGGAAAAAACAACTGTATCCGTCACCGCGCGGCGTGCGATGCATCTCTCTCAATCGGGTCTTGCCACCACAGACGGGGCAGAGGGGCGGCAGGTCGATATTGATCATCGGTCCCTCCGTTGGTTGATTGCACCCTTTAAGGCGCGAAACATCGCTCGCACGCTCGACTGCGCGAGGCGTGATGTGATCATCGTTCTTCGGGGTTAGTCCGGGCGGTTCGCCCTAGCAGGTGCCAAGATAACGTCACCAGGGAACAATGGTGCCGTCACGTTCCGTTACCGCTGCATGAATTGGTGATATTGCGCGTGGGAACAGGTGCTGTCGCAAACCGGCCGGGGCGTGGCCACAACATGGCATAAATATGCGTCGGGCATTGCGGCCCACGCCGACAGCATCGACAATAAACGCTATCCGCGATCCGCCGGAATCATTTCGCCGGCTTGACGCTTCAGCGCCGTTTCCTCTGGACCCTGGTCGCTGCGAACACGTTAACGAGCGTGCCCAAGGTGCGGACATTAATTGTCGATAAAAGAACTCGGTATCTTAGTTACGAAGCGTGGTGACGGGTATGACGCAGGATGTTTTTAATCTCGATCGGTTCGTTACCGCGCAGGCGGCGGTCTACGCGACCGCCTGCGATGAATTGCGCCGCGGAAGGAAGCGGACGCACTGGATATGGTTCATCTTCCCGCAGATTGCGGGGCTTGGGCTCAGCATGATGTCGCAGAAATATGCGATCTCCGGCCTCGACGAGGCGCGGGCTTATCTCGCGCATCCGGTCTTGGGCCCGCGTCTTGTTGAGTGTACGCAGTTGGTTGGTGTGTCGGGGCGTTCGGTCGCAGAAATTTTCGGATCGCCCGACGATATGAAATTCAGATCGTCGATGACGCTGTTCGCGAAGGCGCAAGGGGAGGGTGTGTTCGGGGAGGCGATCGAGAAATATTGCGGCGGTAAGGCGGACGAGGCAACCAAAGTTAGAATTGAGCCGTCCTCCTGAGTCGGCCATTGCCGAGTGCTTTGACCGGTCCCTCTGGCGGTCAAAGCGCTTCAATAATCGCAATTTTTACGTGTAAAAGATCTGGCGGTGCACAACCCAGGCGACATATAATTGTCACAATATGGGGGGCGCAAATGGGGCGGCGAAAGCGTGTCATGCATAGCATCAGGGAGCCGCTGTCTCCCTATGGAGCAGGCACTTACAATTCTCTGATCACCGTCGTCCAAGCTGTGCCCCTCGCGGCTTTCCTCTGGGTCATGGTGGACAACTCCCGCGGCGGGGATAGCCTAGTCGAAACGTTCAGCAAGGCGCTTTCGACGCTCGATTGGTCAATCGTTCCCGTCAATTCTCTTGTGAAGATAGTCATCTCAATCCTCGGGATTATGACGATCTGGCATGCCTATGCGACGAACGACCAGTTTCATGCCTATAGGCAGAAATTTCTCGACACAGCGATTCCTTTTTTATTTGGATTGTTCGAAACATGCGTCGTTCTCACGATTCCATCGGAGCGAATGGCGTGGACTTCGTTCTGGCTCATGATGACGATGATTCTTGGCATGGTCGCGATATGGAATATGAAATTCCAAACGCAGAATCAGCGTGCACTACAGGTCTTTGAAGATCATTTTGAAAGCGATGCCGTCCGTGTATATGAGGCCGTTATTGAATACTGCAGCGCGTCGATCTCGATACTGTGGCGGTACGCCAAGTACATGTTCATAGCGGTGCTTGTGTCGCTTCCAATCGGTATTTTGCAGTCGGTTCACAGGCATTACATCGATACGATCTTTATCGTTGTCGTGTATCTGTGTTCGATCGTCGAACTAAAGATCAACGATATTGAATCGTTTCTATCTTGTATCGATGACGACGACGATGGAGGCGGCGCCGTTCTCCAGACGGTCGACGTCGATGGCAAGAGCGTCGAGGTCGTCTCGAGGAGCTACGGTCGTGACTCTCTTGAAGGCGGTGCGATATTTTTTTTGCCGGGCTGGTCCGCTGGCGGCGCCCATTCGCTTGTCAGGTTCTGCGGTCACCTGGCGAGTGCTGCGGACACACGGGTCGTCAGTCTGGAAACCAAGCCGGTGGCCGGAGAAAAGAACTCTATCTTGATCGAGTCGATGGCCGCGGTGAATTATATCGGCGGCGTTAAGCCATGCGTCGTGACATTGATTGGCCATTCGGAGGGCGCGATCAAAGTGTCGCATGCGATTCGTTGTCTTAAGGAGAGATCGCCGAAGACAAAGATTAACGCGGTTATTTTGATTTCTCCCGTCGGTCTGTTCGAGCATGCGCCGTCGGCTCTGATTTCTCGTTTCTTGCGCGATGCGACTTTCGGGACGCTCATTCTGATCTTGCGGAACTTTCAAGTCGTGGGTGATCTGGCGGTGCGGGCGTCTGGCGCGGCGTTGGACGTCGTCGCTCATGTGGCATCGGATGTGCGAAGGCTGCGAATTGGCTATGTCAAATCACTCTTGTGGCGGATCGGTGAGCTTTCGAAGATCGACCCCGCATGGGGAGATGTCGATTGTCCGGTCATATTGATTGCCGGGCGCGGAGACCGAGTCGCCTTTCCCGTGGACATGTCCGGCGGTGGTGGGCGTGCTGCGTCCGTCCGGCGGTCGACATTGTTGGACGGACGGTTTGTAAAAGCATCTTCGGTCCAGATATTTATGCCATTTCGATACGGCGTTCACGGATTGATTCATTTTCGGGCGGAGCAAATAGCCCGCGTCTGCGCCTACCTCGTTCGGCGCAGACTGCGCCATGACGCAAGGGTTGGGCCCGGTCATCTCACTCCGCCGCCTCTCCCGCCGGAAGCCGATAATCCGCGAACTGCTTCCTGAGCGTAATCTTCTGAATCTTCCCCGTCGCAGTGTGGGGAATTTCGTCGACGAAGGCGACATCGTCCGGCATCCACCACTTGGCGCATTTGCCCTGCATGAATCCGAGGATTTCATCCTTTGTGGCTGTCTCGCCCTTCTTGAGCACGATGACGAGGAGCGGCCGCTCGTCCCATTTGGGATGCGCAACGCCGATTACGGCGGCTTCCGCCACCTTGGGATAGCCGACGGCGAGATTTTCCAGATCGATCGACGAGATCCATTCGCCGCCGGACTTGATCACGTCCTTGGAGCGATCGGTGATCTGCATATAGCCGTAAGGGTCCATGGTGGCGACGTCGCCGGTGTCGAACCAGCCGTCCTTGTCGAAGGCCTCGTTGCCTTCGCCCTTGTAGTAGCTCTTGGCCACCGCCGGCCCGCGCACCTTGAGCCGGCCGAACACCTTACCGTCCCAGGGCAGAGGCTTGTTGTTGTCGTCGGTGATCTTCATCTCGACGCCGAACGGCGGGTGGCCTTGTTTCATCTCGATGTCGAGCTTGGCGTCGCCGGTGAGGTGTACGTATTCCGGCTTCATGGTGCAGAGCGAGCCGAGCGGGCTCATCTCGGTCATGCCCCAGGCATGGATGACCTCGACGTCGTAGACGTCCTGGAAGGTCTTGGTCATGGCGCGCGGGCAGGCCGAGCCGCCGATGACGACGCGCTTGAGGTCGGGCAGCTTGCCGCCGGTCTTTTCGAGATCCTGCAGCAGCATCAGCCATACGGTCGGCACCGCGGCGGTGAAGCTGACCTTGTATTTGGTGAGCAGTTCGTAGATCGAGGCGCCGTCCATCTTCGGCCCGGGCATCACCAGCGTCGCGCCGACCATCGGCGCGGTCAGCGCCAGGCCCCAGCAATTGGCATGGAACATCGGCACCACGGGCAGGATCGTGTCGCGGCTCGACGCCGCCATGGCGTCGGGCATCGCCGCAATCATCGAATGCAGCACGTTGGAGCGATGCGAGTAGAGCACGCCCTTCGGGTGGCCGGTGGTGCCGGAGGTGTAGCACATGCCGGCGGCGGTGTTCTCGTCGAACTCTTTCCAGGCGAAGTCGCCATCGACTTGCGCAATCCAGTCCTCATAGGCGACCGCGTTCTTGAGCGTCGTCTGCGGCATGTGCGCGGCGTCGGTGAGGATGACATAGCGCTCGATGGTCGGCAGCTTGTCGGCAATCTTCTCGATGAGCGGCACGAAGGTGAGATCGACGAACATCATGCGGTCTTCGGCATGATTGACGATCCAGACGATCTGCTCGGGGAACAGACGCGGGTTCACGGTATGATAAATGGCGCCGATGCCCATGATACCGTACCAGCATTCCAGGTGCCGCCAGGTGTTCCACGCCAAAGTCGCCACCCGGTCGCCGAGCCTGATGCCGTCCTTATCCAGCCGCTGCGCCACCTTGAGCGCGCGCCTGCGGATCTCGGCGTAATTGGTCTCGACGATCGGTCCTTCGACCGAGCGGGTGATGACCTTGCGCTCGCCATGGAATGTGGCGGCGTGATCGACGATGCGCTGGCATAACAGCGGCCAGCCCTGCATCAGTCCAAGCATGGAATTCCCTCTCCGTGTTGTTGGGCGGCTTGTATCGCCGCCGCAGCCTGTCGGCTTTTTGGACCGGCCCCTCGCCGGTCACGGATAGATTAGCGGTCGTGGACGAAAGTGAAAGCGTCGGCGTTGTGGGCCGGTTCGATTTGTGCCTCGCACAAACGCCGCATTCGTGTCAGAGATCGCGAACAATGAGGCGATTGGCGGCAGCATTTTGCATCGCAGTGGGGGGCGGGCTGTTGTCGGCCGTCCTGCCCGCGTTCGCCGATGATGTGCCACTGCCGCGCTCCCGGCCTGCGATACCGGCAACGCCTGCGACCCCTGCGCCATGGCGTGAGCCTCTGTCGTTCCGCGAGGCCGCTGGCGCCGATTTCCAGGGTGCTGCGGTCACGTCGGCGCCCTCGGAGTGCCGGCAGCGGCTGGAAAAAACGGCCAAGCTCAGACCGATCCCGCGCCTGATTGGGCCGGGCGCCTGCGGCGGCGAAGACATGGTCGAGCTCGAGGCCGTCCTCATCAACAAAGACAGACGCATCGACATCAGGCCGGCCCCGTTCCTGCGTTGTGAGATGGCGGAACAGTTCACGCTGTGGGTGCGCGACGACGTTGCAGCGCGGGTCACCAAGAACGGCCAGACGCTTGCCAGCGTCGAGACCTACGACGACTACAGCTGCCGTGGCCGTAACCGCATCTTCGGCGCCAAGCTCAGTGAGCATGGCAAGGGCAATGCGGTCGACGTCCGCAGCATCACCTTCACCGACAAGAAGAGCGTGCTGCTCACCGACAAGACTTTCGCCAAGGACGTACGGACCGATTTGCGGGCTTCGGCCTGCGCGCGCTTCACTACCGTGCTTGGCCCCGGTTCGGACGGCTATCACGAAGAGCATATTCATGTGGATCTGGCGCAGCGCCGCGGCGGCTTCCGCATGTGCCAATGGAATGTGCTCGAGCCGCCACCGCCGCCGCCGCCACCACCGAAACCGGCCGAGGTCGCTAAAGCTGACCCCAAGGGCGATGCCAAATCAGAAGCCAAGTCCGAGAAAAAGCCGGACGAGCCCGCCCCGGAGGAACACGCCGACGACGCCGACGATGCTGCCGCCGAACCGGCCAAAACGGCGCCGATCGCGATTGCCGACGTGCCATTGCCGCGGCCGCGGCCGGCGATGAAGCGCAAGAAATCGCGGGGCGGCGTCTACTTTCCTTTCAACCTTTTGCGCTAGTTCCGGGGCATGACCTTCGATGTGCGCCGATCGGCGCCGCCACCGCCGGCCGCATCCGGCATCAGCCGCCGCGGGCTCATCAAGGCCGGCCTCGGTCTCACCGGCCTTGCCGGCGTGGTGGTGCCGGGCACGGCCGCTTATGCAGCGCTGGAAGCTGCCAACGGCCTGTCGATCACCGACTACCACCTCAGCCCGCCGGGGTGGCGGGCCGGGCAGCGCCTGACCATCACCGTCATCGCCGATATCCACGCCGGTGGCCCCAATATGGGCATCGAGCGCGTGCGCCAGGTGGTCGATGCCGCCAACGCGCTTGGCAGCGATTTGACGGTGCTGCTCGGCGATTATTTCGCCACGCATCGCTTTGTTACCGAGGTCGTGCCGCCGGAAGGCTGGTCATTCGAACTCGCGCGGCTCAAGGCGCGTCTTGGCGTTTATGCGATCCTCGGCAATCACGACTGGTGGCATGGTCTTGAACCGACCCGCGCGGCGTTGCGCAATGTGCGCATCCCCTTGATGGAGAACGATGCGGTGCTGCTCGGCGAGCCGGGCGCGCGATTCTGGCTGGCGGGTCTTGGCGATCAGATTGCCCACCGGCTCGGCCATGGCCGCTTTCGCGGCGTCGACGATCTGCCCGGCACGCTCAAGCGTTGCGACACCGCCGATCCGGTGATTCTGCTGGTCCATGAGCCCGACATTTTCGTCCAGGTCCCGGAGCGGGTATCGCTCACGCTCGCTGGCCACACCCATGGCGGCCAGATCCGGCCGCCTTTCGTTGCGCCATTCTGGGCGCCGTCGGCCTATGGCGCGCGCTTCGCCTACGGCCGGATCATCGAGCAGAATCGGACGATGATTGTCTCGGGCGGCCTCGGCACCAGCATTGTGCCGATGCGGCTCGGCATGCCGCCGGAAATCGTGCGCGTGACGCTGGGCTAAACAAAAACGGCGCCCAAAGGCGCCGTTTCCGTCTCAGTCCCCGTAACTTTGAATTTCAGCGCTGATCAGTCGAACAGGCTGACCGACGCCATGCGCGGCTTCGCCGTCGGGCTGAAGGGCGAGTCGCCCTGGCCCGGAGCCAGCACCACCACGACGCTGTTCGGCTTCACGCGGTTGTAGAGGTCGATGATGTCCTCGTTGGTCATGCGGATGCAGCCCGAGGAAATCGCCTGGCCGATATATTCCGGCTGGTTGGTGCCATGGATGCGGTAGAGCGTGTCCTTGTTGCCCTCGTAGAGGTACAGCGCGCGCGCACCCATCGGGTTCTGCGGGCCGGAGCCAACGAAGTTCGGCACATCCATGCGCTTCTTGATGTCCGCGGTGGGGGTCCAGGTCGGCCATTCGGCCTTGCGGCCAACCTTGGCGACGCCCGACCAGGCCAGCGCTTCTTCACCGACGGTCACGCCGTAGCGGATCGCCTTGCCGCCATCGAGCACGTAGTAGAGATAGCGCGCGTCCGAATCGACGACGATCGTGCCGGGCACTTCCTTGCGGTGATAGCCGACGATATGGCGTTGATACGGCTCAGGAATTGTCGCCTTTTCGTAGGGCGCCGCGGCCAGCAGCTTCTTGTCGCGAGGAGTCATGCTGGCTTCTGAGGCCGGCTCGACCGTGGTCTGCATACAACCACCGAGCATCAGCCCGACGCCAAACACAGCCAAAATCAGTCCCTTAGCCCGCATTTTCGTCCTCTTTCCCGGTCGCTCGTTCAGCGCCCGACCTGTCCACTGCCGCAATGCAATTAAGCGAAGACGACGTGATTTTGCCACGCTTGTTAACTTCGCGACGGCTGTTCCTGTGCGGCTGTTGCAGGAAAGCCGCAGTTTTTCCGGCTTTTTAACACGCGCAACGCGGAACTCTTGCGCTCGTCCGAAAAAAGACCTTGCCTACAACGTGTTAACAGGGGGTTTACCATAACAAAGGGTATACTGGACCCGATAGTCTCAACGGCCCGGTTTTGCGCCAGAGTCACAGTCAAATCGCGTTTGGTTGCGCAATTCCGCCCCAGTTGGCGACAACAAACACCCTCGAGGAAACCTCAAGGACTATGGAGCAACACTGAAATGACCGCGCCCAAGGGTACGGAGCGTACTGAGCGTCCGCAGCAACAGCAGCAACAGGGCTCGTCGAGCCAGCTCAACGAGCGTTACGGCAAGATCGGCATCTCCGCCGTCGCCGGCGCCGTACGCCACAAGCCGGAGCGCAAGCCGGTCGAAGCCAAGCGCTTCCTGCCGAACGACTGCGACTAAGCCAACCGCTCACGGTACAGCGCGCGGCCCGCGCCATCTGAGAGCCCGGCCGCACCACGTTTCTCAGAACTGGGTGACGTTCACCACGCCGCGCTCGACATGTGCGCGGCCGGCTTTGTGACGCCTTGAAGGACGGCGCGCGCATTTTCCGGCTTGCGCCGGATGATGCGTTCTTGCCATGAAAGCTCACCGGCTTCGGCGGTGATGGCCCAGGGTGAGTGATGCTTTCGATCTATGTCCAGCGCGGCACCCTTCTTGAACGCGTTCCGGTGGAGCCCGGCGATGAGCCGCCGGACTCGCCGGTCTGGATCGATCTTCTCAACCCGACCGTCCAGGAAGACAAACTGGTCGAGCAGATCCTCGGCATCGCGGTGCCGACGGCCGAAGAAATGCAGGAGATCGAAGTCTCCAGCCGTCTCTATGTCGAAAACGGCGCGCGCTTCATGACGGCCACCCTGATGTGCCAGTCCGACTCGGCGACGCCAAAAACCACCGCCGTCACCTTCATTCTCACCAAGCACTGCCTCTGCACCGTGCGCTACGACACGCCGCGGCCTTTCGCGCTGATCGAGCACAAGCTCGGCCGTTTCTGCGGGCCGAAGGTGACTGGCGACAGCGTGTTTATGGACCTGCTCGACGCCATCGTCGATCGCTCCGCCGACATTCTTGAGCGTGTCGCCGCCGAGGTTGATAAAGTGTCGCATACGATCTTCGAGCCGGAGGAGGGCGCCGGGCCGCCGTCCTATAACGACGTGCTCAAGACGCTCGGCCGCAAGGGCGACCTCACCTCGAAAGTGCGCGAATGTCAGGTCTCGGTCGGCCGCCTGTTGTCGTTCCTCGCCAACGAAGCGGAGGCGATGAAGTGGCCGAAGGATTACAAACTTCAGCTGACCTCGATGCAGCGCGACGTGATCTCGCTGTCCGACCACGCCACTTATCTTGCCGGCAAGATCACCTTCCTGCTCGATGCGCTGCTCGGCATCGTCTCGATCCAGCAGAACGACATCATCAAGATCTTCTCGATCGCAGCCGTGATCTTCATGCCGCCGACTTTGGTCGCCTCGATCTATGGCATGAACTTCAAGCACATGCCGGAGCTGGAATGGCTCGCCGGCTATCCGCTGGCGCTGGTCATCATGCTGTGCGCCGCCATCGGGCCGATTCTCTTCTTCAAATGGAAGAAGTGGCTGTAGCCGCCTGTTGACACGCTCGAAACCGTGGAACTCCCCGCATCCCCCTGCGTTCATTGACTGAAAGCAGGCGTAGCCGCTGGAGGGAAACCATGGGCCGACCGCGCATCATCATCACCTGTCCGGAGACCGGCATCGCGGTCATCAGCCGCATTGCCTACGAGGATATGATCAACCCGCTCAAGGCACCGATGGATTTCAAGTGCCCGTGCGGTGAGACGCACAGGCTGAAATTCGCCGGCTTGCAGCGCCGCCGCGAGCCTGCGACAAGGCCGACGCCACAGGCGCTGTGATTATTTGAGTCGAATTGCAGCGGTCAGACGTGCTGGCCGCCATTGATGTGGATTTCCGCGCCGTTCACATACGAACTGGTCTCGGTGCAGAGCACGTAAATGATCTTGGCGACTTCGTCCGGCGTGCCGAGCCGCTGCATCGGGATCTGCTCGACGATCTTTTCGGTGCCCGGCGACAGGATCGAGGTGTCGATCTCGCCCGGCGCGATAGCGTTAACGCGGATGCCGAGACGGCCGAAGTCGCTGGCCATTTCGCGCGTCAGCGACGCCAGCGCCGCTTTGGAGGTGGCATAGGCCGCGCCGGCGAAGGGATGTACGCGCGAACCGGCGATCGAGGTGACGTTGACCACGGCGCCGTTGGCGGCCTTGAGCTGATCGACCAGCCCCCGTGCCAGCATGATCGGCGCGAAAAAGTTCACCGCAAACACGCGCTGCCAAGTGCCGATATTGGTGTCGAGCGAGCCGAGTCGTTTGCCGCCGTCGGCCTTCGGCGAGATCGCCGCGTTGTTGACCAGCGCATGCAGTTCGCCGCGCTCGAGGCGGCGTTTGATTTCCGCGATCGCCTCGACGGTGTTGGCTTCGTCGGAAAGGTCAACCTGGATGTGATCCTCGGGCCCGGCGTCCCACGGGCAGTTTTCCGGAAACGGATGACGCGAGCAGGTGATGACGCGCCAGCCGGCGGCGGAAAAACGTTTCACCGTCGCATGCCCGATGCCGCGGCTGGCCCCGGTCAGGAGCAAGGTGCGGCGTGGCTGGTTGGATGGGCTGGTGGGCATTCGTTGTGTCTCCGGAACCGTCATATCACGGATAGAGCCGCGTTTTGCTCCACGGCGCGCCCGGTTTTTCGCGCTTGAACACAATACGGTCGTGCAGGCGGAACGGACGGTCGTGCCAGAACTCAATGGACGAGGGGACGATGCGGAACCCCGACCAGTGCGGCGGCCGCGGCACCGTGCCGAGGGCGTATTTGGCGGCATTGATGGCGATGGCCTTCTCGAAGGCGAGGCGGCTTTCCAGCGGCCGCGACTGTTGCGAGGCCCAGGCGCCGATCTGCGCCTGCTTGGGGCGCGTCGCGAAATAGGCGTCCGCTTCTTCCGGCGTCACGCGTTCAACGACACCGCGCACGCGGATCTGCCGGTTGAGCGACTTCCAGTGGAACACCAAGGCGGCTTTGGCCTGGGCGGCGAGTTCATTGCCCTTCTGGCTTTCGGTATTCGTATAGAAGACGAAGCCATGTTCGTCGGCGCCCTTGAGCAGCACCATGCGCGCGTTCGGCAGGCCGTCGCTGTCGACCGTGGCGAGCGTCATCGCGGTCGGGTCTCGCGGCTCAGATTGTGTGGCGTCGCCCAGCCAGGCGGCGAACAGCCGCATCGGCTCGTCGGCCTCGGTAAAATCACCAGTCGTTAACTTTACTGTGTGCTCAATCGGTGTCGTTTCGGACATCTGCAAGTCCAGTCTTTCGGGAGTGTCTCGCGTGACCGGTCTTCCGACCCGTCAGCCGGCCTGTGAAATGGCCCCTAGGTACCGTCGGGCCTTATATAGAGGAACCGTCGGGCCACGCCTATGGCGCGGGATGGCCGGCGTGTCGGCAATGCTTGTCGCACTCGCTGCAGGCGGTTGCAGTTTGTCGGGCCAGTTCGATTCGGTGTTCGGATCCAATTCCGACGTTACCGGCTCCATCACCCCGCCACCGGGTTCCAAGGACGCCGACGAATTGCCGCCCGCTGCCGACCTCGCCTTCGCCCGCGCCGCCGTGAAGGAAGTACTGGCGCGCGGCGGTAAGGATTCGAGCCAGCCCTGGGAAAATCCGGCGACCGGCGCGCGCGGTACCGTAACGCCGATCGCGCAGGCCTATGCCAATGGCGCGCAGACCTGCCACGACTTCTTGGCGAGCTACGTCAACGGCCCCAAGGAGGCCTGGTTGAAGGGCGAGGCCTGCCGGCCGCATAAGGGGGCCTGGGAAGTCCGCTCGATGAAGCCCTGGAAGCGGTCGTAGGCCGCCCACGCGTTGAAGATGCGCGGGAACGCGCCTGTGCTCCGTTGCATCGCGGCAACAGGAACCCCACATTAAGTCTCGATTCGGTGGCATTAAGCTGCCGGACGGGGCTGTTTCACCGGGTTTGACGGGAGTTGTCAGGGATGCGTGACCCCTACACCGTTTTGGGGGTGTCCAAGACCGCGAGCGAGGCGGAGATCAAATCCGCATTCCGCAAACTTGCCAAAAAGCACCATCCCGACGCCAACAAGGACGATGCCAAGGCGGCCTCGCGCTTTGCCGAGCTGAACGCCGCCTACGAGATCGTCGGCGACGACGAGAAGCGCAAGGCGTTCGATCGCGGTGAGATCGACGCCGAGGGCAAGCCGCGCTTTCAGGGCTTTGCTGGCCAGCCGGGCGGCGGTTTCCATCCTGGCGCCGGCGGTTTTGGGCAGGGTTTCGGCCAAGGCGGCGGTGGCTTCGAGAGTTTCTCCTTCGGACCCGATGGCTTCCAGCGCCGCGCGGGCGGTGCCGGCGGCTCGGGCTTCGAGGATCTGCTGCGCGGCATGTTCGGCGGCCGCGCCGGCGCCGGCCCGCGCGGCCATGCCGCCGAGTTCGAGCCGGAAGACTTCGGCTCGCAGGCGACCGGGCAGGATCTTGCCGCTTCGCTCACCATTTCGCTGACCGATGCCGCCAAAGGCGCGAGCACGCGCGTCAGCCTGCCGACCGGCAAGGATGTCGAGGTCAAGATTCCGGCCGGCATCGCCAGCGGTCAGCAGATCAGGCTGAAGGGGCAGGGCTATCCTGGGCCGCTCGGCCGTAACGGTGACGCCATCATTACGATCAACATCGCGCCGCATCCGGTGTTCAAGGCCGACGGCGACGACTTGCGCATCGACCTGCCGATCACGCTTTATGAGGCGGTGCTGGGCGGCAAAGTTCGCGTGCCGACGCTCGATGGCGCGGTTGAACTGGCGATTCCGGCCGGCACGAATGCCGGTCGTACGTTCCGTCTCAAAGGCAAAGGCCTGAAAGCCAAGGGCGGCAAGAGCCACGGCGACCTGTTCGCCACTGTGCGGGTGATGCTGCCCGACAGCGTCGATGAAGAGTTGAAGCGCGAAATCGAGAAACTGCGCGACGACAGGCCTTACGATCCAAGGAAGGATCTGGGTTGAACCTGTCCCGGGCGCAATGCGTCACGCCGTGATGCATTGCAGAACCGGACCTTCCCAAATTCTGTGTCTGCGGCGGCCCCGGCTCTGCGTCGCATCACTTCGTGCTGCAACGCGTCCGGGGCAAGTCACCCCTTCTTCTCCGGCCCTTTATCCATCTGGCCGTAGATATTCTTGGCGACCGTCTCGAGCTTGTCGCGGTCGGACGGCCCGCTCACCACATAGCCGATGTTGTCGTCGACCCAGGTGACCGCTGAATACTTCTCGCCGGTCTTGAAGTGCAGCGCGGTTTCGCCCTGCGTCGCCTTGGCGCAATAGATCGTGTAGCGGTCGCCGGCAGCGTTCTCATACATGTAGAATGCCGCTGCGCTGCCGGTCGGGCCGGGGAGCAGCCGTCCGCCGACCAGCTTCAGGCCGAGCGACGACAGATCGGGAATGCTGAGCTCGTAGCCGACACGCTTCGACAGCCATTGCCGCAAATGCGCGGCCTCTGCGCCCGGCACTTCAACCGGATGGCGCACTTCCACGACATAGAGTTTGTAGGCGTCGAGCGCCTGCGCGGTCATTTGGTCGAAGTTCGAGGGCGCGGCATCGGGTGCGCCACGTGCGGCCCAGCCGGCGGCGGCGCCGCCGATAAAGGCCAGCAGCACCGCCGCCGCAGCCATCATGCGAAATGGCCGGTTGCCGCGGCGCGCGGCCACGATGTCGCCGGCAATGATACGGTCGAGCTGCAGGCGTTCGGGAATGGGCTCGTTCGCGATGGCGCCGTAGCGCGCGCGTATGGCGTCGGCTTGCGCGCGCCAAGCGGCGATGAGGGCTGCTGCTTCCGGATTGGCCGCGAGCCAGGTCGCCACCGCTTCCTGCCGGTCATCGGGGAGAAGGCCGTCCACATAGGAATGCAGTTCGTCTTCTGTCACCGGCTTGTCATGTTCGGTCATGATTTTGGCCGTCCTATTTCACGCGGCGGAGCGCCGGGCGCCCGCCCTCGAGGAAAGTTTTGATTTGGCTGCGCGCACGCGCGAGACGCGACATAACGGTGCCGATCGGCACGCCCTGGATTTCGGCGACTTCGCGATAACTCAGGCCTTCGAGCACGACGAGAAGCAGAACATGGCGCTGCTCGTCGACGAGTGTTGCCAGCGCGCGCTCGATGTCGCGGCCGCCGGCTTCGGGCGCGGCCTCGGCGGCGTCGCCATCGTCGATGGGCGTCATCGTCGGCCGCCGCGACAGCGCGCGCAGGCGGTTGCGATTCAGGTTGGCGAGGATGGTGTACATCCAAACGCGGATGTCCCCGCCGTGGAACAAGTGCTCCGAGCGCAGCGCCCGCACCAGCGTGTCCTGCACCAGATCGTCGGCCAGATCGGCATCGCGCGTCAGGGCCCGGGCGTAGCGCCGCAACGCCGGGATGGTCGCCTCGATTTCATGGCGGAACGTGGCCAATCGTTTGCTCCTGAGAAAGCCGACCCGATTGCCGGGCGACCGTCAACCGGTTGCCCGGACCGGGGGCCTCGGGGTGAGGGTCCGGTCCGGGGTCTTGGAAGGAAAAACCCCGCCGCATCAGTCCTATTCCGCGGTGCGGCGCGAATTCACATCGGCCGTGGGGGCGGGGGCGGTTTGCTTGATGGCCCTTGGACCCTATGCCATACGGAGGCGGCCGCCGGGCGGCCCAAGCGAGGACGGAAATGGCTGAAGTTTCGGAATTGATGCGCGGCAAACGCGGGCTGATCATGGGAGTGGCCAACAACCGCTCGATCGCCTGGGGCATTGCGCGGGCTTGCCGCGACCACGGCGCCGACCTCGCTTTTACCTATCAGGGCGATGCGCTGAAAAAGCGCGTGGAACCCTTGGCCGAGGAGGTTGACGGGCTGGTGGTCGGGCATTGCGACGTCACCGATCCGGCCTCCATCGACGCCGTTTTCGCCCAGGTCGAGCAGGCCTGGGGATCGCTGGATTTCGTGCTGCACGCCATTGCCTATTCCGACAAGGACCAGCTCGACGGCCGCTATGTCGACACCACGGAAGACAACTTCACCAAGACCATGCTCATCAGCTGCTATTCGTTCACGGCGATCGCGCAGCGCGCCGAGAAGCTGATGAAGAATGGCGGCTCGATGCTGACGCTGACCTACTACGGCGCCGAAAAGTGGATGCCGCATTACAACGTGATGGGGCTGGCGAAGGCGGCGCTGGAGAGTTCGGTGCGCTACATGGCGGCCGATCTCGGCGTGAAGAACATCCGCGTCAACGCCATCTCGGCCGGTCCGATCAAGACGCTGGCGGCGTCGGGCATCGGCGACTTCCGCTACATCCTGAAATGGAACGAATACAATACGCCGATGCGGCGTAACGTGACGCTGGAGGATGTCGGCAAGGCCGGCGTGTTCTTCCTGTCCGACCTGTCGAGCGGCGTCACCGGCGAAATCCAGCACGTCGATGCCGGCTATCACGTCGTCGGCATCAAGCATCCGGACGCGCCGGACTTTCCCGTAAAATAACGCGCATGATCCCGAAAATTGGAAGCTGGTTTTCGGATCAGATCATGCGCAATCTGTAATGCGAACTGTTTATTACATCCGGCACGGCGAAACCGACTGGAACGCGGCCGGGCGTCTGCAGGGCCATCGTGACATTCCGCTCAATGACAAGGGCCGGGGTCAGGCGCGGCATTGCGGCAATGTGCTGCGCGATCTCTTCGCCAAGGAAGGCCGCGATCCCGCCTCGCTCGACTATGTATCGAGCCCGCTGCTGCGCGCCACCGAGACGATGGAATGGGTGCGTGAAGGACTCAAGCT
Source organism: Undibacter mobilis (assembly GCF_003367195.1). Taxonomy (NCBI): domain Bacteria; kingdom Pseudomonadati; phylum Pseudomonadota; class Alphaproteobacteria; order Hyphomicrobiales; family Nitrobacteraceae; genus Undibacter; species Undibacter mobilis. The sequence continues at coordinate 566,618 of NZ_QRGO01000002.1, read as the reverse complement.
GCCGCGCGACGGTTTCCGCCGCGAACCGCAGCTGATCGAATTGTCCTTCGGCGACTGGGAAGGCGCGACCCTCGCGCTGCTGCATCACAAGGACCCGGTGCGCATCGCCCAGCGCGAGCAGGACAAGTACCATTTCGTGCCGCCGAATGGCGAAAGCTACCGGATGGTGGAGATGCGGATGAAGCGCTGGTACGACACTCTGGCGGGCGACGTCGTGGCGGCGGCGCATGGCGGCACTTGCCGCGGTCTGATGGCCAGCCTCGGGATCGTCCATCCGGCCGCCGCGCCGCTTGTCGATATCGTCCAGGGGGTGGTCTACGTGTTCCGGGGCTCCGAACTGACCCAGTATGCCTGAACGGGCGAATTTGACCCCCGCCCGGGCGCAAGCTACCTAACCGCGGTAACGGCGGAACTCCCATGTCCTTCAACACTTTCGGCCACCTGTTCCGGTTCACCAGCTTCGGCGAAAGCCACGGGGCGGCGATCGGCTGCGTGGTCGACGGCTGCCCGCCGCGTATTCCGGTGACCGCGGAGGAGATCCAGGTTTTCCTCGACAAGCGCCGGCCGGGCCAGTCGCGCTTCACGACGCAGCGGCAGGAGCCGGATGCGGTGAAGATTCTGTCCGGCGTCTTCACCGACGAGGCGACCGGCCAGCAGGTCACGACCGGCACGCCGATCATGCTGTTGATCGAGAACGTCGACCAGCGCTCCAAGGACTATTCCGAGATCAAGGACAAGTACCGGCCGGGCCATGCCGGCTTCGCCTATGACGTAAAGTACGGCATTAACGATTATCGCGGCGGCGGTCGCTCGTCGGCGCGCGAGACCGCGGCGCGTGTCGCCGCCGGCGCCATCGCCCGCAAGATCGTGCCGGGCCTCGTGGTGCGCGGCGCGCTGGTGCAAATGGGCCCGCACAAGATCGATCGCTCGCGCTGGGACTGGGCCGAGGTCGACAAAAATCCGTTCTTCTGCCCTGACCCGGTGCAGGCGAAATTCTACGAAGAGTACCTCGATGGCGTGCGCAAGTCGGGTTCGTCGATCGGCGCGGTGATCGAGATTGTCGCCGAAGGCGTGCCTTCGGGGCTGGGCGCGCCGATCTACGCCAAGCTCGATGGCGATATTGCCGGCGCGCTGATGGGCATCAATGCCGTCAAGGGCGTCGAGATCGGTGACGGCTTTGCCGTGGCGGAATTGTCGGGCGAGGACAATGCGGACGAGATGCGGATGGGGAACGACGGCAAGCCGCTGTTCCTGTCGAACCATGCCGGCGGCGTGCTCGGCGGCATATCGACCGGGCAGGCGATCGTTGCCCGTTTCGCCGTCAAGCCGACCTCGTCGATCCTGACGCCGCGCAAGACCGTGGATCGCTACGGCACCAACACCGAACTGTTTACCAAGGGCCGTCATGACCCTTGCGTCGGTATTCGAGCCGTGCCGATCGGCGAGGCCATGGTGGCATGTGTCATCGCCGATCACTATCTGATGCATCGCGGCCAGGTCGGCGAAAGCCTGCCGTGGCCGTTCGAAAAGAGATGACGAAAGCAGATATGCGAAAATTCTCGATGTCTGAGCCCGGAGTCCTGTTCAAAGGTCCGGATATGGAAAATTTTTCAATTCGTCGTGATTCAATCCACTTTGAGCGGCTTGAGTTAGCTGTCCGACATGCGGTGGAAAATCTTACGGGCGACGAAAAATATGGTGCGTTTATTCGTATCGGCAATGAAGATATCCGTTTCCCTGAAATCGACGATCTCTATAGAAATTTGAAGCCCGAGCTTTAGTTCTATCTGAGGTGGCTTGGAGTCTTATGTTAAACACCCACAGCAAAGTTGAAGCGGCGATCAAGGCCTTCGCCAAGGGCGAGCTCGTCGTCGTCACCGACGACGACGATCGCGAGAACGAGGGCGACCTGTTCGTTGCCGCCTCGCTCTGCACGCCGGAGAAGATGGCCTTCATCATCCGCCACACGTCCGGCATCGTCTGCGCCACCATCACCGCGGCCGACGCGCAGCGCCTGCATCTCGATCCGATGGTCGCCAAGAACGACGCGCCGCTCGGCACCGCCTTCACCGTTACGGTCGATCTCAAGCACGGCATGACCACCGGCATCTCGGCGGAGGAACGCACCAACACCGTGCGAGCGCTCGCCAACGACAATATCGGCGCCGCCGATTTCGTCCGCCCCGGCCATGTGTTTCCGCTGGTTGCGCGCGAGGGTGGCGTGCTGATGCGCACCGGCCATACCGAAGCCTGCACCGATCTGTGCAAGCTCGCCGGCCTGCCGCCGGTCGGCGTGCTGTCCGAATTGATGAATGACGACGGCACCGTGATGCGCGGGCCGCAAGTCACGGCCTTTGCCGAGAAGCACAAGCTGATCCAGATCTCCGTCGCCGATCTCATTGCCTATCGCCAGGCGCGCGAGAAACTGGTGACGCGGGTCGGCGAGTTCTCGCTCGAATCAGAGATCGGCCCGCTTAAAGGCTATGCCTTCGTTACGCCGTTTGATGAAGTGCATCACATGGCCTTCGTCTACGGCGATATCGGCAATGGCAAGGAAGTGCCGGCGCGATTGCACCGCGCCGACGTGATCGGCGACGTGTTCGGCGGCGGCAAATCGATCCGCGCCTCGCTCAAGCGCTTCAAGGCGGCCGGCCGTGGCGTCATCGTTTATCTGCGCGACGGCACCGCCGGTGTGCCGGTTGCGGCGATACCGAAAGGTGAGGCCACTGGCACCGAAACCGCCCGCTCGCAGCAGTGGCGCGATGTCGGCGTCGGCGCCCAGATCCTCAAAGACCTCGGCATCTCCTCGATCCGGCTGATGACCTCCAGCCAGCGCACCTATGTCGGTTTGGGCGGTTTCGGCATTGAGATCGCCGGAACGGACGTGCTGGAAAGCTGAGACTTCCGTCCAAGTCGGTCTTTCTTCCGCCCCGGCGGCGTGTCAGCATGGCTGTCCTGTGCATCGACGCAGGAGGGCGGCATGAGGCGGTCTCGTCTTTACGGCGCTGTCGGAGGCGGACTTTGCGCCGCCCTGTGCGCCGCCTATGCGCTGGTCGCTTATGCCGCGCCGCATCCGCGCTTCGCCGATCTCAGCCCCTCCGCCATACCGGTTGATGTCGAGCTCGTGCTCGCCGTCGATATTTCATATTCGATGGACCCGGACGAGCAGGCGCTGCAGCGCGAGGGTTACATCCAAGCATTGACCTCGCGCGAATTCCTCACCGCCATCCGCGAGGGCGGCCACGGCAAGATTGCCGTCACGTATGTCGAATGGGCCGGGCCGTCGACCCAGCATGTCGTCATGCCGTGGCGGCTGATCGACGGACCGGAAGCGGCCGATGCGGTCGCCGCCGAGATTGCCCGCCAGCCGACCCGCCGGGCATCGCGCACCTCGATTTCCGGGGCGCTGAAGTTCGCGCGCACTTTGTTCGATACCAGCGGCTATCGCGGCGCACGCCGGGTCATCGACGTATCCGGCGATGGCGCCAACAATTCCGGGCCCTTGGTGGTGCCGACCCGCGACGCGATCGTCGCCGAGGGCATCACCATCAACGGCCTGCCGATCCTGCTCAAGCGGCTCAACTACGCGACCATGGATATCGAGGATCTCGACATCTACTACGAGGACTGTGTTATCGGCGGCCCCGGCGCCTTCGTCATTCCGATCCGCGAGCGCGACAAGTTCATCGAAGCGACGCGCCAGAAATTGATACTCGAGATTGCCGGCCGTCAGCCGGAGGCGAAGGTCATTCCTGCGAGCGCCGACAAGCCGCGCGTTTCCTGCACCATCGGCGAGAAAATCTGGCGCGAGCGCTGGGGTGAAGGAATGGATTTCAGGTAGTTGTCATCACCGAGCCGCGCCGAAGGCCCGGCCATGACATTTATTTCTCGAACCGTCCCACCATCTCGGCATGATGCGAGTGGCGGAACTGGTCGACCGGCGTGACGCTGGCGAGCTTGTAGCCGCCGTCGATGAGAATGCGCGCGTCGCGGGCGAAGGTCGTGGCGTCGCACGACACCGCGATGACCAGCGGCACTTTGCTTGATGCGATTTCGTGGGCCTGGCGCTCCGCGCCCTGGCGCGGTGGGTCGAATACGACGGCGTCGAAGCCCTTGAACTCCATCGCTACCATCGGATTGCGGAACAGATCGCGCGCGCGTGCTTCGACCGGCTTCAAGCCCGGCGCGCTGTTGATGCCGCGTTCCAGCGACTTGATCGCGGCCGCCTCACTGTCCACCGCCAGGACGCGCGCCGTCTCGCCGAGGCGTAGCGCGAAAGTGCCGATGCCACTGAACAGATCGGCGATCCGCTTCGCCTTGCCGGCGTGTTTGACGACGAGTGCGGCGAGCGCCGCTTCGCCCGCGGCGGTTGCTTGCAGAAAGGCGCCGGGCGGCAGCGGCACGTTGGCGCGGCCGATCTTCAGCGTCGGTTCAATGCGCTGCAGCACCAGTTCGCCGTGGCGGGTGATGCGGGCGAGTGAGTATTTGTCGGCGAGTTTCGCCAGTTCGGACAATCGCGCCGACGGCAGCGGGCCGGACCCGCGCACGTCGATATCGAGGCCGCGGTCGCTTGCCGTGGCATGGATATCGATCGGTTTGTTGACAGGCTTCAGGATGTCGGCGATGGCCCACGAGATCGGCACGATGCCGGCCAGTCCGGGCGCGAGAACAGGGCATTCGTCGATGGCGACGATGTGGTGAGCGCGCGGCGCGGCAAAGCCGACCTCGAGCACGTTGCCGTCGCCGCGGCGCGCATGCAGCACGGCGCGGCGGCGGCCGTCGCCATGGGCGTCGACGATCGGATCGACCGGAGCGATGATGCCGGCGTGCGCCAGCGCCTCGGCGACGAGGCCGCGTTTCCAGAGGAGGTATTCGGCATGCGACCAGTGCTGCATGGCGCAGCCGCCGCAGACGCCAAAATGCTTGCAGATCGGCTGGGCGCGTTCGTGGCTGGCCTTGTCCACGCGCAGCAGGCGGCGCCGGTCGGGATGGCCGGCGACCGGTTCGACCGTCACCGTTTCGCCCGGCAGCGTATACGGCACATAGACCGCGCCCGCCGCGGTGTCGGCCAGGCCGTCGCCGCGATGGCCCAGGCGGGTGATGGTGAGCTGCTCGGTCATGGGATGGGACTTAGCTTGCTTATCCCGTCCCTGAAAGGGGCGATCAGCCGTGGGCGTGGCCCGGCGCGTCCGGCATGTAGCCGCGCGCGGTCAGGGCGTTGAAGCGCCAGACCAGAAGCACGGCATAGAAAGCGAGGCCTACGGTAAAGCCGACCCAGATGCCGATCGCTCCGAGGCCGGCCGGAAAGGCCAGCGTGTAGGACGTGCCGAAGCCGATGATCCAGAAGCTCAACGTTGCGAAAAGCAGCGGTACGCGGGTGTCGTTGAGCCCACGCAGCGCGCCGGCAGCAATTGTCTGCACGCCGTCGGCGATGAAGAAGGTCGAACCGGCGGCGAGCAAGGTTGCGGCCAGGGCCAAAGTGGCATCGGCCTCGGCATGGCCGCCGTCGAGGAAGGCCAGCGGCAGGACGTGGCGCGTCGCGAGGATGAGCACCACCATCGCCGCCATGAAGGCGGCGCCGAGTGCGATGGCGGCAAAACCGGCACGCCGCGTTTCCACAGAATCGCGGCGGCCGACCGCATGGCCGACGCGCACGGTGGCCGCCATCGAGATGCCGAACGGCGCCATGAACATGATTGAAGCAACTTGCAGCGCGATCTGATGCGCGGCGAGTGCAATCGTTCCGATCCAGCCCATCAGGATCGCAGCGGCGGCGAACAATCCGTATTCGAGCAGGAACGCGCCGGCGATCGGCCCGCCGATCGTGAGCAGCTTGCCGGTGAGCGGCCAATCCATGCGCCAGAAGCGACCGAGCACCTGATACTTGCGGAAGGGCCGCTGCGTGTAGGCGACCCACAGCGCCGCAGCGCACATGCCGATATTGACGATGGTCGTGGCGATGCCGGCGCCGAGCATCTCGAAGCGCGGCATACCGAACTCGCCATAGATCAGCGCATAAGCGAACAACAGATTGGCCGGGACCGCGGCCATCGTGATCCACAGCGCCGGCTCCGGCCGGTTGACCGCGCCCATGAAGCCGCGCAGCGCGATGAACCACCAGCCGGGGACCAGGCACCAGCACAGGCCGGTCAGATATTGGCCGGCGAGCCGCGCGGCCTGCGGGTCCTGACCGAGTGCCAGCAGAAAATCTTCGCCGAAGAGCATTGCCACCGTCATCGGCGCGCCGATCATCAACGCGGTCCACAGGCCGACGCGCAATGCGCGGCGCACCATGCGCGGCTCGCGCGCGCCATAGGCCTGCGCCGCCAGCGGCGACACGGCCGACATCACGCCCATGCCGAACACGAAGCCGACGAACAGAATCAAATGCGCCAGCGCGGCGCCGGCGATCGCCACATCGCCGAGGCGGCCGATCAGCATCAGGTCGCTGGTCATCATCGCCACCTGGCCGAGCTGCGTTAGCGCGATCGGCAGCGCGAGCTTCACCGTGGCGCGCAATTCGATCCGCCACGGCAGGGCCCCCGCCGGCGCTTCAACGCCGGTGGCGTAGTCTGGTTGTCCTGTCGTCATGGCGGGGACCGTAAACTTTGATGTGGCGCAATAAAGGCTGCGTTTGGCCGCAGGCCGAGTTTGGTCATGTTGCGTGGCGTCAAGGTCACAGGTCGATGACGCAAAGCGATGACAGTTATCGCCGATGTTTATGAAAACGTCGCGCCGATGAGATATTCGACATTGCCGTCGCCGCCTTCGATCGGGGAGGGGACGACGCCGAGGACGCGGCCGCCCAGCGCGGCGACCAGCGCGGCGATCTCGGCGCAGATGCCCTGGCGCACGGCCTCGTCGCGAACGATGCCTTTCTTGATATGAGCGCGGCCGGCCTCGAACTGCGGCTTGATCAGTGCGATCATTTGCATGGGCCGGGCGGCGCGCTCTAGCGCGGCGGGCAGCACCAGCTTGAGCGAGATGAAACTGACGTCGCAGACGACGAAGTCCGGTGCGGGATCGAGCGTTGCCGCATCGAGCGTGCGGATATCGGTCTGCTCGAGCGAGACGATGCGCGGGTTGCCGCGCAGGCTGTTGTGCAGCTGCGCGGTGCCGACATCGACGGCGTAAACGCGCCGCGCGTCGCGCTCGAGCAGCACCTCACTGAAGCCGCCGGTCGAGGCACCGACGTCGAGACAGACGCGGTCCTTCGGGTCGAACTTGAAATGATCGAGCGCGGCGACGAGCTTGAGCGCGCCGCGCGAAACATAGGGATGGGCGGGGCTGGCTTCGATCTGCGCGTCGGTGGCCACTTCTTCGGCCGCTTTGGCGATCACCTTGCCGTTGGCGCGCACCAGTCCCGCCGCAATGGCGTCCTGCGCCTTGGCGCGGCTGTCGAACAACCCGCGCGTCACGAGCAGACGGTCGATGCGGGCTTTGCCAGGCATGATGCCGGCTTACGCCAGCTTCACCGTCTCGGCGGTCGCGTCCTTGCCGAGCGCTTCGAACACCTTGGTGACAATGCCTTTGGCGTCGAGGCCGGCCAGCGCATACATCGCCGCCGGCGTGTCCTGGTCGATGAAGACGTCAGGCAGCACCATGGCGCGGAATTTGAGACCGGCGTCAAAGGCGCCGTGCTCGGCGAGCGCCTGCATGACGAAGGAGCCGAAGCCGCCGACCGAGCCTTCCTCGACCGTCACCAGCACCTCATGCTCGCGCGCAAGCCGCAGCACGAGGTCGAGATCGAGCGGCTTGGCAAAGCGCGCATCGGCGACCGTGGTGGACAAGCCGTGCGCGGCGAGTTCGTCGGCGGCCTTCAGCGCTTCGCCGAGCCGCGTGCCGTAAGACAGCAGCGCCACCTTGTGGCCCTCGCGCAGCACGCGGCCCTTGCCGATTTCGAGCGGCATCGCCGCAGCCGGAATGATCGCGCCGGTGCCTTCGCCGCGCGGATAGCGCACGGCGGAAGGGCGGTCGTCGATGGCCGCGCAGGTCGCCACCATGTTGGTCAGTTCGGCTTCGTCGGCGGCCGCCATCAACACGAAATTCGGCAGGCAGCCGAGGAAGGCGGTGTCGAAGGCGCCGGCATGGGTCGGGCCGTCGGCGCCGACGAGGCCGGCGCGGTCGATGGCGAAACGCACCGGCAGCTTCTGGATGGCGACGTCATGCACCACCTGATCATAGGCGCGCTGCAGGAAGGTCGAGTAGATCGCGCAGAACGGCTTGAAGCCTTCGGTGGCCAGACCCGCCGCGAAGGTGACCGCATGCTGCTCGGCAATGCCGACATCGAAAGTGCGCGCCGGAAATTCCTGCTGGAACAGATCGAGCCCGGTGCCGGACGGCATGGCCGCCGTGATGGCGACGATCTTGTCGTCCTTGCGGGCTTCCTTGATCAGCGCGTCGGCGAACACCCGCGTATATTGCGGCGCGCCGCCCTTGGATTTGGCCTGCGCGCCGGTGGCGACATCGAACTTGACCACGCCGTGATATTTGTCGGCGGAGGTTTCCGCCGGGCCGTAACCCTTGCCCTTCTGCGTCACGACATGAACGAGGATCGGGCCGATTTCGGCGTCGCGCACATTGCGCAGGATCGGCAGCAGATGATCGAGGTTATGGCCGTCGATCGGTCCGCAGTAATAGAAGCCCATCTCCTCGAACAAGGTGCCGCCCATCACATAGCCGCGCGCGTGCTCCACGGCGCGGGTGATGGCGCGGTCCCAGCTCTTCGGCAGATGCTTGGTGAGCTGCTTGCCGACGTCGCGCAGCTTCAGATAGGTCGCGCCGGAGCCGAGGCGGGCGAGATAGGCCGACATGGCGCCGACCGGCGGCGCGATCGACATGTCGTTGTCGTTGAGGATGACGATCAGCCGCTCGTTGCGTGCGCCGGCATTGTTCATGGCCTCGTAGGCCATGCCCGCCGACATGGCGCCGTCGCCGATCACGCAGATGACGTTGTTCTTGTCGCCCTTCAAATCGCGCGCCACCGCCATGCCGAGGCCGGCCGAGATCGAGGTCGAGGAATGCGCGGCGCCGAACGGGTCGTATTCGCTTTCGGCTCGCTTGGTGAAGCCCGACAGGCCGCCGGCCTGTCTGAGCGTCCTAATGCGGTCGCGCCGGCCGGTGAGAATCTTGTGCGGATAGGCCTGGTGGCCGACGTCCCAGATCAGGCGATCGGCCGGCGTATCGAACACGGCGTGGATCGCGACCGTGAGCTCGACGACACCCAGGCCCGCGCCGAGATGGCCGCCGGTCTTGGCCACGGCATCGATGGTCTCCGTGCGCAATTCGTCGGCGAGCTGCTTGAGCTGCTCGGCGGAGAAATTGCGCAGGTCGGCCGGGATGTGGACGCGGTCGAGCAGCGGGGTCTTGGATGGCTCAGACAAAATGGACTCCGGTCGCAAACCGGCAGGCGGTCGCGCACAAGGCCGGCAAGGGCTGGCTTACACCATATTGACCGAACAGGGCAATTCGCCGCGCCCGGGCCTGGGCGCGAGGCCTGATCTGGGCTTAATCCACGTCCAGCGGAACGGTTCCGGCGGGCTTGCCGGAGGCGTCGAGGGTGATCTTCTCGACCCGGGCCTCGGCCTGGCGCAGCAGCTCCTCGCAGCGGGCCTTGAGGACCTCGCCGCGCTCGTAAATCGCTACCGACTCCTCGAGCGGAACCTTGCCTTCTTCCAGCCGCTTCACGATCGATTCGAGTTCCTCGATCGCGCGCTCGAAGGTCAGTTTCTTGACGTCGGTGTTGGAGGCTTCGGCCATGCTCGCAAATCCCGGTTTCGGCGGCATCCTAGAGATCGAGGCCGCCTGAGGATAGTGCGGGGAGCTGGGGTTATTCACATACCTCGTCATTCCGGGGCGCACCGAAGGTGCGAACCCGGAATCCATACTTCGCAGCACAGGGGATATGGATTCCGCGCTCGCGGCCTTTCGGCCGCGCCCCGGAATGACTGGGTTTGATGGCAGGGGAGGGTGAAGTAAGAAGTCCGCATGCCAAATCTGAAAGACAAAATCATCCTCATCACCGGCGCGGCCGGGGCCGTCGGCTCTACCGTCGTCGCTGCCGTGCGCGCGCAGGGCGCTCTCGCGATCGCCACGGACCTCAAAGGTGCGGACCTCGCGCTCGACGTCACCGCGGAAGCTGACTGGCAGCGCGTTGTCGCCGAGATCAGCGAGCGCCACGGCGCGATTGACGGGCTGGTGAATGCCGCCGGCATCGTCGCCATCGGCAGCGTCGAGAAGCTCGACTTCGCGACATGGCGGCGTGTCCTGTCGATCAATCTCGACGGCACTTTTCTCGGCTGCAAATACGTCTTTCCGTTGCTGAAGGAACGCGGCGGCTCGATCGTCAATCTGTCGTCGGTGTCGGGGCTGGTCGGCGGGCACAATCTTGCCGCCTACAACGCTTCGAAAGGTGGCGTGTCGCTGCTGACGAAATCCGTGGCGCTGCTCGGCGCGCGCAACAAGCCACCGATCCGCTGCAATGCCGTGTGCCCGTCGTTCCTCGAAGGTCCGATGGTCGACAACATCGCCCGCACCGCGCGCGATCCGGCCAGTGCCATGGAGAAGATGAGCGCGGAGATTCCGCTCGGCCGCATGGGCCAGCCAAGCGAAGTTGCGGCCTTGTGCGTCTATCTGTTGTCGGACCAGGCGGCGTTCATCACCGGCGCGGATCTGCCGATCGATGGCGGGCTGACGGCCAAATAGCGACGAACAAGTCATTCCGGGGCGCACCGAAGGTGCGAACCCGGAATCCAGACCGGATAGAATGCGTATCTGGATTCCGGGTTCGCTCGCTGCGCGAGCGCCCCGGAATGACGAGTGCTACCCCCGCATCAACGCGGTGACATGCGCGGCGACGGAACGCGCCAGGCCCTGAAGATCGTAGCCGCCTTCAAGCAGCGACACGACACGGCCTTGTGCCGTCTCGTCGGCGATTTCCATCAGCTTCTTCGTCACCCACGCATAATCCGCCTCGACCAGATTGAGGTTGGCGAGCGGGTCGCGTGTATGCGCATCGAAGCCGGCCGAGATGATGACGAGGTCCGGCGAGAAGCGGCGCAGCCGCGGCAGGATCACGGTCTCGAGCGCCTCGCGGAACTGCTCGCCGCCGTCGCCGGCGCGCAACGGCGCATTGACGATGGTGTCGAATTCGCCGCGTTCGCCGATGGCGCCGGTGCCGGGATAAAGCGGCATTTCGTGCGTCGAGGTATAGAGCACCGATTTGTCGGCCCAGAAGATATCCTGCGTGCCGTTGCCGTGATGCACGTCGAAGTCGATAATGGCGGCCCGCTCGATGCCATGCTTTTGCTGCGCGTAGCGCGCCGCGATTGCGGCATTGTTGAAGAAGCAGAAGCCCATCGGCTTGGCCGTCTCGGCGTGATGGCCGGGCGGGCGCGTGGCGACAAAGGCATTGGCCGCCTTGCCGGTCATCACCTCATCGACCGCCAGCACCGCCCCGCCGGCGCAGCGCAGCGCCGCCTCGAACGAGCCCGGCGACATCGAGGTGTCGGCGTCGATGCGCACCATGCCTTCGGAGGGCGAGGCTTCGCGGACCGCCTCGAAATAGTCGAGCGGGTGGGCGAGGCTGACAATGTCGCCATCGGCCATCGGCGCCTGTTCGCGCGCCAGGTTCTGAAACTGTTCGGCGGCAAGCGCTTCCTCGACCGCGCGCATGCGCTCCGGCCGTTCCGGGTGGCCGGACGGCACGACATGATCGACACAGGCGGGATGGGAAATGAGGAGCGTGGTCATTGGCCGAATCTAGTAGCTTGGAAGCCGAGATGAAAGTGCTCAATCGTTGATCGGCCTCATGGTGAGGAGCGCTGTGTAACAGTCTCGAACCATGTGGCCGCCCCTTCCTTCGAGACGCCCGCCATAGCGCGTCGAAGACGCGCGTAAATGCGCTGATGGCGGGCCCCTCAGGATGAGGCGGAGGGGCGCTACGTTTTCATCGCCTTCAAACTCACCCCCGCCGGCGGCGGCATGTCGTCCGGTACGAAGAAATCGACCTGCAAGGGCTGGCTCGGGTTCACCCGATATTGATCGAAGTCGCTGATGCCTTCGGCGGCGAGGAAGGTGTCGTCGATCAGGAAGTGGCCGGTGAACGTCTTGGGTTTCTGGAAGACGCGCCAGGCCGCCTCGGCGAGAATGTCCGGCTTGCGCGACATGTTGATCAGCGCATCGCCGCCCAGCAGGTTCCTCACCGCCGCGGTGGCGATGGTGGTGCGCGGCCACAGCGCGTTGACCGCGATCTTGCCGTGCTGTTCGCCGGCGAGACCGAGCACAACGAGGCTCATGCCGAATTTGGCCATCGAATAGGCGGTGTGCGGCGCGAACCATTTGGTCGCCATGTCGAGCGGCGGCGACAGCATCAATATGTGCGGGTTCGCCGATTTTTGAAGATGGGGCAGGGCATATTTCGACACCATGAAGGTGCCGCGCGCATTGATCTGGTGCATCAGGTCAAAGCGCTTCATGTCGGTCGCGGCGACCGGCGTCAGCGAAATGGCGCTGGCATTGTTGACGACGATGTCGAGGCCGCCGAAAGTCGCCGCGGTCTTGTCGAGCGCCTCTTTGACCTGCGCTTCTTCGCGCACATCGACGATCAGCGGCAGCGCCTTGCCGCCCGCCTTCTCGATATCGTCAGCCGCCGAATAGATCGTGCCTTCGAGCTTGGGGTGCGGTTCGGTGGTTTTGGCGGCGATGGCAATGTTGGCGCCGTCGCGTGCGGCGCGCAGCGCGATCGCGAGGCCGATGCCGCGCGACGCGCCGGTGATGAACAGGGTTTTGCCCTTGAGGGACATGGTGCAGCCTCCCAGCCGTTATTCTTTGCATTGATCGGCCTCATGGTGAGGAGGCGCGAAGCGCCGTCTCGAACCATATGGCCGCCCCATCCTTCGAGACGCGCACTTTGTGCGCTCCTCAGGATGAGGGCGGATCGTTACGCCAACGCCGCTTCCGCGTCGGTAATGCTCTGCGCGCCTTCGGTGACGTTGCGCTCGAGTCCGGTGGCCTGAACCGCGATATTCTCGGCGAAGAACCGCGCCAGCGCCGTGCGCGATGCGCTGTCATCGTTCTCGCGCAGCGCGATCAACGCCTGCTCGGCCAGCATGCAGCCGCCGGCGGCGGTGCCGAACAGCCGGAGATAGGGCGTCGCGCCGGCCAGCGTGGTTTCGGAAGTCTTTTGCGACAGGAGCCATTGCGTCGCGCGTTCGAGGCTGTCGATGGCTTCGTTCAGGCGTGCCGCCGTTTCACCGAATGCCGGATTGTTGCTTGCCTGCACGGCCGTCACGATATCCCGCAACTCATTCATATAGAGGCGGACCGTATTGCCGCCTTCGAGCGGCACCTTGCGGGTGACGAGATCGATCGCCTGGATGCCGTTGGTACCTTCGTAGATCGCGGCGATACGCGCGTCGCGATAGTGCTGCGCGGCGCCGGTTTCCTCGATGAACCCCATGCCGCCATGCACCTGAACGCCGAGCGAGGCGACCTCGATGCCTATATCGGTCGAGAAGGCTTTCGCCACGGGCGTGAGCAGCGAGCAGCGCGCCAGCGCTTTCTCCCGCGCCGCGGGGTCCTTGGCGCGGATCGAGCGATCGAGCGCGACGCCGGTGGCGTAAGAGATGGCGCGGGCCGCGCCGGTCAGCGAGCGCATCGTCAGCAGCATGCGCTTGACATCGGGATAGTCGATGATGGCCTTGCCCATCTGCTTGCGGTCGCGCGCATAGGCCCAGGCTTGCTGCAACGCACGATCGGCAATGGCGACGCCCTGAAGCCCGACCGCGAGCCGCGCCCGGTTCATCATCGTGAACATGCAGAGCATGCCCTTGTGCTCTTCGCCGATCAGCCAGCCGGTGGCGCCGCCCTTGTCGCCATAGACCATGGTGCAGGTCGGCGAGGCGTGAATGCCCATCTTGTGTTCGAGCGAATGCGCGCGCACATCGTTGCGCGAGCCGTCCGGCATGAATTTCGGGACGAGGAAAAGCGAGATGCCCTTGGTGCCGGCCGGCGCGTCGGGCAGGCGGGCGAGCACGAAGTGGATGATGTTGTCGGTGAGGTCGTGTTCGCCGTAGGTGATGAAGATCTTGGAACCGGTGATGCGATAGCTGCCATCGGGCGCGCGCTCGGCCTTGGTGCGCAGCGCGCCGACATCGGAGCCGGCCTGCGGCTCGGTGAGCTGCATCGTGCCCATCCATTCGCCGCTGATCAGCTTTTCGAGATATGTCTGCTTGAGGTGGTCGCTGCCATAGGCGTGCAGCGCATCGACCGCGGCCATGGTCAGCACCGGGCCGATGCCGAAGGCCATCGACGCCGCGTTCCACATTTCGATGCAGGCGGCGTTGACGGCGTGCGGCAGTTCCTGGCCGCCGAAATCGGCGGGCGAGGCGAGGCCGTTCCAGCCGGCGGCGGCCCAGGCGGTGTAGGCCGCCTTCCAGCCGGGCGGCGTGGTGACGTTGCCGTCCTTGAACGGCGTGCCGAACTTGTCGCCGACGGCGTTGAGCGGGGCGATCACGTCGGAGGCGAATTTGCCGGCTTCTTCCAGCACGGAGTCGACGGTGGCCTCGTCGAGGTCGCCGTAGAGGCCCTCGGTCAGGGCGGCTTTGAGGCCGGCGGCGTGTTTGAGGGCGAAGGCGATGTCGGCGACGGGGGCGCGGTATGTCATGGCGGCAATCTAGCCGGGCCGGGGGGCGGGCGGAAGCGGGACGAAGAATCCTTGAGGATCAACGGGCTAGAGCATGTTGCGGATACCGGGCGGCATCGCTATGGTCCGCCCGTCCTGCCGGGTCCATGACGATTCATGACCGAGGGTCATGTGTTGGGGCGTAGCCAAGCGGTAAGGCAGCGGATTTTGATTCCGCCATTCGGAGGTTCGATCCCTCCCGCCCCAGCCAGCTTTAAGCTTTGAAAATCCGCGCCTTCTGGCCTTGACCGATTTTCCATTCTGAACGTCTTCCGACGCCTCATTCTGAACGGATGTCACCGTTTCGTTTGCCGATGTCTCTGCCATCCGGTGAGCGTGCCGCTTGTGAGTCGCTGAGAGCATCCGCTTCGCGGTGCGCTTGGCGTAACCTTGGCAGCTCTGGGTCTTGTACGTGCTGACGTTGGTGACATCTTTGCCGACCTCAGCGCAGAACTTGTGCCCCCAAAGCTGCATCGGCGCATTTTTGGCCAGCATGCTCTTGATGTTCTCGTGTGACGGCACCCGCAATCTGCGAACCTCGGCGGGACGGACATGCTGCTGAGCGATATTTCATTCCGTGCGGCCAAAGGCACGCTGCGCGCGCGGCCGGGCCGTTGCGCCTGAAAGCATGTGGTTGGCGATTTTCTCCGCGATCATCATCGTCGGCGCATTGATGTTGCCCGCCGTGATGACCGGCATGATCGAAGCGTCAACGACGCGCAAACCCTCTATCCCATGCACGCGGCCCCAGCCGTCAACGACCGAACTGTCATCGTTGCCCATGCGGCAGGTGCCGCAGGGATGATGCGTCGATTTGGCGGTCGCCCGGATGAAACGGTCGAGGTCGGAGTCGGTCACGTTTGACGGGCCTGGCGACAGTTCCTCTCCGGACACCGCCGCCATGGGCGCTTCGTCCAGAATTCGCCGGAGCGTTACAAGGCCTTGGCGCAACGAATGGATATCATCCGGTTCCTTCAGGTAGTTGAACCGTATAAGGGGCGGGGAAAGCGGATTGCGATCCCGCAGCATGACCGTCCCGCGGCTTTTCGGCTGCAGGAGCATCACGGCGATCTGATAGCCGTGGCCTTTACCCATCCGGCTTCCGTCGGTCGACGTCAGCATGGGGATGAAACAGTACTGAATGTCAGGTCGCTGGAGCTCGGGCGACGTGCGGACATAGGCCGCTACCTCAAAGTGATTGGTCGCACCCGGGCCGCCGCTCGACAAAAGCCAACGCAGGCCGAGCAGCAGTTTCCTGTGGGGCGCAAGCAGAGGCGACGCAGAAATCGGCGCGACGCATTCTTTCATCAGGCTGACGTCAACGTGATCCTGAAGATTCTGGCCGACACCGGGGAGGTCATGAACCGGCTCGACGCCTGTCTCGCGTAGGTGATCAGACGGACCGATACCAGACAGCATCAGCAATTGCGGCGAATTGATTGTGCCGGCGCTCAGGACGATCTCGTTGGCATAAATCGTGGATGTGCCGCGCGCGGTTGAAATCTCGACACCAATAGCCCGGCCGCGCGACAAGACAATTCTTGTGACCAGAGCGGCCGTACGGACTTCGAGATTGGGGTGCCTCCGCAGCGGAGCCAGAAATGCAGTCGCAGCCGACGCCCGTTCGCCGTGGTCGATCGTCTGGTCCATGGGACCAACGCCATCGGGTTTGGTCGCGTTGATATCCTTGACCTGGGGGAATCCGGCGCTAACGCACGCCTGCACAAAGAGCTCGTTCAGCGCACACGAATATTCTGGCGCAATGACCGAGAGAGGGCCGTTATTGCCTCTCGGGCCCTTAGGCTCGGAGAAACGCTCCAGCGATTTGAAGTGGGGCAGGCAATTCGCATAGCTCCACTGAGCGCCGGCCACCGTGGCCCAGCCGTCAAAGTCAGCCGGATGTCCCCGAACGAAGGCCATTGCATTGATGGACGAACAGCCACCAAGCAAACGTCCGCGCTCGCACGCAATCCGTCTGTTGTCGAGATAGGGCTCGGGTTCAGTGCTGTAGCCCCAGAGAAAACGTGAGTTGCTGCTGACGGACGCGAAGCCCGCAGGCATTCGGATGAGCGGGCTTTGTTCCTGCCGGCCTGCCTCCAGCAGCAGAACACGCCGGCCCGAACGAGCGGAGAGACGGTTTGCAACGACGCATCCCGCCGACCCGCCGCCAATGATAATGCTGTCGTAAGTCTCGGTCGCCATCTACGGGAGAAACCTAACCGGCTGACTGAGGTTCGGCCGCCGGATTTTCCGGCGCCGCTTCCTGCGTGTCCGCCGGATACGCCATTGTCTCAGTGGCTTGCCATTTCAGCCAGACTTCGCTGCCGGGGGCGATCCTCGTCACCGCATCGAGGCGGCCGGTTCGAACGGTCATAGGGCCGGCCTCGGTGCGAACGACGATGCGCGTGGTCGCTCCGAGAAAGTCGATATGCTCGACGGTGCCGGCCAGATTGTTGTCGAATGTGGCATCCGACGCCGTGTCGATGGCGATCGCCTCAGGACGCACCATCACAGAGGCCGGCGTACCGCCGGATTGCTGGCGGTGTGCCGCCCGCAAGGCAATGCCGGGCGCGGTCTTCGGTCGGAGTATCACATTCGATCCGTCCGATCGCTCAAGGCTAACGTCCAGGAAGTTCGATTCACCAAAAAAGCCGGCGACGAAGCGATTTGAGGGCGACAGATAAATCTCCGATGGCGTCCCGACCTGTTGAATGCGTCCATGGGCCATGATCGCGATGCGATCCGACATCGACAGCGCTTCCTCCTGGTCGTGGGTCACATAGAGGATCGTAACGCCAAGCTGCCGGTGTATTCGCCGGATTTCGGTTTGCAGCTGCTCCCTGAGCTGGCGGTCAAGCGCGCCGAGCGGCTCATCCATCAGCAGGACGCGAGGCGCGAACACCAGCGCTCGCGCCAGCGCGATGCGCTGTTGCTGGCCGCCGGACAGCTGCGATATGCGCCGCTGGCCGTAGCCCTGCAGCGAAACCAGGTCGAGCACCCGACCGACTTCGGTCTCAATCTTCGCCTTGGCGACGCCGCGCATTTTCAGGGGAAAGGCGATGTTGTCGAACACGTTCAGATGCGGAAACAGGGCATAGTTCTGAAAAACGACACCGAGATTGCGCTTCTCGGGCTCCAGCGCCGTGACATCGCGGCCGGAGATGATGATCGCACCTTCATCGGGATCGACGAAACCGGCAACGGTCATCAGTGTCGTCGATTTGCCGGAGCCGCTGAGGCCGAGCAGCGTCACGAATTCTCCGTCAGCCACATCGAGAGACACGCGATCGACGACGGCATTGCCGGCATAGCGCTTGGTCAGATTGCGAATTTGGATCGTTTTTTCGGTCGATGTCATAAGGTGCCATTTATGCGCTTGCGTCGTGAGGGCGCGGATGCCGCGTGAAAAAATTAACGGCTTCGGACCCACCGTAATAAAATCATCAGCAGGCAAGAAATTGCGAGTAGAACGGTAGAGGCGGCCGCGACGACGGGGCTGAGCTCGAAGCGGATGCCACTCCACATCTGCACCGGCAACGTCACCGCGCCGACGCCGGAGATGAACAGCGCGATCACAATGTCGTCGAAGCTGATCAGAAATGCGAATAGCGCACCGGCAGCGACTCCGGGCATCAGTTGAGGAAGCACGACGAGCCGGAACGCCTTGAGGGGCGTTGCGCCGAGGCTTCTCGCCGCTTGCTCGATGCGGTGATCGACTTTGCGCATAATCGCAGCGACGTTGATCACGACGAACGGCAGCGCAAGAACGGTATGGGCCACCACCAGGCCGGGAATGGTGCCGATTAGATTTGCCCGCGCGAGCAGGCCGTACATGGCTACTGCGATAACGATTGAAGGCACGATAATCGGCAGCAGCACGATGACATTGACAGGTTGCAGTAGCGATCCTCTCAAGCGCGCCATGCCCAGCGCCACAAGAGTGCCGATCGGCGTCGCCAGCAATGTCGTCAGGCTCGCGGTGATGAAACTGTTCTTCATGGCCGAGCGCCAGGCATCGGAAATGAAGAGTTCCTCGTACCACCGCAGCGAGAAGCCCTGCGGCGGAAACACCACGAAATCGGTGCGCGTGATGGACAGCGGCGCGACGGCCAGCGTCGGCATGACCAGATACACGCAGACAAGCAGCGTAAAGCTCGACAGCAAGGCCGAGGGGATCGGCGACGGCTTCATCGCGCGCTCCAGACCTGCCCGAGTCCGAACCAGCGATCGGCAACCCAATATATGATCAGCGTCGTCGCCAGCAGCAACGTTGCAAGCGCCGACGCGAAGCCGAGATTGAGGGTGCTGTTGATGCTGAATTCGATCAACTGGGCCAGGAACGTATCTTCGGGGCCGCCGAGCAGCGCCGGGACAATGAAAGAGCCGAGGCTGAGCGTGAAGACCAGCACCAGCCCGGCCTGTATTCCGGTTTTGACCGAGGGGATGTAGACGTAAAAGAACGCTTTGATCGGCGAGGCGCCGAGACTGCGCGCGGCTCTCACATGCGTGCGGTCTGCCCGGCTCATGACCGCGGCGATCGGCAGGATCATATAGGGAAGCAAGATCTGCGTTTGTCCGATGAGGACGCCGGCGGTGTTGTAGAGCAGCTTCACCGAAAAGCCGATGCCGAGCATTTCGAGCGCATGGCTGATAACGCCGTTCGGATTGAGAAGCACCATCCAGCTAAAGCCGCGAACGAGCAGGTTCGTCCAGAACGACAAGAATATGCAAAGCAGGATGGCTGCCTTGGCGAGCCCGCTGGCCTGGGTCAGTCGGTAAGCGACGGGAAAGCCGAGCGCCAGGCACAACAGGGCCGTCGCGGCGCTGATCAGGACCGTCCGGAGCAAAACGAGCATGTAAACCGGCGCGCCGGCAATACGCTCATACTGGGTAAACGGACCTGCGCTGCCGCTGAAGCTGCCGGCGACGAGGGAGGCCAGGGGAAAGGCCAGCACCACCGTCAGAAGGGCCAGGCCGGGAAGCAGCAACAGCAAGGCTGTCGCCGACTTGCCCCGGCCTGTTCCAGTACCGTCGGCGATCACCCGAGCTTCCACGCGTCGAACTTCTCGCTCACCATTGCGAGATTCTCGCTCCACCATTTCTCATTGCGGAGCACGGCGCCCTTCATGTGCGGGCCGCCCGACAGCATGTTCTGCCGCTCGACTGGAATGAGATCCATCGCCTTCGGCACAACGGGGCCGTAGGTGTAGATCTTGGCGACTTCGGCCTGAGCCTCCGGCGTGAGCGTATAAGCGAGCAGTTTTTGTGCAGCCGAGGCGTTCGGTGCACCTTTGAGGATCGAAAGCGACGTCCACGACATGATCGACGCGCCAAATCCCAGGTTAACCGGGGCGCCGTTGTTCTTGATGCTCAGGGCGCGGCCGTCGGGAAGCATGCCGACGGTGCACTGGCCGTCCGACAGATACTGCTGGCCTTGCGCATTGGTGGCGTAGAACTGGATATCCTGACGAATGGTCGAGAGCTTCTTGAGCGCGCGCGGGACATCGATAGGATACAGCGCATTCGGCGCGACACCATCGGCCAGAAGCGCGGCCTCGATAACGGTCGCAATCTGCGTGCCGTCGAAGGTGCGCTTGCCGGGATACGTCTTGGTATCGAACATATCGGCCCAGGACTTCGGCGCCGGGTTGAGTTTGGTGCTGTAGGTCATCACATCCGAGAACAGCACCTGCGGGATGGAGTAGGGCGTGATCATGTCGGGGTTGGCGACGACGCTCTTGTCCACCACGGCGTAGTCGATCGGCGTCAGCAGGCCCTTCTTCTCGCCGATGAAGGGGAAGCTGGAAAGGCTTTCGACAACGTCCCATTCGGTTCGGCCGGACGTCACCATCGCTTCGATCTTGCCGTAGGTGTTGCCACTGACGGTCTTGACGGCGATGCCGGTTTTGGCCCGGAACGGCTCGAACCAGGCCTTGCGCATGGCGGCTTCCCAGGACCCGCCCCAGGTGGCGAACACCACTTCAGTGTCAGCGGCCCGCAGAACGGTGGGCGCGGCCAGAGTCCCGCCCAGGGCGGCGGCCCCGGCGAGCAGCGTGCGCCGCGAAATGCCGTTCTTAGTCACGTTGCTGGAGTTACGCATGGAAGCCCCTCGTTGGTTGGTTTTGCTGAATTTGCATCGAAGGCTGGCGTGCCCGGAAACGACCGTCGGCTCCGACAAGAGCGCGCGACAGATGCTGCGGGAGATCGTGACGTGTTAGTAAACTAACGTATACAACTAGGGTACAATTGAAACCTAACTTGTCAAGGCGCGGGCGCGACATATCGCCCTTTGCACACGCTCAGTGTCGTTTCGAACGCAATTAGTTTGTTGCAAGAGCTGTGCCGTGGTGCCGCGATTGAATCGATCGACAAGCACGGACATCCGCCTGCATCGGCGCGACGCATTTCGGAATGCCGTGCGTGCCGGCGATGCTCTTCCTGACTGAAGCGTCGCGATCACGTCATTCGTTCCCGGAGCCGACAGGCGTTTTCGGCGCCAAAGCGGGGAGGGAGATATTGTATGACGGTAGGATTGACCGGTCGTGGCGGGGCTCCTATTCTTTTGACAACCGCCGTGATCCCACAGTGCAAGCGCCGCCACATGACGGGCGTCCTCGCCTGATGGGTCCCGCTATGCGCGGTGGGCGGCAAGACGACACGCTGTCAGCATAAATGAAACGGATTGGATTGGGATGAGCAACGACCAGCCGCTGGCTCTGCAACTCGCCAGCTTTGCGAACGAGACCAAAACCTCCGTTATTCCGTCCGAGGCGCTCGAGCGCGCGAAAATGAGTCTGGCGAGTACGGTCGCGAGCGCGGCGATGGGGCAAAGTATTTCGTCAGCCCGCATCATCCGCGACCTCGATCTGCGAAACGGCGGCGTGCCGGACGCGACGCTCTGGTTCGTCGGCACGAAGCTGCCGGCGGTAGCGGCCGCGCGCGTCAATGCCGTGGCGAGCGATGCCGCCGCGAGCGACGACAGCGACCTGCGCAGCATCGCGCATATTGGCACGATCGTTTCGGCCACGTCGGTCGCGCTCGGCGAGAAGCTCGGCACGTCCGGGATCGACATGCTGGCCGCGATGGTGGTCGGCTACGAAATCGCCGGCCGCATTGATGAGGCGCTGACGCCTGGACGCATGCAGCGCGGCTTTCATGGCTCGGTCTCGACGGTGTTCGGCGGCACGGTCGCAGCCGGCCGTCTTCTCGGGCTCACCACGTTGCAGATGGGACATGCCATCGCGCTGGCGGCGACCTCGATCGGCGGCATGGCGATATCGGCCGACACCAGTTGCGGCCGCGAGTATCACGCCGGTTGTTCGGCGGCGGCCGGACTGCAGGCTGCGTTGGCCGCGCAGGCGGGCTTCGAGGGCGAGCTTGGCGTTCTCGACAAGCCGCGCGGTTTTCTCTCCGCCATGGGCGGTCAGGCGCTTGAGGACATCACGCGCGATCTCGGGGCCTCGTGGGATATCGTCACCGATATGGCGATCAAGTTGATGCCGGGCGCGCATCCGTTCCATGCCACGGCGGAGGCGGCGTCGGATGCCGCGCGCCTTGGCAAGGTCGATCCGCGCGACGTCGACAAGATCATGATCTCGTCGTCCGTGCAGTGGACCAAGTTCAAGGGCGACCCGCATCCGCGCAATCTCGTCGACGCGGCGCACAGCCTTTACTATTTCGTTGCGGCTTCGATTGCCGACGGTCGCTTCAGTTGGGAGCACATGACGGCAGAGAAGATGGCGGATCCTGTCATCGCCGCTCTGCAAGATAAAGTGACGTTCGACCCCAACCCGGCGCCGTTGCCAGATCGTTTCCCGCATCGTCATGGCGGCACCGTCATTATCACCATGAAGAATGGTCAGGAATTCCGCAGCACCTGCAAGGCGCCGCGCGGCTCCGGTCCGCGCGGAGTCGAATGGAGCGATGTCGAGGACAAATATCGTGCGCTGGTGCCGCTATCGGGGCTTTCCGGCAACCGGATTGACACCAGCCTGGCCCTGATCCGCAACTTCGAGCAGGGCAGTCCGTCGGCGCAGCTTACGTCGCTGATCAGCTTGGCCTGACGTCAGGCTCTTGCCGCGGCGGCCTGCTTCGCCGCACGTTTCGGCTTGGCAGGTGCGGGCTCCGGCTGCGTATAGAGCAATTCGATAGCGGCCTTGGCAGCGTTGTGGACATGATGCTCCGCGAGCGCGCGGGCCTTCTTGCCGTCCTTGGCGTCGAGCGCTTCCATCATGGCGGACAGTTCGGCCATGCTGACAGCCGAGCGCCCTGGCGCGCGCAGCGACGTGGCTCGCAACAGCATGATGCGCGCGTTGAGCAGCCGCAGCGTATCGCCGAGCGCCTGGTTGCCCGTGCCATCGACCAGGCAATCATAGAAATGATTTTTGGCGCGCAGGCGCGCCAGCGGGTCGGTGTCCTTGAACGACCGCTTCAGCTTGCGGAAGGCTTCGTGCAGCGCCGCGCGCTGATCATTGTCGGCGAATTGGGCGAACAACTGACAGGCAAGCCCTTCGAGTTCGGCGCGCACCTGATAGACACCCTCGGCTTGCTCGGCCGACAACCGCGCGACGCTCGGGCCGCGGTTCGGCACCACCTCGATCAGGCCTTCGGATTCGAGTTGGCGCAGAGCCTCGCGCACCAGTGTGCGGCTGACGCCGGTCATCTCGCACAGTTCGCGTTCGGTGAGCCGTTCGCCTGCGGTGAAACGGCCAAGCGCAATGGCGTAGCGGATGCTCTCCGTAACGCTTTGGCGCAGCGGCGCGGCGATCTTCTCGACCCGGAAGTCGGGCTTGGCAGAAGGCGCGATCACAGGCCATTTCCTCCAACTATGCGGTCCGGCGAACCGAATCCTTACATCTTTACAACGGAAAAGCGAAAACAGGAATGGTGTCCTCAGGCGTCATCGGGCCTGCCAGCCGCCGTCCATCGGCAGCGTTGCCCCGGTAATGTCTTTGGCGGCCGGGCTGCACAGAAACACGGCGAGGACGCCGACATTCGCGGGGTTGACGAAACGCTCGGTCGGATGGCGGGCCGCCGCGTAGCGACGTTCTGCTTCGGCTGCGATGATGCCTTCGCCGGCTGCCTGTTCGTGAACGCGCGCCAGAAGAGCGGGCGTTGGCACCGCGCCGGGCGATATGGCGTTGCAGGTGATGCCGGTGAGGGCGGTCTCTATGGCGACCGCCCGGGTCATGCCGAGCAGAGCGGTTTTGGAGGTGACATAGTCGATACGATTTTCGGCTCCGCGTGCGCCGAAAATTGACGACATGTTGATGATGCGCCCCCAGCCCTTGGCGCGCATGCCAGGCACCGCGAGGCGGATGCAATGGAAGGCCGCCGAGACATTGACCGCCATCGAGCGATCCCAATCCTCCGTCCTGAACTGGTCGACGGGCGAAAAGTGCCTCACCACGGCATTGTTGACGACAATGTCCACTGTGCCGAACCGGGCCTGGGCGTTCCCGAACATGCGTTCGATGGCGGCGACGTCAGTCAGGTCGGCGCCGTCAAAAACAACGTTACGGCCGGTATCAGAGGACAAGCGGTGGGCGGCGGCGTCGCCGGTAGCCCTGTCCGCCAGGGCGTTCAAAACAATGCTGGCGCCAGCCTCGGCGAGCGCCTGGGCGATGGCGTAGCCGAGGCCGCCGATCGAGCCGGTGACGAGCGCGCAGCGACCTTCAAGCATGGTGTAAATTCCTCAAACTGCTATTCGTTTTTGCATCGGGCCCGCGCGGGATGAGGTCCTTGACCGTCCGTGGTCATTATTTTACATACCGTACTACTATCAGACAATATCGGCCACCCCGGGTGTTCCGCGACAGGAAACGATCCCCGAGCAGAGCCGGCGGTCAAGACAGTGGAGGAGCAACCGATATCCCGTGTCTTCGCCGGTGGCGGCTTGCCCCAGCGTGAAGGCCGGCAGTTTTTCCTCAAATGCTGACCGTTGTACTGAGCGACGCCCCTGGCGGCGCCATCCAGTGCGTTTGAACACCCCAGCAATCGTGAACTCTCAACCAACAGGAAGCGAATATGAGCAGCGAGATGGAGAAAGCGGCGAAAGTGATGTTTGACGAAGGCCTCAAGCACCGCCGCGAAGTGCTCGGCCCGGAATATGTCGACTCGTCGATCGCCAATGCCAACGATTTCATGATGGCGTTTCAGCACATCACGACCGAATGGTGCTGGGGTTACGGCTGGTCGCGCCCGGGCCTGCCGCGCAAGACGCGCAGCCTGCTCAATCTGGCCATGCTCACCGCGCTCAACCGCGGCCCGGAAATCAAGCTGCATGTGCGCGGCGCGATCAACAACGGTGTCACCGTCGAAGAAATTCAGGAGACGCTGCTGCACGCCACGATCTATTGCGGCATTCCTGCCGGCCTCGACGCCTTCAAGATCGCCAACGAAGTCTTGAAGGAAATGGGTAAGGTGTCGGCGACGCCGGCGAAGAAGCCCTAAACCTGACCCTCGGTCATGAATCAGGAAAGCACATACTGATGTCTGCAAAGCAGGAACTGGGGTTCATCGGCGTCGGCCGCATGGGCATCCATATGGCCGGACGGCTGCTTGAGGCCGGCTACGGCGTTACCGTGTTCGATCTCAACGAAACCAACGTCGCCCGTCTCGTGCAACGCGGCGCCAAGCGCGCGGCCTCGCCCGCCGAGGTGGCCTCCACCGCCGAAACGGTGCTCGCCAGCCTGCCGACTCCGGACATCGTCAAGGCGGTGGCGGCGGAAGTCGCCACCGGCTCGAAGGTGAAGACGTTCATCGACCTGTCCACCACCGGTCCGGTGGCGGCCAAGGAAGTCGCGGCCGTGCTCGCGGCCAAGGGCATCGCCGCGGTCGACGCGCCGGTGAGCGGCGGCCCGAGCGGCGCCGAGAAGGGCACCGTCGCCGTGATGGTTGCCTGTCCGAAGGACCTGGCGGAAACGCTGCGGCCGGTTGTCGAGGTCATCGGCAAGATGTTCTGGGTCGGCGCCGAGCCGGGTCAGGGCCAGGCGATGAAGCTCGTCAACAACATCCTCTCCGCCACCGCCGTCGCCATGACGTCCGAAGCGCTCGCGATGGGCGCCAAGGCCGGCCTCGACGCCGACACCATGATCGCCGTCATCAACTCCGGCAGCGGCCGCAACACGGCGACCGAGGACAAGTTCCCACGCTGCGTGCTGAACCGGCGCTTCGACTTCGGTTTCGCCATCGGCCTGATGCACAAGGACGCCAAGCTTGCGGTCCAGTTCGCCGAGTCTCTCGGCGTGCCGATGATCGTCGGCAATGCGGTGAACCAGTTGCTGTCGATCACGGAGTCGATCGAAGGCTTCAACGGCGACCTGACCACGACGGCCCGCACCGTCGAGAAATGGGCCGGCGTCGAGATCAAGGGCAAGGCGGCAAAGTAAGGCAGCGAAGTAACGGCGGCGACATCAGCGCGCCGCCGCGCTGCGGCCATTCAGGAGGCTCCGATGACCGACAAGATCCTGTCGCGCAAGGATGGCGCGGTCGGCCACCTGATCTTCAACAACCCGGAGCGACACAATGCGGTGTCGCTCGATATGTGGGAGGCGACCGAGGCGGTGGTCGCCGACTTCAAGGCCGATCGCAACATCCGCGCCATGGTCGTGTCCGGTGCCGGCGGCAAGGCCTTCGTTTCCGGCGCGGATATCTCGCGGTTCGAGAAGGACCGTTCGACCGAAGAAGCGGTCAAGCGCTACAGCGTCATTGTCGAGCGCGCTTACGCGGCGTTCTATGATTTCCCCAAGCCGACCATTGCCATGATCCGCGGCTATTGCATCGGCGGCGGCATGGCGCTGGCGATGTGCTGCGACATGCGCATCTGCAGCGACAATTCCAAGTTCGGCATTCCGGCGGCGAAGCTCGGCCTCGGCTACGGCTTCAAGGGCATCAAACGGCTGGTCGATGTCGTCGGGCCGTCTTTCGCCAAGGAAATCTTTTATACTGCGCGCCAGTTCACGGCCGAGGAGGCCGAGCGCATGGGGCTGGTCAACCGCGTCGTGCCGTCCGAAACGCTTGAGCAATACGTGGCCGACTACACCGCCACCATGGCCGCCAATGCGCCGCTCACGGTGGACTCGGTGAAGTTCATCATCGGCGAAGTGGTGAAACCGGACAGCGAGCGCGATCTGGCAGCCTGCGAGGCCATGGTGCAGGCCTGCTTTGCCAGCGAGGACTATAAAGAAGGTCGCAAGGCCTTCATGGAAAAGCGCAAGCCGAACTTCACCGGCGCGTAGTGGCCGCGGCAGCGGCCGATCACATTATCGAGGATAACGATGCTCGACCGACCCAACGTGACCCAGCAGCTTGCCCAGTTCGTCGCCGATACGCGGCGCGAGGACATTCCCGCCGACGTCATGCACCAGGCCAAGCGCTCGGTGATGAACTTCTTTGCCGTGGCTCTCGCCGGTTGCCGGACCCAGCCGATCGAGGTTGCGCTTGCGACGCTGGCGCCGTTCTCCGGTGGCCGGCAGGCGACGTTGGCCGGCCGCAGCGAGCGCATCGATGCGCTGAGCGCCGCTTTTCTCAACGCCGCCGGCGCCAATGTCTACGACTTCTGCGACACCCACACCCGCACCGTGATCCACCCGACGGCACCGGTCGTGCCGCCGCTGCTGGCCCTGGCCGAATTGCACCCCGTCAGCGGCCCGGATCTGCTGTTCGGCACCGTGATCGGCAACGAGATCGAGACACGGATCGGTCTCGCGGTGTCGCCAAAGCACTATTCGATGGGCTGGCACATCACCTCGACCTGCGGCGTGCTCGGCGCTGCGGCCGCTGTCGGCAAGCTGATCGGTCTCGATGCGCAACATATCGTCTGGGCGCTGGGTTCGGCGGCGACGCAGTCGTCCGGTCTTTGTGAATGCCTCGGCACCGCTTCCAAGAGCGCCAGCGTCGGCAATGCCGCCCGCAACGGCCTGTTGTCGGCGCTGCTGGCGGAGAAGGGCTTTGACGGTCCGCCGGAGCCGCTCGCCGGCGTGCAGGGCCTCTACAACGCCATGGGTGTGCCGCCCGACCTGTCGTTCCTCACCGAAGGCTGGGGCAAGACCTGGCAGATCATGGAGACGTCGTACAAGCCTTATCCTTGCGGCTTTGTCATCAATCCGGTGCTCGATTGCGTGCTCGACTGGCGAAGCAACAATAGTGGCACCGACGTTGCCAAGGTCGTGGTCCGCGGCAATCCGCTGCTCGCCGACCGCACCGATCGGCCGGTGGTCACGAGCGGACGCCTGTCGCAGGTCAGCGTGCAACATGCCGTCGCCGCCGCGCTCGTGCGCGGCAAGGCCGGCCCCGAGGAGTTCAGCGACGAATGCGTGGCCGATCCCAAGGTCGCGGCGTTGCGCGGCAAGGTCGAAGTGGTGCGCGATCCATCCTTTGCGACCATCGCCGCGGCCGTGGACATCGTGACGACCGACGGCAAGGTGCATCACCTGTCGACGCAGGCGGCGCGCGGCAGCGAAGCCAACCCCATGAGCGACGAGGCGCTGGAGTTGAAGCTGCGCAACGCCGCGGCGGCGTGGAATCCGACGCACGACATTGCGCCGCTCATCGACGCCATCTGGTCACTCGACACCAGCGCCGACGTTGCCGGGCTTTGTGCGATGACCGTGCCGAAGAGGTGAGGGCGTCACCAGCGATTGACGGGCAACACCATCATCTCCGCGACCTGGACATGCGGCGGCTGCTCGAGCGCGAACATGATGGAGCGGGCGATATCCTCGGGATCGAGCGCCATCTTGAACTGGTCGAAATAGGCTTTCGTCATCGCCTCGTCGCCGCGATAGCGGGTCTTGATGATGCCGGTACGCGCCAGCCCGGGCATGATTTCGGTAACGCGGATCGCGGTCTCGGCCAGTTCCGCACGAATGATCTCCGTCAGCATGTGGATGCCGGCCTTGCTGGCGTTGTAGGGCGCCATGTCCGGCACGATGCGCACGGCCGCGACCGAGCTCATATTGACGACGTCGCCTTTGTTGCGGCGGACCATGTCGGGCAGGATGGCGCGGGTGACGCGCATCAGGCCATTGAGATTGGTGTCGACAATGGCGGCCCAGTCGTCGGCGGAGCCGACATCGAAGCGCTTGCGGCCGCCGATATCATGGCCGGCATTGTTGATGAGTACGTCGATCGGCTGGAAGTCCGCAGGCACCAGGTCGAGGATGCGCGCGGTGCGGTCCGGGTCGGTGACGTCGAGCAGCAGCGGCATTGCCGCGCTGCCGAGTTCGGCGGCGAGCGGCTTGAGCTTCTCGGCGTCGCGGTCGGCGAGGATGACGCGATAGCCGCCGGTGACCAGCGCCCGCGCGATCGCCGTGCCCATGCCGCCGGCCGCGCCGGTCAGGAATGCATTGCCCTTGCTGGGCCGGTTCGTGCCGGTCATGGTCGTCTCCCCCTTGGCGCGAGCGTTGTCCTCGCTGCGTGGCAAACATTGTCGCAGTTTCCGCGCCCTCATCTGCCGACGAAAATGTGCTATCTGATATGTCAATTTCGGCAGGCAGGTCGTCCGCCGGAAAATGCCGGGCGCGCGGTTTCATGGACATAAAGCAGCTCAAGGTGTTCTCGACGGCGGCGGCGTGCGGCAGTTTCTCGCGCGCGTCGGTGGCGTTGTCGATCGCCCAGCCGGCCTTGAGCCGTTACGTGAAATCGCTGGAGACCGAACTCGGCGTCAAACTGTTCTACCGCAATGGCCGCGGCATCATCCTCACCGAGGCCGGCAAGCTGCTCGATCAGTATGCCAAGGGCATTCTCGAACAGGCCTCGCGCGCGGCGTCCGAGATCGCGGCGCTGCAACTGAGCCCGCATGGCAGCGTTGCCATCGGCATGCCGCCGTCGGTCGGGTCGGTGCTGACGGTGCCGCTGGTCGAGCGTTATCGCGAGCAGTATCCGCAGATCGCGATGCGCGTCGTCGAAGGTTTCAGCGGCCATGTGCTGGAGTGGCTGCTGACCGGCAAGATCGACGTCGCGGTGCTCTACAACGCGCCGGCGATGAGCAACGTGCTGTCGGAGCCGCTGCTCAAGGATGAACTGGTGCTGCTTGGCGCGGCGAAAGACCCCAACAAGCTGCCGGCCGGGCAGGTGCAGGCCAAGGTGCTGGCCGACATTCCGATGATCCTGCCGAGCCGGCCGCATGGCCTGCGGCTTCTTATCGACCAGGTGTTCGGCAAGGCCGGCATCGAGCCGAACATCGTCATCGAAATCGACGCCATGCCGTCCACGCTCAATCTGGTCGAGAAGGGCGTGGGCTATACCGTGCTGTCCTATTCGACCGTCCACCATCTGGTGAAGGCGGGGCGCATCAAGTGCTTCCCGATCGTGCGGCCGCAGCTGACGCGGCAGCTTCTGCTTTCGACGTCGAGCCAGCGACCGATGACGATGGCGACGCGGGCGCTGACCAAGATCGTGGCGGCGCAAGTGCGCGAACTGGTGCGCGACGGCCGCTGGCATCCGCGCTGAATCAGGTTGGCTTCCGCTCATAAAAAAGGACGGCGGCCCCAGGGCCGCCGTCCTCGTTTTCAGGCGCGATGGCCTGATGTCGTTTAGTGCTGCATGCCCCAGCGCCGGATCGTCATCTTCTCCGCGGTGAGGAAGATCACGTTCTCGACGAACAGGCCGAGCAGGATCACCGTCAGCAGGCCGGCGAACACCGAGGGGATTTCCAGCGAGTTCTTGCTCTGGAAAATGAACCAGCCGAGGCCGCCGCCGCCGGAATTGGCGCCGAACACCAGTTCAGCCGCGATCAGCGTGCGCCAGGCGAAGGCCCAGCCGATCTTGAGGCCGGTGAGAATGCTCGGGAACGCGCCGGGAATGAGAATGCGGATCACGTAACCGATATTGGACAGGCCGTAGTTCTGTCCGACCATGCGCCAGGTCGGGCTCACGCCGCGGAAGCCGGAATGGGTGTTGAGCGCCACCGACCACAGCACGGCATGGATGAGCACGAAGACGATGCCGCCGGTGCCGAGGCCGAACCAGATCATGGCCAGCGGCAACAGGGCGATCGAGGGCAGGGGATTGAACATCGCCGTCAGCACTTCGAGCAGATCGGCGCCGATCCGCGTCGCACTGGCGAAGGCCGTGAGCAGGCCGGCGAGCAAGAGGCCGGCGGCATAGCCCTGGAACAGGATCGTCATCGAGAACCAGGTCGCGGCCGGCAGTTCGCCGGTAACGATCGAACGCCAGAATGCGAGCACGGTGGCGCTGAAGGTCGGGAACAGCAGTTCGTTGCCGAGCCAGCGTGCATAGCCTTCCCACAGCAAGGCGAGCACGGTCAGAACCAAAGCCTTGCGCAGGGCGCCCTGGTTGGCCAGCCGCTGACCGAGCGACAAAGGCCGCTGCACGACGCCGATGCCGGCGGTGCTGACCTGGTAGATGACCTCGGGACGGACGTGAAGAACGGATTGGGCGTCAGCCATGGGACGCACTCCTTTCGCCGATATTCTGTTCAAACAGCAGATGCTCGATGCGCTCGGACAGCGGTCTGCCGTCGGCGCCGATATCGTCGGTGCCGTTGCTGTTGATCTCACCCTTGACCTGACCCGGATGCGCCGAGAGCAGGAGGATGCGGTTGCCGACGCGCACGGCTTCGGTGATCGAATGGGTTACGAACAGCACCGTGAACTTGGTGTCGTCCCACAATTGCAGCAGCTCTTCCTGCATCTTGGCGCGCGTCAGCGCGTCGAGCGCGGCGAAGGGCTCGTCCATCAGCAGGATTTCCGGCTCCATGGCCATGCCGCGGGCAATCGCGACGCGCTGCTTCATGCCGCCCGACAAGGTATGCGGATGATTGTCGGCGAACTTGGAGAGGCCGACCATGTTGATGTAGTGCAGCGCGCGTTGCTCGGCTTCCCTGCCGCCCATCTTGCCGCTCGCGGTGAGCGCGAAGGCGACGTTCTGCTTCACCGTTTTCCACGGCAACAGCTGGTCGAATTCCTGGAACACCAGGACGCGGTCCGGCCCCGGCTTGGTGATAACCGTATCGTTGAGGCGAATCTCGCCTTCGACCGGACGGATGAAACCGCCGACCGCCTTCAGCAAGGTCGACTTGCCGCAGCCCGACGGGCCGAGGATGACGTAGCGGTCCGAACGGTAGATATCGAAACTGACCCGATAGGTCGCGGTGACCAGATGGTCACGGGTCTGGTATTGCAGGGTAACGCCCTTGACCGCGAGAAGCGGGGCGACGCCATTACTCATATTGAAGAAGCTCCTAATGATGGGGCCAGTGGCGGTGCCCCGGGCGCCGCCACTGGCCGAATGATGTCAGATAGCTGGCTTAGTTGCCGCCGCCAATGCCCTTCACGTCGAAGAACAGGTCGTCGAGCTTGGCGGGCTTGTTCTTGAGCGTGCCGATCGCGTGCATGAAGTCGGCGTACTTCATGACGCCTTCCGGCATCGTGGTGTACTTGGTGTCCTTGTCGTCGAGCATGGCGGCGAGTTCGCTCACCTCCCAGCCCTTGCCGCCCATCGACTCGAGCAGCACTTCGGCTGCAGCCTTCTTGTCATTCTTGATGATGTCGAAAGAGGCCTTGAGTGCCGCAACGAAGGCCGCGTAGCCCTTCGGATTTTCGTCGCGGAACTTCTTGGTCGTCGAGATCATGGTGAAGGTCTGCGGGCCGCCCATCACGTCGTTGGTGTTCTGGATGGTGCGGGCGCCTTCCTTCAGTTCACGCTGGTGGAACGGCGCCGAGGCGTAGTGCGCGGTGACCTGCTTGTTGCCGGACAGAATGGCGATCACGGCATCCGGGTGGGTCATCGACACGGTGTACTTGTCGTACTTGAAGGTGGCGTCCGCGCCTTCCTTCTGCCGCGCGTACATCTGCATGATGATCGACGGGATCGACACCTTGATCGCGGTCACCGCGATCTTGTCGTCGGCCTTGAGATCCTCGATCTTGGTGAGGTGTTCGGCCTTGGTGTTGAGATACATCGGGATCGTGCTCATCGCCGCCACGCCCATGACGTCGCCGCGGCCCTTGGTGCGGTCCCACAGGATCAGGAACGCCGGCGGGCCGGCCGAGATGAAGTCGGCCGAGCCGGAGAGCAGCGCGTCGTTCATCACCGACGGGCCGCCGATATTGGCGTAGTTCACCGTGAGCTTGAGGCCGAGCTTCTCGGCTTCCTTCTCGACGAGCTGATACTTCTTCATGACGTGCAGCGGCAGGAAGCCAAAGCCGCCGGCGCCGAGCGGCACGCGCAGCTCGCTTTTCTCGGCCTGGGCCGGGGCGGGCATGAGCGCCGATGTCAGCGTCATGGCGCCGATCGCGAGGCAGGCAATAGTCTTTTTCATGTCGGTCTCCTTACGTTTCCAGTGTCTATACTATGATACCGAAGCTACTAAATTCTCCTGAATAATCAGGACGCAACTGTCGCGGTTCTCGGCTTCGGGTCGGCGTCGAGCCGCGCCGCCCAGCCTTCCATGTTGGGGCGTGCGGCGGGGTAGATGTCGAGCACGATCGGATCGTGA
Source organism: Undibacter mobilis (assembly GCF_003367195.1). Lineage (NCBI taxonomy): Bacteria > Pseudomonadati > Pseudomonadota > Alphaproteobacteria > Hyphomicrobiales > Nitrobacteraceae > Undibacter > Undibacter mobilis. Next base: position 533,472 of record NZ_QRGO01000002.1, on the reverse strand, counting down.
CCGGGCACCACATGGTCCTTCGATGTCGCCAGCGCCTCGACCTTGTCGTAACCGGCGAGCACGTCGGCGACGTTGTAGGTGATGGGGAAGACGCGCCGCTGGTCGAGATGGGCGTAGAAATGCGCGACATCGGATGCGAGCACGACCCAGCCGCGCCGGGTCTTCACGCGCGTCGCCTGCAGTCCCTTGGAATGACCGCCGATCAGATGCACCGACAGGCCGGGTGCAATCTCCGCCGCGCCGTCGTGAAACACGACGCGGTCGGTAAAGATCTTGTTCACCATTGCGGTGACGTCGACCGCCTCGAAGGGCATGCGCATCATGGTGTGGCACATGCAGCGCCCGGTCGCATAGGCCATCTCGCAATCCTGCAAGTGGTAGCGCGCATTCGGGAACAGGTCGTGATTGCCGGCATGGTCGTAATGCATGTGCGAGATGATGACGTCCTTCACCGACGCCGGATCGACACCGAGCGCACGCAGGCCGTCGCCGACCGGCTTCGAGATCTGGCGCTTGCGCGCATCCGCCCGCATCTGGTCGAAGCCGGTGTCGAGAATGACGGTGCGATCCTTGCCGACAATGGCCCAGACGAAATAGTCGAGCGGCATCGGCACGTCATGGGTGTCACCGCCGATGAAATTGTCGGGCGACTTGCGTTCGTGCCGGCCGTATTTGACGGCATAGATCTCGTAGATGTCGTCGCTCATGACATTCTCCCGTGGCCCGACGTCACTTCTTGCCGTCGATCTCGTTGAAGACCTCGCGCGCTATGCGGAATGAGTCAACCGCCACCGGCACGCCGGCGTAGATGGCAATTTGCATGAAGACTTCGCGAATTTCCTCGCGCGTCATGCCGTTCCTGAGGGCGCCCTTGATGTGGGTCTTCAGTTCGTGCGGGCGGTTCATCACCGACAGCATAGCGAGGTTGATCATGCTGCGGGACTTCAGCGGCAAACCGTCGCGCCCCCAAACATAGCCCCAGCAGTATTCCGTCAGAAGTTCCTGCAGCGGCATGTTGAAGTCGTCGGCATTCTTGAACGCATTGTCGACGAATTCGGCGCCGATGACCGATTTGCGGATTTCAAGGCCGCGGTCGAAGATTTCCTTGCTCATGATCGGGTCTCCATTCCTTCTGTGATGCCTTACGCCGCGACGTGATCGAGCGCGCCGATGAGATAGGGGCGGAAGTCGGGGTAGTTTTCGATCATGGGGAAGTGGCCCATGCCCTTCATCATCGTATAGCGCGAGCCCTTGATCGAAGCGGCAACCTGTTCTGTCATGGCCGGCGTGCAGGAATAGTCGAACTCGCCGGTGAGCAGCGCCACCTTGCAGCGTGTCGTGTCGATGGTCTTGATGTCTTCGCGGGCATCCCAGTCGTTGCTGTAGAAGTGCACGTCGCCCTGATACACGCCGGGGCCGGACTGGCTGTAGTACCACCAGTTCTCGCGCCGGTTCTGTTCCGGACTGGTCGGCGCGTTAAGGCCGTAGGTGTAGCTCGCGCACAGTTCGCCGCCATGAATGGCCGGATGGTGCAGGAACTCGTTGTAGCGGCCCGGGGCATAAGCCGAGCTTTCCAGCCCGACGATGCCGCGGATTTCATTCTGGTAGTCGGCCGCCACCTTGAGGACGATGGCGCCGCCCATCGAGCAGCCCATCACGATCGGCCGGTCGAGGCCGAGCGCGGTCCACACCGCGCGAATGATCTGCATGTACAGCGCGGTGGTCAGTCGCGGCTTCTTCAGCCACCATTTGTCGGGCGGCGTCGAGCGACCATGATAGGGCATGTCGAAGGCGACGACGCGGAAGCGGTCGGTCAGTTCCTTGTCGTTCATGACGTGGCGGAACTGCCGGCTGTCATTGCCGGCGGTGTGCAGGCAGAGCAGGGGAATGCCTTGGCCGGCTTCCTCGACGAACAGGCGATGCTTCTCGCCGGCGATGTCGACGGTGATGTAACGGCCGACGATGGGCTCAAAATCAGCCATTGGGGGCTCCCGTCTCGCGCATGATGTTCATCATGCGATGAAGTGCGCGTGCGTTCTGCATGGCGATCAGGCTGTCGCCTTCGATGACGAATTCCGGCACGCGCATCAGCATGGCAAAGAAGTCGTGATAGAGCGGCGGCGGGTTGGGGCTGAGGAACTTGCGCCAGACCTCGACCGGTGCGCGGAAGCCGAACGGCGCGCGCACATCGAAACGTGGGGAGGCTATGATCTTGACGATCTTGCCCTTGTCGACGACGAGCGCATGGCGGGCATCGCCGAAGGTCAGCGTGAAGGTCGTGCTCAGCCAGTCGCCGATCACGCCCATTTCGGCATCGGCATTGACGCGCTGGGCGTAGCGGTCGAGCCACGATGCTCCGGGAAATTCACTCATCGGCAGTCCATTCTTCCGTATCGGCCTCGAAAACGCGAGCCTGCTTTAAACGGGTTATCCGGCGGCCACCCGCGAGGGCGACCGCCGGATGTTGTCTTGACCCAGCCGTTACTTCTTCGGCCAGTTCGCCTTGGCCATCGCCAGTTCCGGCGGGTAGATCGTCACCGGCACCGCGTTCTGCCACTGGATGATGGTGAGGCCGGCGCCTTCGCGCCGCCCGTCAGGTCCGAACTTGATCTTGCCCGACGGATAGAACTTCGACGGTCCGCCATCCATGGTGCGGAGCGCTTCGGCAACGGACTCACGATCGGCCTTGCCGGCCTTTTCGAGCGCGTCGCGCATCACCAGGATGTCGGCATAGGTGGAGATCGCGTTCTGCGTCATCCACGGCTCGTTATACTTCTTCTTGAGTTCGGCGATGATGTCTTCATGGCCCTTCGAGCCCCAGCTGCCGACGGCGCCGATCATGCCATCGAGCAGTTCGGGCGACATGGTCTTGAGCATGTCGGGCTCGAACATCGCAATGCCGAAGGCGATGGTCGGGATCCGCCCCTTGCCGAGACCGAATTCGTTCATTTTCTCCAGCACGAGTTTCGCGTCGGAGATCACGGTCGGCAGGAAGAAGAACAGGTCCGGCCGGGTGGTGCGGATCTTCTGCACCAGCGGTGTCGCGTCGGCGAGCGGCGGGGTGAAGGTCTCGTCGACGACGAGTTGCAGGCCGTATTCCTTCAGCAGCTTCTCGCGCATCGGCTTCACCGACGAGATCGAGGCGGCGGTGTTGTCGGTGACGATGGCGACGGTCTTCGGGTTGGCGCCGGCGGCCTTGGCGGTCGCCAGGATGACCGGCAGCGACTGGACGGCTTGCGAGCCGGAAGTCGCCGAGGTCTGGAAGATGTATTTGAAGCCGCGCTCGGTGATCATGTCCGAGTAGGACAGCGTGAGTACGGGGAGCTTGGCGCGCTCGGTCACTTCGGTCACGGCCAGCGTGAACGAGGACAGATAGGCGCCGGTCGCAGCGACGAGATCGGGCTCATCGGCCACCATGCGCTGGGCGGCGTTCTTGGCCTTTTCGGTGCTGTCGCCGCTGTCGAGGACAACGAGCTTGAGCTTGGCGCCGCCGAGCGACTTGATGCCGCCTTCGGCGTTGACCTTCTCGACCGCCATTTCGGCGCCCATGCGCATGACCTGTCCCGGGCGCGCATAAAGCCCGGACAGTGGCGCGATGAGGCCGACTTTCACTTCCTTGGGCTGCTGGGCCTGTACCGTGCCTGTCGGCAGGGCAAGGGCCATGGCCACGGCGGCCGGCAGCAACGCACCTAAACCTAGACTCAATCGTTTTCCGCTTCGCATGTTCGTTCTCCTCCGCGTTTTCCGCATTGTTGCGGGTTATTGCCTCACATTCCGAGGTAAGCGGCGCGGACGCGATCATCCGCGCGTAACGTTGCATTGTTGCCTTCGAGCACGACGCGGCCGGCCTCGAGCACGTAGCCGTGGTCGGCCGACTCGAGCGCTTCGGCGACGCGCTGTTCGACCAGAAGAATGGTGAGCTTGGTCTGCTGCCGGATTTCGATCAGCTTGTCGAAGATGAAGTCGGCGATGGCCGGGGCAAGGCCCATCGACGGCTCATCCAGCATCAAAAGCTTGGGCGAGGAGGCGAGGCCGCGGCCGATGGCCAGCATCTGCTGTTCGCCGCCGGACAAAGTGCCGGCAAGCTGATCGCTGCGCTCCTTGAGCACCGGGAACAGCGTGTAAATCTGCTCGATGTTGTTCTTCCACTGCGCCTGTCCGGCCGGCGTGAAGGAGCCCATTTCGAGATTCTCGAACACGCTCAGAGATGGAAACACCTGACGCCCCTCCGGCACATGCGCGATGCCGAGATGCGGCCGCTTGGCGGCCGGCACCGAGAGCAGGTTGGTGCCTTCGAACGTAATCGATCCCGACATCGGTTTGACGACGCCGGAGATGGTCTTGAACAGCGTCGACTTGCCGGCGCCGTTCGGGCCGACCACCGAGACGAACTCGCCGGTGCCGACATGAACCGACACGCCGTCGAGAACCGGGACCGACGAGTAGCCCGCGATGATGCTTTCGATTTTCAGCATGCGGCTTGTCCGTGATTGGCGCTCCACTTGGCGCCGAGATAGGCCTCGATCACCTGCGGATTGCGTGTCACCGCTTCCGGTTCGCCTTCGACCAGGACGGCGCCGTGATCGAGCACGACGAAGCGATCGACCAGTTTCACCATCGCTTTCATGGTGTGTTCGATGATGACGATGGTGACGCCTTCGGCGGCGAGCTTGCGCACGACGTCGACGACTTCATCCGCCTCGCCGGCGCCGAGGCCGGCCAGCGTTTCGTCGAGCAGCAGGAGGCGCGGTTGCCCGGCGAGGGCGCGCGCCAGTTCCATCAGCCGCAGTTCCTTGGTGGTGAGCTGGGAGGCGACGCGGTCGGCCACGTGCTCGAGGCCGACGCGCATGATGGCGTCATGAGCGAGGTGGCGCGCTTCGTCGTCGGTCGCGGCGCGGACATAAGCGCCGACGACGACATTGTCGGCGACCGACAGGCGCGCGAATGGCCGCATGATCTGGAAGGTGCGGCCGACGCCGATCTCGCAGATCTGGTGCGGCGTCCAGCCGACGACGTTGCGGCCGTCGACCAGCACTTCGCCGGTGTCGGGATGGAGAAAGCCGTTGAGCAGGTTGAACGCCGTGGTCTTGCCGGCGCCGTTCGGGCCGATGATGCCGAGGATCGAACCGCGCCGGACGTCGAAGCTGACGTTCTGCACGGCCTTGAGGCCGCCAAAGCTCTTGGAGAGGCCGCGCACCGAAAGAATGATGTCGTCGGACGAAGGACGGGCGGCCTTCTGTTCGGGGGCGGCCTGCGGCGGCGCGGCCGTGGCCCGGGCAGCGGCGAGTTCGCTGTGCCGGCTGCGCGCAAACAGCTGCGGCCAGCGGCGTTGGATGAACTCGCGCGCCTTCCAGTAGATGCCTTCCGGCGCCACAAGAATAACGATGACAATGGCGAGGCCGAAGATGACGCCCTGAATGCCGGGGAAGCGCGCGCCGAGTTGCGCGTGCAGGATTTCCGAGAGCGGAATGAGGATCGCCGAGCCGATCACCGGGCCCCAGACCGTGCCGATGCCGCCGAACATGGTGACGGTGAGCGCCTGCGCCGAGACCAGCATGCCGAACACCGACAGCGGCGTGACGACCAGCAGCACCACGGCGTAGAACGCGCCCACCGCGCTGGCGATGGCGCCGCTGATGGCGATGGCGCGCAGCTTCCACAGCAGCGTGTTGATGCCGGCTGCCTCGGCGGCCGCCTCGTTCTGCTTGATGGCGAGCAGCGCCATGCCGAAGCGCGAACGTTCGATGACGCGCGAGATCAGCACGATGGCGACGACCATGGCGAGGGCGAGCCACGTATAAATGCGCGGATCGTGGAACTGCATGTAAGCGGCGGCGTTCTCGCGCTTGATCGGCAGCGTGACCTCCTGGTAGCCGAGCCACTCGAACACGTAGAGAATGGCAAGCGGGTAGGCGAGCATCGACAGCGCGAAATAGTGGCTGCGCAGGCGGAACGTCGGCAGACCGATCAGCACGCCGGAGATGCCGCCGAACACCGAGGCGATCGGGATCAGCAGCCACGGCGACAGGTCGAAATGCATGGCGCCGAGCGCGGTGGTGTAGGCGCCGAGGCCGAAGAACGAGGCGTGGCCGAACGAGATCAGGCCGGTGTAGCCGCTGAGGATGTTCCAGGACAGGCCGAAGCTCGCCCACACCAGAACCAGCGTCAGCATCAACTGGTAGTACGAGTTGGTGACGAAGATCGACAGCACCGCATAAGCCGCGGCGAAGGCGATGATCGCGAGATAGGGACGGATCGCGTTCATCGCTTCAGGTCCTCTCCGAAACGCGGCCGAAGAAGCCTTGCGGACGCAGGAACACGATGAGCAGGAAGGCGACGAAGATCGCGGTGTTCTGAAGCTGCGTCGGCAGGACCAGCGTCGAGAGCTGCTGCACGAGGCCGATGGTCATGCCGCCCCAGAACGCACCGATGATGCTGCCGAGACCGCCCAGCACCACGCCGGCATACATGACGATGACGAATTCGAGGCCGACATGCGGCTGGAACGGATAGTTGGTGGCGAGCAGACCGCCGGCGATGGCGGTGATGGCGGTGCCGAGCGCGAAGGCGATGCGGTGGGCGTAGTCGACGTCGATGCCCATATAGGTCGCCGCGGTCGGATTGTCGGCGGCGGCGCGCAGCGATTTGCCGAGGCGCGTGCGCCCGATCATCATGGCGAGCGCGATAATCACCAGCCCGGAGAGCAAGGCGGCGATGGCGCGCGCCTTGTTGACGAAGATCTCGACGAGATCGCCCCACAGCGGGCCGACGATCCAGGCGCTGCTCGACAGCGGCGTGCGCACCGAGACCTGGATCGACCCGAAGACGATCTGGCTGGCGTTCTGCAGGATCAGCGCGATGCCGAGCGTCAGAATGAGCTGCGCGTAATGGCCTTCGCCTTCGAGCTGCGCCGTATTGGAGCCGGACACGCGCGAAATGAGCGTGCGGTGAATGAAATAGCCGACCATGAACAGGATCGGCGCGGCGATCATCACGGCGACATAGGGGCCGACGACATTGCCGAACAAAGTCTGCACGCCGAGAGCGACGAACAGATAATACGTCGCGTACATGCCGAGCATCATGAAATCGCCCTGGGCGAAGTTGATGACGCGCATGACGCCGAAGATCATGGCGAGGCCGACGCACATCAGCCCGTAAATGGCGCCGAGCAGGATGCCGGCCATCAGCGATTGCAGAAAATTCTCGGCGAGAATGGGAAAGGTCATTGGCCGTTCACCGTGGACAGGCGAAAGGCGGCGTGCGTGATGGCGGCATGATCGCCAGCATGATCGCCAGCATGGGCGCGTCGGGCGAGAGTGCTCCTCGCTCGTATCTGTACGGTGTCCCGGCGGCCCATCGTAATCCTCCCCATCGTTGGCTTTTGTTGTTGTCGCCGGACCTCCCACAGTCCGGTCTCAGGCTTCGTCGAGCGATCTGACGCGTCACTCCAGTTGGCCAAAACGGCAGGCCAGGTTTCAGGTCTTTTTGCTGCGGATTTCGACGCCGGCCCATTCCTCGATCACCTTTGCGATCGACGTGAAATCGGAGTCGGGTCCGTATTTGGCGTTGGTGACGGCCAGCATCTGGCGAATGACGGCACCGGCGACCATCGGCACGCCTAGCGCTTCGGCTTCGTCGACGCAGAGCCGCACATCCTTGTAGGAGAGGGCGGTGGCGAAGCCGTAGTCGAATGTGCCGGTCAGGATCGATTTCGGGAACTTGTCCTGCGTCGCGCTGTTGCGGCCGCTGCCGGCATTGATGATGTCGATCATCACCTGAGGATCGAGACCGGCCTTGACGCCCATCGCCAGGGCCTCCGACGACAGCACGATCGCCGCTGCGGCGAGCAGATTGTTGCCGAGCTTGGCAACCTGGGCGAGGCCGGGCTTTTCGCCCGTAAAGAATGTCTTGCCGAACACTTTCAGAATGGGATCGATGGCGTCGGCGATCGCTTTGGGTCCCGACACCATCACGGCCAGCGTGCCTTTTTCGGCACCGGGCACGCCCCCGGAAACCGGAGCGTCGATCCAGTTGATCTGCCGATCGCCCAGCGCTTTCGCGATCGCGGTGGCGGCGCTCGGGCCACTGGTCGACAGGTCGATTACGGTCTTGACCGCGTTACCCTGGCTTACGCCGTTGGGGCCGAGCACAACCGAGGTTACGATCGGCGGCGTCGGCAGGCTGAGAAGGACGATATCTGCCGCAGACGCGACTTCCGCCGCCGATTTCGCCAGCTTGGCGCCGCGTGCGACCAGAGGTGCCGTCGATGCCGGGTTGGAATCGTAGACACACAGGCGGTAGCCGGCGTCGAGAAGCCGTCCCGCCATGGGCCCGCCCATTCGGCCGACCCCAATAAATCCGAGAAGTTGCCCGGTCATTGTGTCCTCCCGGCCGGCACGCGACAGACCGTCGCCAGACCAGCTTTTGTATTATTATATTATTGTAACGCCAAGCCGACGGCGAAAGCGACATGCAAGTTCCGCATATCAGAATTTCACAATCTGGTTTGAGGCCTGCTTTGCTTGCGATTGCGCCGATGGTCTAAGCAAAAGCCAAACAACAGGTCCGGCGCCCCACAGGCCGGGCAAAAATGTCGCATGCGCGCGCATGACGACTGCACCCCCGAGGAAACCTGCCAATGCCGTCCGCTCTGCCCGAATTCGAGCTCTATGCCATCCGCTACGCCACGCGGCCGGCGCAGCGCCGCGATCATTTCATCGGCGGCGATCCGCATGAAGGCCCGATGCCGATGGACTATTTCCTCTGGGCCGCCGTTTCGGCAGACAAAACCTATGTCATCGATTGCGGCTTCACCGCCGAAGTCGCCGCCAAACGCCAGCGCACCTTCCTGCGCGATCCGATCGACGGTCTCAAGCTGATCGGCATCGATGCCGATGACGTTACCGACGTCATCCTCACGCATCTGCACTACGACCACGTCGGCAATTTTCACCGTTTCCCGAAGGCGCGCTTCCATCTGCAGGAGCCGGAAATCCATTACGCCACCGGCCACTACATGGCCTATCCGCGGCTGTCGCATTCCTTCGAGGTCGAGGATGTCTGCGGCATCGTTCGGTTGAATTTCGCGCAGCGCGTCGCTTGGCACTTCGGCTCCAAGGAACTGACGCCCGGCATTTCACTGCATGTGGTCGGCGGCCATTCGGCCGGTTTGCAGTTCGTGCGCGTCCACACCAAACGCGGCTGGGTCGTGCTCGCCTCCGACGTCTCGCATTTCTACGAGAACATGGAGAGCCGCCGGCCTTACACGACGTCGTTTCATGTCGGCGAGATGCTCGACGGCTTCGAGGCGTTGTTCGCGGAAGCGCCGACGCCGGCGCATGTCGTGCCCGGCCACGATCCTCTGGTGATGAAGCGCTACCCGGCGCCGAGCCAGGACCTCGAGGGCATCGTCGTGCGGCTTGACGTGATGCCGAAGGAGGCGGGTTAGACCAGCTCCCGCGTCACGTCGTCGAACAGTTCGTCGACCGACATCAGGCGCGGGATGACCTGCTGTTCGTATGAATAGCGGATGATGGTTTCGAGCGCCTTGCGGTTGGCCTCGACGCCGAACGGCACCGGATCGATGCCGCCTTTCGTGCTGTCGGAGTATTGCGCCTTGCTCTCTTTCAGCACGCGGAAAATCTCGCGCACCACATCGGGCCGCGTTTGTGCGAGTTCACTGCGCACCACGAACAGATGGTTGATCGGCACCATGCCGTTCTTCTTCGACCACTCTTCCGCAGCTCTGTGCGGATCGGGAAAGAGCGGCGCGACGCGCGGCTCGTCGGGCAGGTCGCCGCCGAGAATGGCGCCGTCGAGTTCGCCGTCGACCAGCATCTTCTCGACGTTGGAGCCGGCCGGCAGGCGCACGCAGTTTGACGGGTCTTTATATTCGGCGAGATGGCCGTCGTCGGTAGTGCACCACGTCACCTTGCCCAAGTCGACGCCGTATTCGTCCTTGAGGATGCCGCGCACCCAGACGCCCGTGGTTACGGAGTAGGAGCGGGTGCCGAAGCGCTTGCCCTCGATGTCCTTGGGCGTCAGCGCCCCGCGCGCCACATTATAATGAATGGTGTGGTGCTGGCCGCGCGCCATGACCACGGCGGGCAGCAGCGTCAGCGGCTTGCCGTAAATTTTGGCCTGCAGGAAGGTGACGATGGCCAGTTCGCCGGCGTCGAACTTGCCCTCGCGCACCATCGGCTTGAAGCCCTGGTTGGCGACCTTCGGCCCGGTGAAATTGAAGCGCACCCGATCGGACGTCACCGCACCGGCTTTCAGCGCGCGCGTCACCGGATAATCGGCGAGGTTGGTATCGAGGGTGACGGGGCCTGAGGCGGGGTAGGGCATAATGGTGTCGGTCCGAAGCTGGTCGTCGTATTACGCCGCTGTCGCGCTTGGCGTCAAACTTGCATACAATTCGTGCAGTGCTCTGTACCCGAAGGTTCGCCATGGCCGACAAACTCGACGACTTCATCGATGCCGCAGCCGGGGCGCTCGACCTGCCGCTCGAGCCGGCCTGGAAACCGGCCGTAAAGGCCAATCTCGAGGTGTCGCTGCGCCACGCCGCGGCCTTTGCCGATTTCCCGCTGCCGGACGAAGCCGAGCCGGCGCCGATCTTCAAGGCGTGAGCGGGAGCACAGTCATATGAGTGACGATGTCACCTGGTCGTCGGCTGCGGATATCGCGGCTGCCGTTCAATCCGGAAAAGTCAGTGCGCTGGAGGTGACCGAGCAGATGCTTGGCGTCATCGACAAGCGCAATCGGGTGCTCAATGCCTTCACGGCGGTGACCGACGAACGCGCGCGCGCGAGGGCCAAGGCGATCGATGCCTCGCCCGATAAAGCGAAGCTGTCGCTTGCTGGCGTGCCCTTCGCGGTGAAGAACCTGTTCGACATCGAGGGCCTGCCGACGCTCGCCGGCTCGAAGATCAACCGCGCGCGGACGCCGGCGCCGCGTGACGCCGTATTGATGGAGCGGCTGGAAGCCGCCGGCGCGGTGCTGGTTGGTGCGCTCAACATGGGCGAATACGCCTACGACTTCACCGGCGAGAATGTGCATGACGGTCCCTCGCGCAATCCGCACGATCCCGAGCGCATGACCGGCGGCTCGTCCGGCGGTTCGGGCAGCGCGGTCGGCGGCGGCATGGTGCCGCTCGCGCTCGGCTCCGACACCAACGGTTCCATTCGCGTGCCATCGTCGCTATGCGGCATCTTCGGCCTGAAGCCGACTTATGGGCGGCTCACGCGCACGCGCTCGTTTCCATTCGTCGCCAGCCTCGATCATCTCGGGCCCTTCGCCCGCACGGTGCGCGATCTGGCGTTGAGCTATGACACCATGCAGGGCTTCGACGCCGAAGATGCGGCTTGCGTCGATCGCCCGCTAGAATCGACGACGCCGTTTCTGGAGCAGGGGCTCGATGGCCTGCGCGTCGCGGTGGCTGGCGGCTATTTCCGCAAAGGCGCATCGCCCGAGGCGTTGAGCGCGCTCGACGCCGTGGCGAAAGCGCTGAATGCGCGCGAGGTGGAAATTCCGGAAGCCAATCGCGCGCGCTCGGCGGCTTACGTTATCACCACGACCGAAGGTGCGGCGCTGCATCTCGAGCGCCTGCGTCGCCAGGCGAATGATTTCGATCCGGCGGTGCGCGACCGTCTCATTGCCGGCGCCATGATTCCATCGACGCTGGTCGTCAAGGCGCAGAATTTCCGCCGCTGGTATCGCGACGCGGTGCTCGCTCTGTTCAAGGACTGCGACGCGATCCTGGCGCCGGCGACGCCGGTGACCGCGCCTAAAATTGGCCAGGTGAATTTCACCCTCGACGGCATCGAAATGCCGGTGCGCGCCAATATGGGCCTCTACACGCAGCCGATATCGTTCATCGGCCTGCCGGTGGTGGCGGTACCGGTGCCGCTCAAGCCGCTGCCGATCGGCGTGCAGATCATCGCCGCGCCGTGGCGCGAGGATGTGGCGCTGCGCATTGCCCAGGCGCTGGAGACGATGGGTGTCGTGGCGGCACCGCGGCCCGCTCTATAATTGCTCTGAAGGAACGAAGATGCCCGACATTGATATCCCCGAAGTCGTCGCCGAGGTGCGCAAGGCGTTCGAGGATTATGAGAAAGCGCTGGTGAACAACGAGGTCGACAAGCTCGACGAACTGTTCCGCGACGATGCCCGCACCATCCGCTACGGGGCCGGCGAAATTCTCTACGGTTATGCCGAGATCAAGGCGTTCCGTGCCGCGCGCTCGCCGGTCGGGCTGGGGCGGACCCTGGCCCGGACTGTGATCACCACCTATGGCCGCGACTTTGCCACGGCTTCGACGCTCTATGAGCGGCCGTCGGCGCCGGGCAAGATCGGCCGGCAGATGCAGACCTGGGTGAGGTTCCCCGAAGGCTGGCGGGTTGTGGCCGCGCATGTCAGCCTGATCGACGCGCCGAAAAACTAGGACCTTCACAAACAACGAGATTTTTGCGATCCCGGGTCTGCAGCGCACCGCGAAGGCGCGCTGCGCCCGGGAAGGTGACTGCTCTGCCGCGCGCGGGCTAAAATACCGGGCAGGGCCTTGATGCCTTAAAGGAAGCTGCCATGCCCATCGATCTGGCTGAGGTGAACTGGCTCTATGTCATCATCCTCGCGTTCTTCGTCTTCATCGCCAGCCTGATTGGCAATGTGCTGTCGTGGCAGAGCCGGACCACCGCGGCCGGCATGACGGCGATCCTGTTCGCCGTGGTTTTCATCGCCTGGAGCTACTATCCGCACGGCCTGCCGCTGCCGACGCGGCTCGGCGCCACGGTGGTGCCCGTCGCTGCGCCGCCTCCGCCGGCCACGCCCGCGGCCCCGGCAGCACCGGTTCGCCCCGCCAACCCGGTCCGTGACATCACCCCGCCGCGCAATCCGGTCACCGACGTGACGCCGCCGCGTAACCCCGTGACCGACGTGACGCCGCAGCGATAGTGCCGGTTCGCGAGAGCGGTTCGCCCTGCCGAAACGCCGTCGCGAACGGGCGGACATGACCTTTCGCTCCTGCGAAAGTCCGGCTAGAAACAGCCCAGCTACAAGAACTGGAACCCGGGTGAAACGGCAGGGACAGAATGAAGAAAGTGTATCCTGATGCGAAGTCGGCGCTCGCCGGCGTCGTTAAAGACGGCATGATGGTGATGGCCGGTGGCTTCGGCCTGTGCGGTATGCCGACGGACCTGATCGTGGCGCTGCGGGACAGTGGCGTGAAAAACCTGACCTGCGTGTCGAACAATGCCGGTATCGACGGCGCGGGCCTCGGCCTGCTGCTCGAGACGCGGCAGATCAAGAAGATGATCGCGTCCTATGTCGGCGAGAACAAACTGTTCGCGCAGCAATATCTCGCGGGCGAATTGGAAATCGAATTCAATCCGCAGGGCACTCTGGCCGAGCGCATGCGCGCCGGCGGCGCTGGCATTGCCGGTTTCTACACCAAGACCGGCGTTGGCACCGAGATCGCCAAGGGCAAGGAAGAAAAGGTGTTCAACGGCGAGCGCTACATCCTCGAGACCGGCCTCGTTGCCGATATTTCGCTGGTCCACGCCTGGAAGGGCGACACCGAGGGCAACCTTGTCTACCGCAAGACCGCGCGCAACTTTAATCCGATGATGGCGACCGCGGGCCGCATCACGGTGGCGGAGGTCGAGCACCTCGTGGAACCGGGCGAACTCGACGGCGACGAAATCCATACGCCGGGCGTGTTCGTGCAACGCATCATCAAGAGCACTTCCGAAAAGCGCATCGAAGTGCGCACCACGCGCAAGCGCGTGATGGCCTAAGGAGCACGAGCGATGGCATGGACCCGCGATCAAATGGCCGAACGCGCCGCCAAGGAGTTGCGCGACGGCTTCTACGTCAATCTCGGCATCGGCATTCCGACGCTGGTGTCGAACTACATTCCCGATGGCATGTCGGTGCAGCTGCAGAGCGAGAACGGCATGCTCGGCTTCGGCCCGTTTCCCTATGAGGGCGACGAGGACCCGGACCTGATCAACGCCGGCAAGCAGACCGTGACCGAACTGCCGACCACCAGCTACTTCTCGTCGGCGGACAGTTTCGCGATGATCCGCGGCGGCCACATCGACCTCGCACTATTGGGCGCGATGCAGGTGGCCGAGAACGGCGACCTCGCCAACTGGATGATCCCCGGCAAGATGGTCAAGGGCATGGGCGGCGCCATGGATCTCGTTGCCGGCGTCAAGAAGGTGGTCGTGATCATGGAGCATACGGCGAAGGATGCGCCGAAGCTGCTGCACAAATGCGACCTGCCGCTGACCGGCTCGCGCGTCGTCGACATGGTGATCACCGATCTCGGTGTCTTCACCATCGACAAGAAGGGCGACGGCGGCATGACGCTGATCGAACTGGCGCCGGGCGTCACGCTCGACGAGATCACCCAGAAGACCGAAGCCAAGTTCAAGGTCGACCCGAAGCTGAAGCACTAGGCTTTCGGCCTCGGCGCGAAATGCAAAATGCCCGGCAAGAGCCGGGCATTTTTTATGGCGTCAGTCTAATCAGCCGCTTGCCGAGGTTCTCGCCGCGATAGAGTTCGGCAATGGCGCCCGGCGCGTGCTCGATGCCTTCGGCAATATCCTCGCGGTATTTGAGCTTGCCGTCGCGGACCCATTGCGCCAGCCGCGTCGCGGCCTCCTCGTAGCGGTGCGCATAGTCGAACACGATCAGCCCGGCCATGCGCCCGCGCTTGACCAGGATGTGGCGCTCGATGCGCGGGCCGCTCGGCCACGGGTCCCATGACGACACCGAGGCGGTGCCGCAAATGACGATGCGAGCGCCGACATTGATGTGCTGGATGACCGCGTCGCTGATCGCGCCGGACGTGTTGTCGTAGTAGACATCGACGCCGCGTGGGCAGGCGGCTTTCAGCGCAGCGTCAAGATCGCCGCTCTTGTAGTCGATGGCCGCGTCATAGCCGAAGGCGTCCTTGCACAAGGCGACCTTGGTGGCGCCGCCCGCAATGCCGACGGTGCGGCAGCCCATCAGTTTGGCGATCTGTCCGACCGCGGAACCGACCGAGCCGGCGGCCGTGGATACGACCACGGTATCGCCGGGCTTCGGCAGGCCGAGATCGAGCAGGCCGAAATAGGCGGTGAGGCCGTTGAGGCCGAGCACGCCGAGCGACAGCGACAAGGGCAGGTCGGTTTCCTTCACCTTGCGTGTGATGTTGGTGCCGTCCGACAGTGCGTAGTCTTGCCAGCCGAGCATGCCCATCAACTTGTCACCCTCGGCGAAGCCGGGATGACGCGACTTGACCACGGTGCCGGCGGCAAACGCACGCATGACTTCGCCGATGCCGACCGGCGTCGAATAATTGGCGACCGCCGACACCCAGCCGCGCATGGCCGGCTCGACCGAGAGGAATTCGTTGCGGACGAGGAACTGGCGGTCGCCGGGCTCGGGGACCGGCGCGCTGGCGAGTTCGAAGTGCTCGGCCTGCGGGATGCCATCGGGGCGGGATTTGAGAAGGATTTGTTTGTTCGCGGACATTGGTTTCTTTCCTTCTGTCATGGCCGGGCTTGACCCGGCCATCCCGCTTATATGGGCACTGTGCGCCCCTAAGCGGGATCACCGGGACAAGCCCGGTGATGACAAGAATTAAGCTGTGCGAGGCTTGGCTAACTCCGATTTCTCCCGCGGCACGTAAGCGCCGGCACCGAGTGTGCCGACCAACTCACCATCCCGCACCACAAACTTGCCGCGCACCATCGTGGAAATCGGCCAGCCCGTCACCTTGATGCCTTCGTAGGGCGTGTAGTCGGTGCCGCCATGCATCAGGCTCTGCGAGATCGTCACTTCGCGCTTGGGGTCCCACAACGCGATGTCGGCATCGGCGCCGACGGCAATCGTGCCTTTCTTCGGATACAGGCCGTAGGTGCGGGCGTGATTGGTCGCGGTCAGCGCCACGAACTCGTTCAACGAGATGCGACCCTTGCCGACGCCTTCCGAGAACAGGATCGGCAGCCGCGTCTCGACGCCGGGAATGCCGTTCGGCACCCAGCGGAAGCTGGTCTTGCCCTTTGGCGCCAGCTTGCCCTGCGGATCGTCGTAGCGGAACGGGCAGTGGTCGGACGAGAACAGCGAGAAGATGCCTTGCTGCAAGCCTTCCCAGCAGGCGATCTGGCTTTCCTTGTCGCGCGGCGGCGGCGAGCAGACATATTTGGCGCCCTCCATGTTGAGGCCGTCCATGTCCTTCTCGGTCAGCATCAGATATTGCGGGCAGGTCTCGCCATAGATCTTGAGGCCGCGGCGCCGGGCGCGCGCGATTTCGTCGCGCGCCTGACCGTTCGAGACATGCACGATCATCATCGGCACGTCGATCAATTCAGCGAGCGAGATGGCGCGATGCGTGGCTTCACGCTCGACCGCGATCGGCCGCGACGTGCCGTGATATTTCGTCTCGGTCTTGCCGGCCTGTTCGAGGCGGTCGGTGAGGAAACGGATGGCGTCGTAGTTCTCGGCGTGCACCATCATCATGGCGCCGGTCTCGCGCGCCACGGTCATGACCTTGAGCATTTCCATGTCGGAGAGGGCGAGGCCCTCATAGGTCATGAACACCTTGAACGAGGTGTAGCCATCATGAACGAGGGCGGGGAGTTCCTGGCCGAGCACGGCGTCGGAGGCGTCGGCAATGATGAGATGGAATGAGACGTCGATGTAGCACTGGCCATCGGCCTTCTTGTGATACGCCTTCACGACCTCCCGCAGGCTCTCGCCCTTCTGCTGCATGGCGAAGGGCAGCACCATGGTGTTGCCGCCGAAAGCCGCCGAGCGTGTTGCCGAGGCAAAATCGTCGGCCATGACGATGCCGGGGCCGGAAGGCTGGGAAATATGCACATGGCTGTCGATACCGCCGGGCAGCACCAGCAGGCCGGTCGCATCGACGATCTCCGCGGCGGTGCCCAGGTTCGCCCCGAGGGCGGTAATCCGACCGCCGGCAATGCCGACCTCGCAACTGAAGGTATCGGAGGCGGTGGCCACGGTGCCGCCGCGGATGATGGTGTCGAACGTCATGGGCCCTTCGGTATGTTCATCGCGGAAGATCGTAGTATCTCAGACTTTTGCTGCAGTTGCGATATGGTCGCGCCGCTGCTTCGTGCCCGCCCGGAGATCCGCCATGGACGATATTGCCACACTCAATGCTCGCCTTGTCGAGCTGGAGATCGGCCGCGCCCATCAGGACCGCGTCATCGAGGACCTGAATGAGGCGATCACGGCGCAATGGAAGCTCATCGACGAGTTGAAGCGGGATATCGCGCGGCTCACGGCCGAAGTCCGGGAAGCCGCGGTCGCGACCGGTCCGGGCGAGCCGGAGCCGCCGCCGCCGCATTACTGAGCCGCACCGGCGTCCGGCGGGGGTTAGCCATTTGATTTTCGAGGCCGAGCCGGTACAGCATCGGCGCCAATGGCTGCACGGAAACGACGAAGAGACGGGATACGATCATGACCGAGTTCAGGCGCAACGCCTTCAAAGCCGGCCTTCGCGCCAAGAAACTGCAGATCGGATTGTGGCAGAGCCTGTGCAGCAACATCGCCGCCGAGATCTGCTCCGATTCCGGCTTTGACTGGCTGCTGCTCGACACCGAGCATTCGCCGAACGAAATTCCCGATCTGTTGTCGCAATTGCAGGCGATCGAGAAGGGCACCGCGACCGGTATCATCCGTCCGGCCTGGAACGATGCCGTGCTGATCAAGCGCTGCCTCGATATCGGCGCGCAGACCTTGCTCATTCCTTATGTGCAGTCGGTCGAGGAGGCGAAGGCCGCTGTAGCCGCCACGCGTTATCCGCCGCACGGCATTCGCGGTGTGTCGGTCGCCGCGCGCGCCAGCCGCTATGGCCGCGTACCCGGTTATCTGACGAAGGCGAACGAGGAAATCTGTGTGCTGGTGCAGGTCGAGACGCGGCAGTCGCTCGATGCCATCGAAGGCATTGCGGCCGTTGAAGGCGTCGACGGTGTGTTCATCGGTCCGTCGGATCTGGCGGCGTCGCTTGGCCACCTCGGCAATCCGCAGCACGCCGACGTGCAGGCGGCGATGAAGGAGGCGGTGGAACGTTTGACCAAGGTGGGCAAGCCGGCCGGCATTCTCACCGGCAACGAGGAAGAGGCGCGCCGCTACATCGACTGGGGTTACCTGTTCGTCGCGGTCGGTTCGGATGTGGGGCTGCTCGCCAAGAGTGCGGACACGCTGGCCCGGAAGTTCAAGCCCGCGTGAACGGGTGTCGTCCTGTCCTCGCGAGGGGGTGGGGTGCTGCATTATACTTACGTCGAATTTTGCACCAATGTTTACAGCCGCGTGACAGCGCCTGCCTCTCCTTGAGGCAGTTTAGCGTTCAAATGCTATTTGCAACTGCGAGATAATGAAATACCAATAGACCCCAAGGCCCTTGCCGGGAGCGTCGCTGTTCCCGAGAATGAGGGCGAGGGGAAATGTCTCATGAGTGCGGAATTGATCCTCGAAACCGAGGGTCTGACGAAGGAATTTGCTGGTTTCACCGCGGTGGGAGGAGTTGACCTGCGTGTTAAACGCGGCAGCATCCACGCGCTGATCGGGCCCAACGGCGCCGGCAAGACCACCTGCTTCAATTTGCTCACCAAGTTCCTGGCGCCGACCAGTGGCCGCATCGTCTTCAAGGGCGCGGACATTACGGCGCTGGCGCCGGCCGATGTCGCCCAGCTCGGTCTGGTGCGCTCGTTCCAGATTTCCGCCGTGTTCCCGCATATGACGGTGCTGGAAAATGTCCGCATCGCGCTGCAGCGGCGCCTGCGCGGCGCATCGATGGATTTCTGGCGCTCCCGGTCGGTGCTCGACGCGTATAACGACAAGGCGCTGGCGCTGATCGCCGATGTCGGCCTGGCCGACTACGCGCAGTGGAACGCGGTGGAACTGCCGTACGGCCGCAAGCGCGCGCTCGAAATCGCGACCACGCTGGCGCTCGATCCGGAGATGCTGCTGCTCGACGAGCCGACCGCCGGCATGGGGCACGAGGACATTGCGCGCATCGCCGAACTGATCAAGCGCGTCGCCAGCACGCGCACGGTGCTGATGGTCGAGCACAATCTGTCCGTCGTCGCCGATTTGTCCGACACCATCACCGTTCTCACGCGCGGCCGCGTGCTCGCCGAGGGCAACTACGAGACGGTATCTAACAATCCCGATGTGCGCGAAGCCTATATGGGGGTCGGCCATGCTTGATCGGACCGCTCCCCTTCTGCAGGTGAAAGATCTGCAAGCCTGGTATGGCGAGTCGCATATTCTGCACGGCGTCTCGTTCGACGTGCGCGAAGGCGAGGTGGTGACGCTGCTCGGCCGCAACGGCGCGGGCAAGACCACGACCATGAAGTCGATCATGGGCATTGTCGGCCAGCGCGCCGGCTCGGTGCAGTTCGAGGGCCAGGAACTGATCGACAAGGCGTCGAACCAGATCGCCCGGACCGGCATCGCCTTCTGTCCCGAAGAGCGCGGCATCTTCGCCAGCCTCAGCGTCGAGGAAAACCTGACGCTGCCGCCGGTGGTGCGGCCGGGCGGGCTGTCGCTGGAACAGATTTTCGAATTGTTTCCGAACCTGAAGGAGCGGCTCGGCTCCAGCCAGGGCACCAAGCTGTCGGGCGGCGAGCAGCAGATGCTAGCGATCGGCCGCATCCTTCGCACCGGCGCGCGGCTGCTGCTGCTCGACGAGCCGACCGAAGGCCTGGCGCCGGTCATCATCCAGCAGATCGGCAAGACCATCCGCGCGCTCAAGCAGCAGGGCTTCACCATCCTGCTGGTCGAGCAGAACTTCCGTTTCGCCTCGACCGTGGCCGATCGCTACTACGTCATGGAACATGGTCGCGTCATCGACAAGTTCTCCAACGCCGAGCTGGAGGCGAATGTCGACAAGCTGCACGAGTATCTCGGAGTTTAAAAACAAGACCTTCAACGTAAGAAGCGCAATAAAACTGCACCGGAAACGCAAATGTTTGGGAGGGATACGATGAAGAAAACGATTGGCTTGGCGACCCTGGCCGCCCTGCTGCTGGGTGGCACCGCATACGCGCAGCAGATCAACGTCAAGGTCGGCGTTCTGACGGATATGTCGTCGCTCTATGCCGACGACACCGGCATCGGCTCGGTCATCGGCGCCAAACTCGCCGCCGAGGATTTCATGAAGACCAATCCGAACGTGAAGGTCGAGGTGGTCAGCGCCGATCACCAGAACAAGGCCGACGTCGGCTCCAACATCGCCAACCAGTGGTACGACCGCGACGGCGTCGACATGATCGCCGACGTGCCGAATTCGGGCGTCGCGCTGGCCATCGCCGAAGTGACCAAGAACAAAAACAAGGTCTTCGTCGGATCGGGTCCCGCGTCGTCGGATCTCACCGGACCGAAGTGCTCGCCGAACACCATTCACTGGACTTACGACACCTGGATGCTGGCCAACGGCACCGGCAAGGCCATGGTGAAGACCGGCGGCGATACCTGGTTCTTCCTGACCTCGGATTACGCCTTCGGTCATGCGCTCGAGCGCGATACCGCGGCGGTGGTCGAGGCGAGCGGCGGCAAGGTGCTCGGCAAGGTGCGCCACCCGATCAACACCAACGACTTCTCGTCGTTCCTGCTGCAGGCGCAGGCGTCGAAGGCCAAGGTGATCGGTCTGGCCAATGCCGGTGGCGACACCATCAACGCCATCAAGCAGGGCGCCGAATTCGGCATCGTTGCGGGCGGGCAGAAGTTCGCCGGCCTTCTCATCTTCGCGCCGGACGTCGCCGCGCTGGGGCTGAAGACCGCGCAGGGCCTGACCTTCACCGAGACCTGGTACTGGGATCTCAACGAAGACACCCGGGCCTGGACCAAGCGGTGGGACAAGGAGCGTAACTCGCCCGGCAAGCTGCCGAGCATGAACATGGCCGGCGTCTATTCCGGCACGCTGCACTATCTCAAGGCGGTGGCCGCTGTCGGCAGCGCCAAGGATGGCAAGGCCGTTGCCGACAAGATGAAGCAGCTGCCGGCCGAAGACACGATCTATGGCAAGAGCGTCGTCCGCGAGGACGGCCGTGTGCTGCATCCGGCCTATCTCTTCGAGGTGAAGAAGCCCGAAGAGTCGAAATATGCCGGCGACCTCTATCACCTGCGCGCGACCATCCCGATGGAAGAAGCCTTCCGTCCGCTCAAGGATGGCAACTGCCCGCTGGTGAAGGGCTAAGCGAAAACGGCGCCCCGTTGGGGGCAGCGGGGCGCCGACGCTGGCCTGTTACTGAACTTGCGTGCGTCGATCTGAACGAAGCTTGAAATGTGCCGAACGGCACCGAATGGAGAATGGGAATGCAAGTAGTGAAGCGGACTTTTGCCCTGGCGGCTCTCACCGCCGCTCTCGCCTGCGGTACCGCGCAGGCTCAGCAACTCAACGTCAAGATCGGCGTGCTCACCGACATGTCGTCGCTCTACGCCGATCTCGCCGGTCCCGGCTCGGTCGAAGCGGTCAAGCTGGCGGTCGAAGACTTCAACAAGACCAATCCGAATGTGAAGGTCGAGATCATCAGCGCCGACCATCAGAACAAGGCCGACATCGGCACCAGCGTCGCCAATCAGTGGCTCGACCGCGACGGCGTCGATGTCATCATCGACACGCCGAATTCGGGCGTCGCTCTGGCCGTTAACGAAGTCGTTCGCGCCAAGAACAAGGTGTTCATCAACTCCGGCGCCGCGTCGTCGGATCTCACCGGCGCCAAGTGCTCGCCGAACACGGTGCATTGGACCTACGATACCTGGATGCTCGCCAATGGCACCGGCAAGGCCATCGTCAAGACCGGCGGCGATACCTGGTTCTTCCTGACCGCAGACTACGCCTTCGGCCATGCGCTCGAGCGCGATACCGCGGCGGTCGTCACCGCGAATGGCGGTAAGGTGGTCGGCCAGGTGCGCCATCCGCTCAACTCGAGTGATTTCTCGTCGTTCCTGCTGCAGGCTCAGTCGTCGAAAGCCAAGATCATCGGCCTTGCCAATGCCGGCGGTGACACGGTCAACACGATCAAGCAGGCGGCCGAATTCGGCATTGTTGCGGGCGGCCAGTCGCTGGCCGGTCTTCTCGTCTTCGCCAGTGACGTCAACGCCCTTGGTCTGCAGGCGGCGCAGGGTCTGGTCCTGACCAACACCTTCTACTGGGATGCCAACGATCAGACGCGCGCGTGGACACAACGCTGGCAGAAGGCGCGTCCGGGCAAGATTCCGACCATGGTGCAGGCCGGCGTCTATGCCGGAACGCTGCACTATCTGAAGGCGGTCGCGGCGCTCAAGAGCAAGGATGACGGCAAGGCGGTGGTCGCCGAGATGAAGAAGCTGCCGACCGACGACGTTCTGTTCGGCAAGGGCAGCATTCGTGCCGACGGCCGCAAGATTCACCCGGCTTATCTCTACGAAGTGAAAAAGCCGTCGGAATCGAAGGGCCCTGGCGACATCTACAAGCTGCGCGCCACCATCCCGGCGGATGAAGCATTCCGTCCGCTCAAGGACGGCGGCTGTTCGCTGGCGAGCGGCTGATCGTCTTTATCCCTCTCCCGAAGGGGGAGGGCGGCGAGTAACAGCGAGCCGGGTGGGGCTCCTTGCTGATCCCCACCCGTCTCATCGCTTCGCGATGATCCACCTTCCCCTCGCGGGGGAGGGATAGAAGAGAGAGAGCATGTTCACGATCTTCGGAATTCCATCGGCGGCCTTGTTCGGACAGTTGTTGATCGGCCTGATCAATGGCTCGTTCTATGCGTTGCTGAGCCTTGGGCTTGCCGTCATCTTCGGCATGCTCAACATCATCAATTTCGCGCACGGCGCTCAGTACATGCTCGGCGCGGTCGCCGCGTTCCTGATGCTGAACTTTCTCGGCATCAACTACTGGGCAGCGCTGATCCTGGCGCCGGTGATCGTCGGTGCCATCGGCATCGTCATCGAGCGCACCTTCCTGCAGTGGTTGTACAAGCTCGATCATCTCTATGGCCTGCTGCTGACCTTCGGTCTGGCGCTGATCATCGAGGGTGTCTCCCGCAACTATCTCGGCTCGGCGGGCCTGCCTTACGCGCTGCCGGACTCGCTGCGCGGCGGCCAGAATCTCGGTTTCATGTTCCTGCCGAATTACCGCGCCTGGGTGATCGCGGTGTCGCTCGTTATCTGCTTCGGCACCTGGTACGCGATCGAGCGTACGCGGCTGGGCGCCTATCTGCGCGCCGCGACGGAGAACCCGACGCTCGTGCGCGCCTTCGGCATCAACGTGCCGGTGATGATCACGCTGACCTATGGTTTCGGCGTGGCGCTTGCGGCCTTCGCCGGCGTCATGGCGGCGCCGATCTATAACGTGTCGCCGCAAATGGGCGCCGAACTGATCATCGTCGTCTTCGCCGTGGTGGTGATCGGCGGCATGGGTTCGATCCTCGGCGCCATTCTCACCGGCTTCGGCCTCGGTGTCGTCGAAGGCCTGACCAAGGTGTTCTTCCCCGAAGCCTCCAACACGGTGATCTTCGTGATCATGGCTATCGTCCTGCTGGTGCGTCCGGCCGGTCTGTTCGGAAGGGGCACCTGATGCAGGCATCATCGTCATCCACGGCCGGCGTGGTTGTCGCGCGCGAGCCGTCATTTCTGCAGCGCCAGGGCGAGGTCATTGGTTTCGTCATTATGGTGGTGGCGCTCATCGTTGCGCCGTTTTTCACCTATCCGCTGTTCCTGATGCAGGCGATGTGCTTTGCGCTCTTCGCCTGCGCCTTCAACCTGCTGATCGGCTATGTCGGGCTGCTGAGCTTCGGCCACGCGCTGTATTTCGGCTGGGCGAGCTATCTGGCTGCGCATGCCGCCAAGGTCTGGGGCTTCAATCCCGAATTCGCGATTCTGACGGGCACGCTGACCGCGGCGGTCTGCGGCTTTCTTGCCGGCTCGCTGGCGATCCGCCGCCAAGGCATCTACTTCGCCATGATCACGCTGGCGCTGGCGCAGATGATGTATTTTGTGGCGCTGCGCATGAAGTTCACCGGCGGTGAGGACGGCATTCAGGCGGTGCCGCGCGGCAAGCTGTTCGGCTTCATCGACCTGTCCAATGACACCACCATGTACATCTTCGTCATGGTGGTTTTCCTGGCCGGCTTCCTGCTGATCTACCGCATCATCCATTCGCCATTCGGCGAGGTGCTGAAGGCGATCCGCGAGAACGAGCCGCGCGCCATCTCGCTCGGCTACAAGACCGACCGCTACAAACTGATCGCCTTCGTCCTGTCGGCGACGCTGGCCGGCGTTGCCGGGTCGACCAAGGCCATCACCCTGCAGATCGCCTCGCTGACCGACGTCAATTGGCCGATGTCGGGTGAGGTAGTGCTGATGACCCTGGTGGGCGGTCTCGGCACGATTTTCGGGCCGGTGGTCGGCGCCTTTGTCATCCTGGCGATGCAGTTCAAGCTATCGTCGGTCGGCGAATGGGTGCTGGTGATCCAGGGCGTGATCTTCGTATCCTGCGTGCTGCTGTTCCGGCGCGGCATCGTGGGCGAGATCGCGGCGCTGTTTAAGCGATAAACGGCAGTTTTATCGGTGGATGACGAGGACCGGCGGCCCGGCAAAATTAAACAAATCGTTAATGGCCGCCGTCGCTATGTTGTTTCAAACGCTGGCGAATCACTTTAAACAACACAGTGTTATCCACATCGTGCCGGAGTCGTCTTAGTCGCATTGTTCGTCGTTACGTTGCACGTAACGATCAGGGGGTAGACGAATCGGCACTTGCCAACGGCCTCCCATGCGGACTTTGCCCGGCAGTACTGATCTGGAGAGGATCGCGCGGCGCTGGCACGATCTCGCCGAACAGCGCCTCGCTTACTATACTGAACTGTACCGCAGCGGCCGCTGGAAGCATTACTACACGCAGGAAAGCTTTGCCGTCCGCATGCTCGACGTGATCGAGGACGCAAAGAAATGGCGTCAGTTGGCTGGCCGGCCCATGGCTCAAGAACCCGCGCAGGGCGAACCCGCGCGCGAGATGTCGGTCGTCCGCTCGGCGGCCTGAGCGCCCCGCGGCGCATCCTTTCCGATATTGCCAAGACTGCCGTTGTGCTTGCCGTTGCGGGGCTTGTCCTGATCGCAGGCGGCCCGGTATCGGCGGCGCCGGACGCCGAGCAGCTCAAGCGCGGCGAGGACCTGCTTATTACCTATTGCGGCAGCTGCCACGCCATCGGCCGCACCGGCGACAGCCGGCGGCCCGACGCGCCGCCGTTTCGGACATTGGGCAAGCGCTATCCCATCGATTCCCTGGAGGAGTCGCTCGGCGAGGGCATCATGTCCGGCCATCCGGACATGCCTGAACTGAGTTTCGACGGCGATGACGTCGGCGCCATTGTCGACTATCTCAAATCCATCCAGGTGCGCTGACTGGCGCATCGCTCTATCCTGCCGGCGAACTCCCGCCATTCGCCAAATCCCACCATTGCCAGCGAGTATTCTCATGAGCAGCGCGCTTTTCTCGTCCCTCCCGGTTGCCGGCGTTACGCTGGCCAACCGTCTCGTGGTTGCGCCGATGTGCCAGTATTCGGCCAATGACGGCTCGGCCTCCGACTGGCACATGATGCATCTCGGCATGCTGGCCAATTCCGGCGCCGGCCTGGTGATCGTCGAGGCGACCCATGTCGAGCGCCACGGCCGCATTACCCATGGCTGCGTCGGGCTCTATTCGGACGCCAACGAACTGGCGCTCGGCCACGTCATCGCCGCGGCGAAGACCTACGGCAAGGCCAAGTTCGGCGTGCAGCTGGCCCATGCCGGCCGCAAGGCGTCGTCGCAGCGGCCCTGGGAGGGCGGCACTTTCCTGCGCCCCAATGAGGATGCATGGGCGACCATCGCGCCGTCAGCTCTTCCTTTCGGCGACGGCTGGCACACGCCGCGCGAAATGACCGAGGCCGACATGGATCGCGTGCGCGACGCCTTCGTCAATTCGGCCAGGCGCGCGCTGCGCGCCGGCTTCGACGAAATCGAACTGCACATGGCGCATGGCTACCTGATGCACACCTTCCTGTCGCCGATCTCCAACAAGCGCACGGACCAGTATGGCGGCTCCCTCGAGAACCGCATGCGCTTCCCGCTATCGGTCGCCCAGGCCGTGCGCGCGGTGGTGCCGCAGGACGTGCCGCTCGGCGCCCGGATCACCGGCTCTGACTGGCAAGAGGGCGGTATCACACCGGATGAAGCCGTCGCCCTTGCCAAGGCGCTGAAGACGGCCGGCGTCGACTTCGTCTGTGTGTCGTCCGGCGGCGTTGCGGGCGGCATTCATAACCCGACGGGGCTCGGTTACAATGTGCCGCTCGCCGAGGCGGTCAAGAAGGGCGCCGGGATCAAGGTGCGCGCCGTCGGCCTCATCACCACGGCGGAGCAGGCCGAAGACATTGTCGCCTCCGGCAAGGCCGATCTTGTCGCCGCGGCGCGGGCCTTCCTCGACGATCCGCATTTCGGCTGGCACGCCGCCCGGACGCTCAATGCCGACGTGGCGATCCCGAACCAGTACCTGCGGGTCGGCCCGAAATTCTGGTCGCCGACGCCGAAGGCGTAACGCTTCACAATGACGGCTTGTTACCCCGCCAGCCCGATCTGTGTTGGCGGGGAAACGCCGATGCGGCCGAAGCCCGGCAGCTTGAGCGCCGGATAGCGCACATCGAAGCCGGCGACGAGGCCGAGCAGATTGACCTCGAAGCCCTCGATCCAGCCGACCTTGAGGCCGGCCAGCCCGTAGGCGGACAGCTCGACACCGGTGCCGGAGTCGGTGCGGCCGGCATAGAAGCCGTCGCGGAAGTCACGGCCGACGGCATTGGCGGGCAAGGTGGCCTTCAGTTCCGGCACGGCGCGCAGCACCGCGGCGGTGAAGCTGTTGGAGTTCGGGCCCGGCCAGATGCGGTAGTCGCCGGCCTGTGCATAGGCATAATCGCGCACCGCGGCCTCGACCTTCGGGATCAGGCGTTCCGCCTCAGCGCCGCCGACGTCGACAATGGCGACCGGCGCGTTGCCGTACCAGCGGCCGTCCGCCGGCCAGCCATTCATGCGCACCGGCGTGCCCCAGCCGACCACGTCGTAGCGCGTCCAGCGCGTCTCGCCGGCGCGCTTGAACACGATCCAGCTATGGACCGAGAAAATGCCCTTCCAGGCGCCGGTGGTGCCGGAGAACACGACCAGCCGCGCCGGCTGGAACTGGCGGGCCGGCGGCAAGGTGCCGGTCGAGGACCAGTCGGCCTCGCGCCAGGAGCGGGCGCCGTCGCCGGCGACGTAAAGGGCGGCGCGCGCAATCAGCGGCACCAGGAAGATTGCGAAGACAAGGAGCATGGTGAGGGCGCGGCGGCTGGGCATGAACGGAAAATAGAAGATGGGGCTTGGGTGAAGCCCTAAGGTGGGTTCGCGGCGCGGATGGAGCAAGGGCTTCGGCCGGCGGCGCCGGGCAGGAACGTCGGCGCTCAGGTCACTTTGTTGTCAGCGATCGTCAGCTGCGGGAACTTCTCCGCGCCGCCACGGGTGAGATCGCCGGTCGCCGCCTTGTCCCAGGCCATGCCGACCACGGCGCCGCGTTTGATGCCGGAAAACACATTGGCCGTGATCTCGGCGCGGCCGGCGCCCTCGACCACCGAGACGCCGACGCCGATCCCGGCGTCGCGCACCGTGTTTGCGGTGACCTTGCAGTCGCGCAGATATTTGCCCGATCCGACCTCGATGCCCATCGTCGGCGCGTTCTCGATGACATTGCCGGACACGGTGGTGTCGGCCTCGACGCCGATGCCGACGCCGGCCGAATCCGGCCCGCCCTGCGGCCGCTTGTTGATCAGATTGCGCACGACATTGCCGCGCACCACGGCGAGATGACCGCCCTGGTCCATGTTGGTGACGGCAATGCCGACCGCGGCGGTGTCGATGGTGTTGTCGACGATGGTGGCATCGACGAAATCGAACTCGGAATAGATCGCGACCTCGCCCAAGGCGAAACACTGATTGTTGCGAATGACGATGTGCGAGGCGGCGTTGCCGCGCACCGCGGTGAAGGCGGCGCGGCGGATGGTGTTGCCGCGCACGATGACGCCCTCGGCGCGATAGACGTTGATGGCGTTGCCGTTCTGGCCGTCGCCGCCGCCGCGCGCCTGCGTGTCCTCGATGGTGTTGTTCTCGATGACGCTGCCGTCATGGCGCTTGGCGCTCTGCCAGACGCGGATGCCGCCATTGCCGGACTTTGCAATCGCGTTGCCGCGGATCATGAGGCGGCCGTCGAGACTGAACAGGGCGTTGTCGGCGCTGTTGGTGATGCTGTTGCCTTCGATGGCGCCGGTGCATCGCGTCAGTGCCACGGCATTGCCGCCGGCATTGACGATAGTGCAATCGGTGAGGCGCAGATCCGGGATCGCGATGAAGCTGATGAGCGCGCTGTCGCCGAGCTTGATGTTGCCGCCGTCGAGGCTCAGCGCCTCGAGCGTCACGGCGCGGGCATCCTGCGCCAGGAACAACGCCGGACCTTGCACAAGCTGAAGGTGAGTGGCGCCGCGCGCGCCGACGATGCGGGCGCCGGAGCCGAGCCGCAGCGGCCCGCTGCGATAACGGCCGGGTGCCAGCCACAAAGGCTGCTGCGCGCGCGTGGCCTCGTCGATGGCTTTCTGCAGCGCGCGCGTCTGGTCGCTGTCGGCATTGGCGCGCACGCCGAAGCGCGCGGCGTCGAGGCCTTTGGGCTCTTGCGCGCGCGCAGCAACGGGCGCGGCAAGCACCGAGGCGACAGAACCGGCGATCAGGTCGCGGCGGGTGAACGGCATGGCACCAGAATGCGCGGGACCGGCTTAGGTCCGGTTAACGGCGGCGTGTAAAGCCACCAGCATTGTCTCGCCAACACGGGCGAGATCGGTCGCAGTGAAGGGCCTGTTCGAGCCCGCCCTGGATGGCCGCGCAAAGCGCGCCACCTTCGGTACGTGGACGAAGGCGGCGAGCCGCACGCCGCTGTCCACCGCACGCCAGCACAGATAGTTGCACAGATAGCGCCCGGCATCACGCGACAGGACAGCAGGCAAGCGCGTCTCGCGCGCCGCGGCAAGCAGGCGTTGCGCCGGCATAGGCATCCTGCGTGCGGACGGAGCTTCCGGTGCGATGACGCCCCGCCCTAGTACCTTGCCGGAGGCGTCCGGCAGCAAGGCGAGCGCGTTGCGCGCCCGCGTCTCGATGCGGATGGCTCGGGCCCGGCCATGCAGCCCGAACATCAGCAACGCATCGGGCTTGTACTCTGCGATCAGCGCCGGCAGGTCGCGATCGACGGCGGCATAGCTGGTCGTGAAAATGTGCGTGACGATGGTCGTGCCCGCCAGCGCCGGTCGCCTCAGGCGGGCCAGCGCGCGCACCAGCTTCACCGTCGGATTATATGGCGCGCCGGGAAAGGGGCCGAAGCCGGTGATGAGGAGGGTGGGCATCAAGGCAGCTTAGCCGAACGCGTCGTTACATCGCCACCTTGATCAGGAAGCGTTCGACTTCGCTCTTCAAATTGGCGCTGGCCTTCTCGACCGCTTCGGAGGCCGTCAGCACCGTCTGCGCCGAATGCTGCGTGCCGCTGGCGGCATCGACCACCTCGCCGAGCACGGTGTCGATGATCTTCGAGCCGCGCGCGGTGCTCGTTACATTGTGCGAGATCGAGCCGGTGGCGCTCGCCTGCTGCTGCACCGACGCCGAGATCGACGTGGTGTGGCTGTTGATTTCGTCGATGCGGTTGGCAATGCGGCCGATGGCCTCGACCGAATCCTGCGTGGATTTCTGGATTTCGAGGATCTGCGCTGAGATATCCTCGGTGGCGCTGGCGGTCTGCACGGCGAGCGCCTTGACCTCGCTGGCGACCACCGCGAAGCCGCGGCCGGCGGCGCCGGAGCGCGCCGCCTCGATGGTGGCGTTTAGGGCCAGCAGGTTGGTCTGTCCGGCAATGTTGCGGATCAGCTTGACCACGTCGCCGATCTTGTCCGCGGCGCGCGCCAGCCGCTTGATGTCTTCATTGGTGACGTAAGCTTCATCGAGCGTGACGCGCACGATCTGCGTGGCGCGCATGAGCCGCTCATCCACTTCCGATGCCGACGCCGACAGTTGCTCCACCGCGGCCGCCACCGTCTCGACATTGGTCACCGCTTCCTGCGACGTGCGCTGGGCATCTTCGGCGCGCAAGGTGGTGCGGCCGGAAGCCTCGAGCAGCGCCGCGGCGGTGGCGTGCATCTCGGTGGCGCTGTCGGCAACGGTTTTCAGCAGCGTCTCGGCGCCCTGACGGAATTCGTTGATCGCCGCTTCGGTGGCGGACCGGCGCCTTTCCTGATGTTCGCTGGCGATGCGGCTCTTCTCGGCGGCGCGGCGTTCGGTGATATCCTCGTGCGTTGTAATCCAGCCGCCGCCCTGGATCGGGTGATTGGTGATGAGGTAGAGGCGGCCCCGGCCGGCGTCGATCTCGGCGGTGGTGGTGCGGCCTTCGCGATAGGCCTTGAGAAACTTCTCGCGGTATTCCTGCGGATCGAGCTTGAACAGGCCTTTGGCAACGCGGCGCGCCAGCACCTGCGACAAGGTGGAGCCGACCTTCACGTCGTCCGGCGACAGGTCGTACATGCTGTAATAGAGCTGATTGCAGACAACGAGTTGTTCGTTGTCATCGAACATGCTCAGGCCATGCGGCATACTGTTGAGCGCGCGGCGGATCTGCTCGCTGGTGCGGCGCTGGCGGCGCGTGAAACGTGCTGCTGTTGCGGTGGCGGTTAATTGTCCGACGACGGCAGCGAGCACTGCGCAAAGGACAATCACGACTTCACGCGATATGCCGACAGGCGGAATGATGGACGCGATGGTCAGTACAAGGGCGAAAGTTGCGCTGAAGGCAACGAGCCCGACGGCCGTAATTTTGGCCAAACCGCTTTTGAGCGCGGCGAAGAAAGTTCCGATCCGCATTGGCTGATCCCGGCTTTCATCGGACCGTAGAGTCCATGCGTTTAAAGGGTGTTAAGCCGGAGTTAATGCGAGTTTATCGAGGGTAGAAAAGCGCCGCATTTCGCACTGCGATAGCGGCTTACAAACCCAGCAGCCCGGCGATTTCCTCGACCGCCAGGGTCGGAGACAGTGCGCCGGCAGCAACCGCGCTTTCGGCCTGGCGGAGTTTGGCGCGCACGGCGGGATCGCTGCGCAGCCGCGCGGTGAGACGCTCCTCGAGCATGGTCCACATCCATTTGACCTGCTGCTCGCGTCGCCGCGCCGCAAACTCGCCCGACGCGGTCATCTTGTTCCGGTAGTCGGTGACATGGTTCCACAACGTGTCGATACCGCCGCCGGTCAGGGCCGAGTAGGTGATGGCCGGCACCGTCCAGGTTGGCGAGCGGGGACTGAGGATGTGCAGCGCGCTGCGCAGGTCCGCAGCGGCGATATTGGCGCGGGCGATGTTGTCGCCGTCGGCCTTGTTGACCGCGATCATGTCGGCGAGTTCGACAATGCCCTTCTTGATGCCCTGCAGTTCGTCGCCGGTTCCGGCGACCATCAGCACCAGGAAGAAGTCGGTCATGTCGGCGACCGCGGTCTCGGACTGGCCGACGCCGACGGTCTCGACAATGACGACGTCGTAGCCGGCGGCCTCGCAGAGCAGCATGGTCTCGCGGGTCTTGGCCGCGACTCCGCCGAGGGTGCCCGAGGACGGCGAGGGGCGGATGAAGGCGTTGGCGTCGATGGCGAGCCGCGCCATGCGCGTCTTGTCGCCGAGGATCGAACCGCCGGTGCGCGACGACGACGGATCGACCGCCAGCACCGCAACCTTGTGGCCTTGTCCGGTGAGGTAGCTGCCGAGCGCGTCGATGGTGGTCGATTTGCCGGCGCCCGGCGCGCCGGTAATGCCAAGGCGGATGGCCTTTCCGGTCGACGGCAGCAGCTCCTGCACCAGCCGATGCGCCGTCTGCCGGTGGTCGGCGCGCGTGCTCTCGACCAGCGTGATGGCGCGGGCGAGCGTGGCGCGGTCGCCGGCGCGGATCGCTGTGGATAGGACTTTGGAATCAAGGCTGCGGGCGGACATGCGCCCTTTTTATAGCGTTTTCGCGCGACGGGGGTACCGGCGGCGCGAAGAAAACGGTCGGGACTGAAGACGTAGCCGAGGGCGCCGCCTCACGTCCCCGGCGTCGGGTCCGGCTCCGTCGGCGCCAGGGTCGCCTTGCGCCCCATCATGCCGCGCCAGATCATCGTCCCCCAGATCAGGGCGGTGACGACGCCAAGCACGCCGGCGATCGGCCGCTCGAAGAATATCATCGCGTTGCCGTCGGCCTTGATCATCGAGGTCATGAAGTTCTGCTCCAGCATCTCGCCGAGCACGAGGCCGAGAATTGCCGGCGCGATCGGGAAGCCGTTCTCCTCCATCAGCCAGCCGATCAGGCCGAGCACCAGCATGACGATGATGCCGTAGGGCGAGTTGGTCATGGCGTAGGCGCCGACCACACAGAACAGCAGGATGATCGGCAGCAGCACGTTGCGCGGCACGCGCAGGATCTGCTTGGCCGATTTGATCGCGGCCCAGCCGAGCGGCAGCATCAGGATATTGGCGAGCACGAAGATGATGAACACCGCATAGATGAATTGCGGGTTCTGCAGGAACACGGTCGGCCCCGGGTTCATGCCCTTCATATACAGCACGCCGATGACGATGGCGGTGATCGAGTCGCCGGGAATGCCGAACACCAGCGCCGGAATCCAGGCGCCGCCGAGCGCCGAATTGTTGGCCGAGGTGGCGTCGACAATGCCTTCGATGTGGCCGGTGCCGAATTTCTCCGGCGTCTTGGAGAAGCGCTTGGAGACGGCGAACGAAATCCAGGCGGCGATGTCGGCGCCGGCGCCCGGCAGGGCGCCGATGGCGACACCGAGCGCCGAGCCGCGCAGGAAGTTGAACCAGTATTTCTTGAAAACGGCCCAGACGCCGGTGAAAATGTTGCCAATCTTCTGCGCCAGCACCGCGCCCTGCTGATCGACGCTGACCGCGCCGCGCAGCAGTTCCGACAGTGCGAACATGCCGATCATTGCCGGGATGAAGCTGATGCCCTGCAACAGCTCGACGCTGCCGAAGGTGAAGCGCGGATGGCCGGCGGTCGGGTCGATGCCGATGCAGTTGATGAGCAGCCCGAAGATCAGCGACGTCAGCCCCTTCAAGGGGTCGCCCGCCGTCATGAAGATCGCGCAGGTGAGGCCAAGCAGCGCCAGCCAGAAATATTCGAACGACGAGAAGTTGATCGCCGCTTCGGCGAGGATGGGCGCGCAGAAAATGAGAATAACGACGCCGATCAGGCCGCCGAGTACGGAGAAGACGAGGTTGACGCCGAGATTGAGGTCGAGCTCGCCCTTCTTCGACATCGCATAGCTTTCGTCGGTGTAGGCGGCGGAAGCCGGCGTGCCAGGAATGCGCAGCATTGCGGCGGGAATGTCGCCGGCGAAGATCGCCATCGCCGTCGCGGTGACGATGGCGCCGAGCGCCGGCACCGGCGCCATGAAGAAAGTGACCGGCACCAGAAGCGCGGTCGCCATCGTGGCGGTCAGCCCCGGCATGGCGCCGACGAACATGCCGAAGGCGGCGGAGGCGACGATGACCCAGAGCACACTCGGATCGAAAACGAGGCCCGCGGCGGTGATCAATGCGTCCATGGCGGCCTCACAGAATTCGGTCGAGCAGGCCGCGCGGCAGCGGCACGCGCAGCAGCGTGGCGAAGAACCAGTGGATCAGAAGCGTGGCGACTACGGCGGTGACGATCGCCACCACCGGCCGCACGCCGAACCACAGAAACAGCGCCAGCAACATAACGAAGGCGGTCGGGATGAAGCCGATGGTCTCGGCAAACAGGATGTAGGCAATGAGCGAGACGATCATGAGGAAGAAGCTGCCGACGCGCCACGGATCGCGCGTCCACGGCGCCATCTCGACCCAGCGCGCGCCGGCGAGGCGCGCGGCGAGCCCGCGCCACATCAGCAGCGCGCCGCAAATGACCAGCAGCGTGGCGAGAACGCGGGGAAACAGTGAGGGGCCGTATGGCTGACCGGGAAAGGCCGGAAAGGTCGCCGTCATGGCGAACATCGCGACCGAGAGAAGAATGAGGATCAGTCCGTTGATCGCGTCATTCGCACGCATTGCAACTCCAGAGAACTTGCGGGATTTCAGGTCAGGCCAAAAATTTTGCCGGCCGCCTTGCACGGCCGGCGACAACGGCGCGCGGGGCGTAACACCCCGCGCGCCGTGATGCTTCCTGTCAGCTCTTGGCGAGGCCGGCGGCTTTCATCGCCGTGCCCATCTGCTTGTCCGACTTGTCCATGAAGTCGGCATAGCCCTTGGCATCGGCCCAGACCACGCCGAAGCCGCGCGAGCTCATGAAGTCGTTGTACTCCTTGGAGTCGTAGATCTTCTTGAGCGAGGCGGTGAGCTTGGTGGCCATGTCGGCCGGCAGGCCCTTCGGCCCGACGAAGCCGCGCCAGGCGCCGGTGGTGAAGTCGATGCCCATCGCTTCCTTCAGCGTCGGGATGTCCTTGAAGGCGGCCGCGCGCTGCGGCGCCATCAAGGCGAGGCTGCGCGCCTTGCCGGCCTCGATCATGGCGCGGGCTTCCGGCACCGAGCAGGTGGTGAAGTCGATGCCGCCGGCGGCGAGATCCTGCATGGCCGGCGCCGCGCCGTTGGACGGCACCCATGTCACATGATTGGCGGGCAGGCCGAGCGCCTGCAGCCAGCCGACCAGGGCCAGATGCCAGATGCCGCCCTGGCCGGTGCCGGAGGCCTTGAACTTGCCGGCCGGCGCCTTCTTGACGGCCTCGGCGAGGTCCTTGACGGTCTTGTACTCGCTGTCGGCCTTGACCTGGATGCCCGGCGGGTCCTCGTTCATCAGGGCCAGCGGCGTGAAGTCCTTCGGCGTGAGCTGGGTAAGGCCCTGCCAGTGCATCATCGCGATTTCGACGGTGATGATGCCGAGCGTGTAGCCGTCCGGCGCCGCGGTGGCGATCGCCGAGTGGCCGACGACGCCGGACCCGCCGGTGCGGTTGACGACGTTGATCGGCTGGCCGAGGTCCTTTTCAAGCAGGGCGGCGACGATGCGCGCGGTCGCGTCGGTGCCGCCGCCGGCACCCCACGGGCAGATCATCTGGATCGGACGGTTCGGATAATTCTGCGCGAAAGAGGGCTTGGCTCCGGCCGCCAGTCCGGCGCCGGCGATGGCTGTTGCAGCCATGAAGTCGCGTCGTGTCAGCTTCGTCATGCGTGTCGCTCCCTGTTCGCCGGTCTATGCGCCGGCTTTGTATGATGATGTGATGTTAGGGCCGCGCGCGCCGCCCGGTCAATCGCGGAGGCGCGCCGCATATGGTGCGATGCAAACGGACTATTTCTTGGCTGCGTTGTCGCCCGAGCGCGCCGCAGGACGCGACGCGCTAACGCTCGTCGAAGGCTTCGTCGCTCTTGGGTCGCGTGCCGCCGAACAAGGCCAACCCCGCCGGCGACAGCGCCGATTGAAATGCGGTGTACGGAATGAAAACGATGAATTCGCCCTCGGCATAAGGTCCGACGGCGTAGGGCGAGAAATAGACAACGAAACCGGAACTCCTGCCGGCCTCGGTTGACGGCGCCAGAGCGATACCGCCGATATCGGTAATCTTCGGCTTGACCGCCGAGATCCATTGATCCGTGTCGGGATTGGCAACCTCGATGTCACGCGCCTTCTTCTCGACGGCCAGCGCGGCGCGGATCAGACGCGCGAGGCGTTCGAGCGTCGGCCCGCCATCCGTCATTTCCTTGAAGAACGGTTTGATGTTGACGAAGCGCGCTGCCTTCATGTCCCAGAGAAGCGTATCGATCACATGGTTGGGATGGGCGCCGCCCTCAAAGGTGTCATCGCTGCGCAGGACACTGATGTAGGAGCCGATGGCGCTGCGGAGCTTGTCGGTGCGCCTGTAGAAGAACTTGCGGCCATCGCCGAACAGGTCGGGCGTCGATTTGAATTCCGCCGCCGCCCCGGCGCGCGCCTTGTCGTATTCGCGCTTGCCGCTGGCGAGCAGCTTGTCGTAAAGCGCCGGATAAGACTTCAACGCCGGATCGATGACGACGCTCGCCTCGATGGTCTTGTCGTCCGTGGCGATGACCGGTTTCGGTTCGTCGGCCGCCATCGCGGCGCCGGCGAAAACGAGAAAGCCGAGAAGCGCAAGATGCGTTCTCATCAGAAACCTTGTCTTCAATTTATTCCGCCGCCTGCTGGTCGTGGCCGAGGCGGTGGTGCAGCGTCTTCAGCAGCTTCAGCGCCGCTTCGGAGATCACCGTGCCCGGCGGGAAGATGGCTTCGCAGCCCGACTTCATCAGCGCGTCGTAATCCTGCGGCGGCACCACGCCGCCGACCACGATCATGATGTCCTCGCGGCCTTGGGCCGCGAGCGCCTTCTTGAGTTCCGGCACCAAAGTGAGATGCGCGGCGGCCAGCGACGACACGCCGAGAATGTGGACGTCGTTCTCCACCGCCTGACGGGCGGCTTCATCGGGCGTCGCGAACAGCGGCCCGATATCGACGTCGAAGCCGAGATCGGCGAAGGCCGAGGCGATGACCTTCTGGCCGCGGTCGTGGCCGTCCTGGCCGATCTTGGCAACGAGCAGGCGAGGGCGGCGGCCTTCCGCGGCCTCGAACCGTTCGACGGCTTCGCGCACCTTATCGACTGTCGGGGTCATGCCGACCTCCCGCTTGTAGACGCCGGTGATCGACTTGATCGACGCAACGTGCCGGCCAAAGACTTTTTCCAGTGCGTCCGAAATCTCGCCGACCGTGGCCTTGGCGCGGGCGGCATCGACGGCTAGCTCCAGGAGGTTGCCGTTGCCGGTGGCGGCGCGGGTGAGCGCATCGAGCGCGTCCTTGAGAGCGACCGGATCGCGTTCGGCTTTCAGGCGCGCCAGCTTCTCGAGTTGCTTCTGGCGAACCTCGGAGTTGTTGACCTTGAGAACCTCGATCGGGTCTTCGTCGACCGGCTGGTACTTGTTGACGCCGATCACGGACTGCACGCCGGCGTCGATGCGGGCCTGCGTTTTGGCCGAGGCCTCCTCAATGCGCAGCTTGGGGATGCCGGCTTCGATGGCCTTCGCCATGCCGCCCAGGCTTTCGACTTCCTCGATATGCGCCCAGGCCTTGGCGGCAAGATCGGCGGTCAGCTTCTCGATGTAATAGGAGCCGCCCCACGGATCGACGATGCGCGTGGTGCCGCTTTCCTGTTGCAGCAGGATCTGCGTGTTGCGGGCGATGCGCGCCGAGAAGTCGGTCGGCAGCGCGAGGGCCTCATCCAGCGAGTTGGTGTGCAGCGACTGGGTGTGTCCCTGCGTCGCCGCCATGGCCTCGATCATGGTGCGGGCGACGTTGTTGAATACGTCCTGAGCCGCAAGCGACCAGCCCGAGGTCTGCGAATGCGTGCGCAAGGACAGCGAGCGGGCATCTTCCGGCTTGAACGGCTTCATCAGCTTCGCCCAGATCATGCGCGCGGCACGCAGCTTGGCGATCTCCATGAAGTAGTTCATGCCGATCGCCCAGAAGAACGACACGCGCGGCGCGAACTGGTCGATGGTCAGACCGGCCTTGATGCCGGCGCGAACATATTCGAGACCGTCGGCGAGGGTGTAGGCAAGCTCAAGGTCCTGCGTCGCGCCGGCTTCCTGCATGTGATAGCCGGACACCGAGATCGAATTGAACTTCGGCATCTCGGCCGAGGTGTAAGCGAAGATGTCGGAGATGATGCGCAGCGAGGGGCCCGGCGGGTAGATATAGGTGTTGCGCACCATGAATTCTTTGAGGATGTCGTTCTGGATCGTGCCCGACAATTTGTTGTGCGGCACGCCCTGTTCCTCGGCGGCGACGATATAGAGCGCGAGCACCGGCAGCACCGCGCCGTTCATGGTCATCGACACGCTCATCTGGTCGAGCGGAATGCCGGAGAACAGCGTGCGCATGTCGTAGATGGAGTCGATGGCGACGCCCGCCATGCCGACGTCGCCGGCAACACGCGGATGATCCGAGTCATAGCCGCGATGGGTGGCGAGATCGAAGGCGATGGAGAGGCCCTTCTGGCCGGCGGCGAGGTTGCGCCGGTAGAAGGCATTGGAATCCTCGGCGGTCGAGAAGCCGGCATATTGCCGGATGGTCCAGGGCTGCGCCGCGTACATCGCAGGATAAGGCCCGCGCAGGAACGGCGCCTTGCCGGGATAGGTGTCGAGGAAGTCGAGGCCCGCGACATCCTTCTCGCCATAGACCGGCGATACCGGAATGCCTTCCGGGGTCATCCACGGCGCGGCAGAACTGTGGACCTCAATAGGCGTTTCTGTGAAGGGGGCCGTCGAGAAGTTGGGGATACCGGTCATCGGCGCTGCCTGAAAATTGTAGTGCAGTGCACAAGATACCATGTGGAGTCTGGCTTCCGCTAGAGCGGCCTACAAGAAATCCCTGCAGCGGTTAGGCGTAAAATTTGCTTCGAAGGTGTCAAGACGCTTTTGAGCATTGTCTTGATCTCTGGTGAGGAGGCGCGCGAGCGCCTCCAAGGCGAGCGTTTTCTTTCCGAAGCGCACCAAAGCCAGAATCAACTTTCGATCGTCATCGTGAAGTTTGTCGCTCGGCTTAGATTCGGCCAGGTGCGCTAGAGCAATTGGTTCAAGTGTTGCCCAAGCGTCTACGCCAGCCCGACAAACAGCAAGCGCTGCGAAGCGGCGCACGTCGCTTGATTTCGACTTGAGCTGCTCCTCGATGCGAGCCGTAGCATCACTTATCCCAAGTTCACCGACGCGTGCCAGCAACGGTCCAGTAGTGCCGTTCTGCTCATTGTCTAGTATCCGAAGAATTTGTTCGCGGTGCGGGCGCAGCGCTTCAGCAGGGAAGGCTAACAACGACCAAGCCAATGCACCTCGGTATTGGCCGGTACTCTGCAAGGCCGGCGTCTCAATTCTGTCGAGCATCAAAGGAATAGCTAGCGTGAATCGCGCGGGTTCGTCCCGAATGGCGCCCTGGATGGCAGCGCCGATTGGCAACTCGCTGATCCGAGAGTCCTGCAGTATCCGCATGACAAAGTCGATGTCGGCTGATGTCAGTCTGAACTTCCTGACTCTGTCTTTCAGGTCGTCCGCCAGAACTTGCTGCTGTTGCGATGAAAGTGCAGGGTTTGTGTCAGGTGGCAGAGAAAGAATACGATCTGTCAACTTTGCCACGTCGTCTTTCGAAAACGGCTGTATGGGAGCAACGATAAAGCCGAATGTCTCGCGCAGGATCAACGCCATGTCGCTGGAGTTATGGGTTATCTCTACGCGCCCGAGAACTGGTCCGTTGTAGCCGCCTTGCATGTGAAACTCGGAGCCGATGTAAAACGGCAATGCGATCGGATTGGCAGTCGTCTGCGTGCGGATCAGAACAGGCGTAGGACTGCTGCTTTCTTCGACTCGCAATTCTTTGACGGATTCTATGGTGCTTGGCCGGTCGGTAACTGGACGTCGGGGGTGCTCCTGCTTCCTGTAAAGGGTGAGGAAGCTCATTGTGACGTCCGGTTTCGCCGCGCCGGCGACATCCATAACGATGCAATCGCCGCCAGCCACGCGATCGCGCACCGCTTTGTCGATGTCGGTACCGGTCGGATAGAGTTGCGGGCAGGATTCGCGATGCTCAAGCCGGTAGTCGACTTGAAAAGTGGGGCCGTGGCGTCGGCCGGCATCGACTTGCGGAACGGATGTCATCCGAACCCATTCGACCTCGCCACCGAACAGCAGGCGGCGGCATATCTCTGGGCAGGGTGCGCGCTTGTCGCCGACTTCTTCGCCGTATTTGTACAAACCTGAACTGATGTCGCCGATCAACTCGATTGTCTTGGGTTTTGACTTGGCATTGCCAATGATGTCGTTGGCGCTTACTTTGTCGGCAAAGTTCTTCACGTCCCATCGCGTCTTCAGTCCGGGTCCGACAGCGAGCGCGATCGCTGCCAGTACAACAATCGAAATTGCCACGTAATTGCGCTTTGGCTCGGTGGCGGCAACGAACACGGCGAACGCAGCCGTCGAGTATATGAAAATTGTCGGCGCAGCGGCCGTGAGCAGGCCGGGAATGCCAAACAACGGCAGACCCATCATTGTCACAATCAGCATGAGCAGCGTGCCGCCGGGGATAATGGCGATCAACGCCAGCATGCCAATAACGATAAAATACGCGGCAATGAATTTCTGAAAGCGCTGCATGGCCCGACCTCTGAACTCGAGCCTAGCGGTAAAGTTGTGCGATGAGATTAATTCGATCGGAACATTTGAAGCAGTGATATCATGGTGAAGATTTGCCGAACGTCGTTTTTTTTTGGTGCTCTCGCGCGGGGCGGGCTGTCGGCTCGTTAAGATGCGAGGCTGCTATAGGTGGCCTCCAGTATCGAAAGCACGTCGCAGCCGACATAAATAAACGTCGTTACGCCCGCGTCTTTGAGCGCGGCCTCAAGATCGCCCGGGCGGCCGGCGAGATGCACGATGGCGCCGGCGGCGATGAGATCCTTCGCGGCCTCGACAGCTTCCGCCTCATAGACCTTGTCCGTCGAACAGAGGCAGGCGAGCTTCGTTCCCGATTTCCTGAACGCGGCGAGCATCTCGGCGCGATCCTTGAAACCATCCGCCGCGATCGCCTCGATGCCGCCGGCCTCAAAAAAATTCTTGGCAAAGCCGGCGCGGGCGGAGAACTCGGATAGTTTGCCGAGCGTCGCCAGAAACACTTTCGGCCGCGAGCCGGTCTTGCGGGCAAGATCGTCGGACTTGTCGCGCAGCGCCTCGAACGGCGCGGCAAGGCGCATCGCCTCCAGGGCGTCAAAAGTGAGCGCGGCCGGCAGCGGCGCGATCTTGACGCGCGGCACGGCGAGCACCTTCACCTCGGCCTCGCCGAGATTGGGGAATTCGCTGGCGCCGGTGAGCGGGTCCTTGCGGCGCGCAACATTGGCTTGCCGCGCCTTGCGCGTCTCGGCGACTTTTTTCTGGATGACGCCCTGCGCGATGGCGTCGGCCGCGCCGCCGGCCTTTTCGATCTCCTGGAACAGCGCCCAAGCGGTCTGCGCCAGTTGCGTCGTCAGCGTCTCGATGCCGCCGGCGCCGGCCGCCGGATCGGCAACGCGATAGAGGTTGGACTCTTCGAGCAGGATGAGTTGCTGGTTGCGCGCGACGCGGCGGGCAAAGGCGTCGGGCAGGCCGCGTGCGGCGGTGAACGGCAGCACCGTAATCGCGTCCGCGCCGCCGACACCGGCAGCGGTAATGGCAATCGTCGTGCGCAGCATGTTCACGTAAGGGTCGCGCTGCGTCATCATGCGCCACGCCGTTTCGGCGGAGACGAAGGCGGGCTTTGCCGTCAGGCCGCTGGCTTCCTCGACCCGCGCCCACAATTTCCGCAGGGCGCGGAATTTAGCGATGGTCATGAATTCGTCGGCGTCGGCTGCGAGGCGGAAGAAGATCAGCGCGCGCGCCTGATCGAGCGGCACACCGCTGTCCGCGAACATGCGCAGATAGGTCACGGCATTGCCAAGCGCGAAGGCCAGCTCCTGCGCTTCCGAGCCGCCAGCGGCATGGACGGCGCGGCCGTCGGCCACCGCGAACGGTCCCTTGAAACCCTGCGCCGCCAGATCGGCGGCAAAGCCGGCGAGCATTTTGGCGGTCTCGGCCCAGGGCCGCGGCGCGGCGCCATTGCGCGCCATCAGCCCAAGCGGGTCGTGGGCAAAGCGGATCTGCGTCTTGGCCGGCTCGATGCCGCGCGCCTTCACGGCCTTGGCGAGGTTCAGCCCGGCTTCCTTTTCCTGCGCGCTGAAATCGGTTTCGATCGCCACGGCGTCGAGCCAGACATTGTCGAGCGCGCGGGCGATTGTTTGTTCCGAACCGCTGAGGCCGTAGCCGTAGCCGCCGATCGAGCCGGCAAACACCAGCGACAGGGCGGTGGCGCCGTTCTCGAGGTCGGTCAGCGCCTGATTGTTCGCCTCGACGGCGTCGGGATGGTCAACCCGCTGCACCACCTGCCACGGCGCGCCGGGGGCGCGGCCGGCAACGGGACGAGCGTCTCGTGCGCGCGGATAAAGCGGCTCGACGCGCAGGTCGTCATAAGTCCGGGTGACGAGGCGCTTGTCGAAATCGGCGCCTTTGAGGGCCGCATCGACCAGTTTGCGCCACTCGGCGGCGTCGGTCGGCGGGAATTCGGCGGCGAGGGACAGGGTCTTGGTGTTGGGATTGGCGGTGCTCATGGGCGGCAAACTGCCATAGAAGAAGCCATCTCGCTATTGCGATATGACAAGCCAGGGCAGGCCTCGCCGGCCGGTCAGGACCGCCGTGGCAGGCGCTCGATCCCGGCGGTATCGACGCCCTGTAGCGCCTCCTGGAGGTCGCGGCCGGCGATCCGGCGGCGGCCGGCGATCTCGGCCAGCGGCATGAGCACGAAGGCGCGCTCGAACAGGCGCGGATGCGGCAGCACCAGCCCGGGCTCGTCCAGGCTCAGGTCGCCATAGGCGATGATGTCGATGTCGACGGTGCGCGGCCCCCAGCGCTGCTCCTTGGCCCGGTCGCGGCCGAGCGCCCGCTCGATCTCCTGCCCACGCGCGAGCAGGTCCAGCGGCGCCAGCGTTGTGTCGATCCCGACGCAGAGATTGATGAAAGGCGCCTGGTCGGTCACGCCCCAGGGCGGCGTCTTGTAGTCGGACGAGCGGGCCGCGAGCCTCACGCCCGGTGTCTCCGCCAGCATCGCCACGGCGCGGTCGAGCGTGGCGCGGCTGTCGCCGACATTGCCGCCGAAGGCGAGGAAGGCGCGCGTCGGGTCGGTCGTCATTTGGCCTTGGCGCGGCTGCGCGTCAGCGTGACGCCGACATCGCTGAAAGTCGCGGCGATCGGCGCATGCGGCTTGTGGATCGTCACCGCGATCGAAAGCACCCGCGGAAACGCGGCCAGCACGGCATCGGCCACCGTACCGCCGGCCGCTTCAATGAGCCGGAAGCGCTGGCCGGTGAAGGCCTTCTCCACGCACTGCGCGACGTCGGCGTAGGAGACCGTGTCCTTGACCTTGTCGGAGCGGGCGGCGTCCGACAGGTCGACGTCGAGATCGAGGTCGAGCGTGAAGGTCTGGCCGACCTTGCCCTCGTGCGGCATCACGCCGTGATAGGCGTGCAGCGCCAGCCCGCGAATGAAAATACGATCGGTCACAGCGCGCTTCCTTTCTCGATGGCGGCGAGCACACGCAGCGCCTGCACCGTCTCCGCGACATC
Source organism: Undibacter mobilis (assembly GCF_003367195.1). NCBI lineage: Bacteria > Pseudomonadati > Pseudomonadota > Alphaproteobacteria > Hyphomicrobiales > Nitrobacteraceae > Undibacter > Undibacter mobilis. The sequence continues at coordinate 490,215 of NZ_QRGO01000002.1, read as the reverse complement.
ATGCACGCGCACGATCGCCGCGCCCTGCTGCACGGCGTAGACGTGGCTGGTGATGGAGCCGCCAATGCGCTCGGTCGGCGGCGCCGGGCTCACCGAATTGATGAAGCGCTTGCGCGAGGCGCCGACCAGCAGCGGCAGCCCGAAGCTGCGGAACGCGGCGGTATGCGCCAAAGTGATGATGCTCTGTTCCGGCGTCTTGCCGAAGCCGATGCCGGGATCGAGCACGATATTGTCGCGGGTGATGCCGGCTTCGGAGGCGATGGCGATCGAGCGCGCGAAGAAGGCTTCGACGTCGGCGACGATGTCGATCCGGGGATCGGCCTCGTCGCGGTTGTGCATGACGATGACCGGAACGCCGCGCGCCGCCACCACCTCGGCCATGTGGGCGTCGCGCTGCAGGCCCCAGACGTCGTTGGCGATGGTGGCGCCGTTGTCGAGCGCCCAGGCCGCCACTTCCGATTTGAGCGAGTCGATGGAAATCGGCACGCCCAGTTGCGCGACGGCGGGCAGCACGGGCTTGAGCCGCGCCATTTCGTCGGCGGCCGTGACCGGCTGCATGCCGTCATAGGGCCGTGTCGACTCCGCGCCGATGTCGATGATGTCGGCGCCCTGCGCCACCATCTGTTCGGCATGGGCGATGGCGCGCCGCGGATCGAGAAACCTGCCGCCGTCGGAGAAGGAGTCCGGCGTGACGTTGAGAATGCCCATGACCAGGGGCCGGCCGTGCTTCAGCAGCGCGGAAAGAGAATCCGGTGCCGTGGGTGTGGCCGGAGCGGCGGTGCTGGCGTGCGTCATAGCGCTTGGCATGGCGCGGCCCACGGCAGGCTGTCAAGCAGGCGGGGTGAGATTGGGAGGCTCAGTCTAGCGCCGATAGGAAATCTTCAGCGGCAGCTTCTTGGCGTGCTCGATCCAGCGCTCGACCACCTTCTCGGAAGGCAGGAACCGCACGATCTGATGCTCTTCATTGGCCTTGACCATCGCTGCCGTGAGATTCCGGGCGTTGCGGTGCGCCAGTTCCTTGACGGTATCGACGCCGGCGTGATGCAGCAGCGCCGCATATTCCTTGCTGACACCCTTGATCCGCATGCGGTCGGCGACGTTTGCCCAGCACAAGAGCTGCTTCTCGTCGAACCGGGTCTTCTCGGCCAACAGCTTGCGGCCTTTTACGGTGCTGGCTTTGTCGAGTAGCGCTCCGGTTGAGCGGATCCCCGCCGACTTGAGGGCGGCGGCAATGTCGCCGTCGACCCCATGTATGTCGGTGATGGGATAGGACATGCGAAACTCCGGACTTCGAACGAAATGTGCTTGGTGTGTGGATGCGAGGAGAGGGCAGATAGCCTCAGACGAACTGGCCGAGGCCAGGGATCGTGCCGACGATTTCGCCGATAGCGTCCTCGCCGATCTTCTCGCGGGCGAAGGAGATGGTTTCCTTCGTAACCGACTGCACCTGACCCATGCTCAGACCCGCCGCCATCATGCGGCTGCCGGCGCCCATGAGGCCGCCCATGGAAAACAGACCGCCGCCGCCTTGCTCCGCCTTCAACAGCGCATCGGCGCCGGGAAGACTGTCGATCAAGGCCTGGACCTTGTCGGCTGGTCCTTCTTTTTGCAGGAAGTCGAGAATGATGCCGACGGCTTTCTCGGCGGTCGCCTGGTCGATACCGACATTGGCGACAAGACGTGCAACCAGATCGTTCATGGTCCCCTCACTCTCCACACAAAAGGTGGAGTTGAAAAATCATATTGAACGTTTTGCCGACGTTGACAAGCATGATGCGTTGTCCGCGATGCGAATGTCGTTGCGACGCGCGGTGGTAAAACAGATAGGCTACAGACTATCGGAGCGATGTGACGCCCATCACATCAGCGCTGTGTGCGCGTTGACGGGTATTTGCCTCAAATCCGATGCAACATCGAGGCTTTGCAGTGGCTTCGTGGCGCCCATGGCAGCATCATTTTGTCCGATACGGATTTTTTATGTGACGCGCCTTCGCGCGGGACGCACGTCTTGACCGACATCACTTAAGAGTATCTGAATGTCGCGCCGCAAAGGCTTGGCGACGAATGTCGTAGGCCTAAATTTTTTGCAGCCCGCCCGTCCCGGTGCGATGACCGATCAAATGGCTTAAAAGGAATGTATCGATGAGCACGCTCGACGCCGTTCTGGCCCATATCGACCGGGATATCGACCATAGCGTCGAGCGGCTGTTCGCGTTGTTGCGCATCGCCTCGGTATCGACCGATCCGGCCTTTGCGGGTCAGTGCCGCGCCGCGGCGGAACATGTGGCCGCCGACCTTGGAACTATCGGTTTTGACGCCAGCGTCCGGCCGACGGCGGGCCATCCGGTTGTCGTCGGCAAGTCGAACGGGGTGAAGGCCCCGCATGTGCTGTTTTACGGCCACTACGACGTTCAGCCGGTCGACCCGCTCAACCTCTGGAAGACGCCGCCTTTCGAACCGCGCATCGACACGCTGCCCGACGGCCGCAAGATCATCGTTGCGCGCGGTTCCTGCGACGACAAAGGCCAGTTCATGACCTTTATCGAGGCGTGCCGCGCCTACAAGACCGTCACCGGCAAGTTGCCGCTCAACGTCACCGCCATGATAGAGGGCGAGGAGGAGTGCGGTTCGAAAAACCTGCCCGGTTTCGTCCGCGACAACGCTGCCGAACTCAAGGCGGACCTCGCGCTCGTGTGCGATACGGCGATGTGGGACGCTAATACGCCGGCCATCACCACCTCGCTGCGTGGCCTCATCTATGAAGAGGTCAAGATCACCTGCGCCGATCGCGACCTGCATTCGGGCCAGTTCGGCGGCGCGGCACAGAACCCGATTCGCCTGCTTGCCAAGGTGCTGGGCGCGATGTGGGACGACAACAACCGCGTCACCATCCCGGGCTTCTACGACGGCGTCGACGATCTGCCGGCGGACATTAAGGCCGACCTCGCCGCGCTTGGCCTCACGGAAGAGACGTTCCTTGGTCCGATCGGCCTCAAGCATTCGGCCGGCGAAAAGGGTCGCCTGCTGATCGAGCAGATCACGACGCGGCCGACTGCGGAGATCAACGGTATCATCGGCGGCTATACCGGCGAGGGCGCCAAGACCGTCATTCCGGGCGAAGCCTCGGCCAAGGTTTCTTTCCGTCTCGTCGGACGGCAGGACCCCGGCAAGATCAAGGAGGCCTTCCGCCAATTTGTCCGCGCCCGGCTGCCCGACGACTGCAAGGTCGAGTTCGGCAATTTCGGCGCCGGCGCGGCGCTGCAACTGTCGTTCGACAATCCGGCGCTGACCAAGGCGCGCGAGGTGCTGGGCGAGGAGTGGGGCAAGAAGGCAGTGACCGTCGGCGCCGGCGGCTCGATCCCGATCGTCTCCGACTTCAAGAGTGTGCTCGGCATGGACGCGCTGATGGTCGGCTTCGCGCTGGACGACGACCGCGTGCATTCGCCGAACGAGAAGTTCGACCTCAAGTGCTTCCACAAGGGCATTCGCTCCTGGGCCCGTATTATCGACGCACTGGCGCAAGGCTAAAAGCCCTGCGGCGCAAAGCCCCACCGCCGTCATGAAACTGTCGTAAGGCGACGGCATTGTCCGCCGCCATGACGGACAAAAATGAACCCGATGCCCCCAGCCACGGCAGCGATTCTTGGCTGGAGGCCGAACTCGCCGATACGCTCGATGAAGACTTCGAGCTTGAGTTATCCGAGCCGGCGCTGACCGACGAATTGCGCAAGGTCTACAAGGGCACGCACCCGCCCGGGATCGACCGCCGCTATTATTTCCAGAACTTGCTGCGCCTGCAGGGTGAGCTGATCAAGCTGCAGGACTGGGTAGTCGCCACCAAAAAGAAGATCGTCGTGGTCTTCGAGGGCCGCGATTCAGCCGGCAAGGGCGGCGTCATTAAACGCATCACCCAGCGGCTCAATCCGCGTGTCTGCCGCACCGTGGCTCTGCCGGCGCCGACCGACCGCGAGAAGACTCAGTGGTATTTCCAGCGCTATGTGCCGCATCTGCCGGCGGCTGGCGAGATCGTGCTGTTCGATCGCTCCTGGTACAATCGTGCCGGCGTCGAGCGCGTCATGGACTTCGCTTTGGCCGATCAGGTCGAGCAGTTCTTCCAGGACGTGCCGGAGTTCGAGCGGATGCTCGTCCGCTCCGGCATCACACTCGTCAAATACTGGTTCTCCATCACCGACGAAGAGCAGCAGATGCGCTTCCTCATGCGCATTCACGATCCGCTCAAGCAGTGGAAGCTGTCGCCGATGGACCTGCAATCGCGCGTGCGCTGGGAGGACTATACCAAGGCGAAGGAAGATATGTTCGCGCGCACCAATATTGAGGAAGCCCCGTGGTACATCGTCGAAGGCAACGACAAGAAGCGGGCGCGGCTCAATTGCATCGACCACCTGCTGTCGCTCATTCCCTACGAGCCCGTGCCGCATAAGGGCATCTCCTTGCCGGAGCGCGTCTTCAACCCGGACTACGAGCGCAAGACGCTGCCGGTGGAGCTGTATGTGCCGGAGAAATACTGAGCGCTATTTGCGCGCCAGCGCCATCAGGCTGCGAAAAGCGTCTGGGTCGGACAGGATCGAGCGCTTTTCGCGCGCGCTGAGCAGGGCCATTGCCTGATCGAGGCTGTCGAACTCGGCGAGCCGGGCCTTGGCGATAACGAGGTCGCGGTCGATATCGCCCGGCCGGTGTGGCGGCGGTGGCGCCAACTGGCTGAGATGCGCGTCGGTGACCTCGGTGCGCCGGCGCAGCATCTCGGCAATCGGCGTTTCGGTCGCGCCAAGCTCGGTTGCCAGCGTATTGGCGCGAACCAGCACGGCGGGCGGCGTACGCTCTTCCGGCGCCACCATGACGGGACCGAGGCCCTTGCGTGCGGTGAGGGCCGCTAGCGGCATCGCGAGCGACAAACCGATCGTCACCGGCGTCATCCAGAGAAACAACGAGAACGACACCGCGTATGCGGCAGCAGCTAGGATCAGTCCTACCAAAGTCAGCGGACCATAGCGGTGCATCAGTTCGGCGAAGGGCAGGCTGCCGTCGTCACGGCGCTGCACCTGCCAGCCGGAGTCGCGGCCGGCGAGCACGCTGAACACTGCGGATGACTGGAACACCATCATCGATGGTGCGATCAGTGCGGAGAGAACGATCTCGACGATGACGCCGGCGATCAGGCGGATGCCTCCGCCGAAGCTGCGGCGTTCGCCGCCGCGGACCAGCGTCGCGATCATCGCCAGCAGTTTCGGCAGGATCAGCATGCCCATGGTGGCGCCGAACACGTAAGCGGCGCGGATCGGATCTTCCGCCGGCCACACCGGGAACAGCGTGAAGCCCTTCGGGAAGTACTCTGGCCGGATGAAATGCGCCTGCAGCGAAATCAAAATGCCGATGATCAGGAACACGAGCCACATCGGCGCGGTGATGTAGGCGCCGATGCCGATGAGGAAATGCAGCCGCGACACGGGGTGCAGGCCGCGCGCTGGCAGCACTTTGAGATGCTGCAAATTGCCCTGACACCAGCGCCGGTCGCGCGCAGCGAATTCGGTGATCGACGGCGGCGTTTCCTCGTAGGAGCCCGGCAGGCTCGGAGCCATGACGACGGCCCAGCCGCCCCGGCGCATCAGCGCCGCTTCGACGAAGTCATGCGACAGGATATGGCCCCCGAACGGCTTGCGGCCGGTCAGTTCGGGCAGGCCGGCATGGGCGGCGAAGGCCTTGACGCGGATCGCGGCGTTGTGGCCCCAGTAATTGCTCTCGGTACCGAACCACCAGGCGATGCCGCGCGCCAGCATCGGGCCGTACAGCCTTCCGGCGAACTGCTGCAGCCGCGCGAATACGCTGGTGCCATTGACGATCACCGGCAGCGTTTGCACCAGCGCCACCTCCGGGTGCCGCTCGAGCGCTGACGCGAGCCTCACGACGGCGTCGCCGGTCATCAGGCTGTCGGCGTCGAGGATGACCATGCTCTCATAGGCGCCGCCGAAGCGTGTCACCCAGTCGCCGATATTGCCGGCCTTGCGCGCGACATTGTCGCGGCGGTGGCGATAGAAGATGCGGCCGCTTGGTATGCGCGCGATCAGCGCGAGATACTGTTCTTCCTCATTGATCCAGATCGCCGGATCGGTGGTGTCACTGAGCACGAAAACGTCGAAGCCATTGCCCTGTCGGGTGTCGGCAATCGACTCCCATGTCGCCTGCAGCCGTGCGAACAGCCGCGCCGGGTTCTCGTTATAGGTCGGCACCAGCAGCGCGTGACGATGATGTAATTCGGGCAGCGGCGCGCGCGGATCGATGCCAAGCGACGTGTCCGGGCCGGACAAAGTCAGGACGAAGCCCGTGAAAGCATTGGCGAAGGAGAACGCGATCCAGGCGAACATCGCCACGAATAGCACGAGGATGGCGCCTTCCAGCAGCGTCAGCGACGACACCGACAGCACCAGGTACATCTGATCGGCGGCGATCGCGGTCATTGCCAGCGTGGCAAGCAGGATGAAAGCGCGGCGCAACAGAAGGTAACGAGGCCGCGATGCCTCGGGCGGGTCTTTGCGCGCATCGCCCTTGAGCGCCTGACCCGGCATGTCGAGCCGCGACTCGCGCGGCAGGAACGGCGGCGCGGATGGCGGCATCTCGGTGCCTGGCGAAAGCGGCGGCGCGTTGCGCCTCGGCATGTCCGCGCCGCTCACGGCGTCCATCGATAAACCCAGATTTCGGACAGCGGCGTGTCGCCATCGAACAGGCTGGCACGCAATTCCACCACCGGGGCCTTTTCAGGGTCGAGGTTGAACGACAGTCGCCAGCCGCCGGTCTCCTTGTTCGGCTGGCTCACGACATTGCTGATTTTGCCGAAATTGGCGCTGACGTTGCCGCGCACCGCGTCGGGCTTGATGTCCTTGAGCTTGTCGCCGGCGATATCGAGCACGAATAGCCGGCCGCTGCCGGCGGCACCTGTTGCTGTCTTGACGAAGCGCGCGAGCCCGGCGCCGGGCTTTCCTTCGCCCCAGTGCAGACGGTAGGTGAAGTTGTATTCGCCCTTGGCTTTCAGTGGATCTTTCGGCCGCCAGAAGGCGACGATGTTGTCGTGCACTTCCTCGCGCGTCGGGATTTCGATCAGCCGCACCTCGCCGCTGCTCCAGTCACCGATCGGCTCGACCCGCAGGCTCGGCCGCGTTTGGAAATGCGACTCCAGGTCTTGATAGGCGGCAAAGTCGCGCTGGCGCTGGATCAGTCCGAAGTTGCGCGGATTGGTGTCGAAGAAACTCGAGATCTGCAGATCGATCGGATTGGTGAGGACCCGCCACAGCTGCTCGCCACGGCCGTTGAGGATGGCGAGGCCGTCGGAATCGTGTACGGCCGGGCGGAAGTCGTCGACGCCGTCGCGGTCGTTAGGACCGAAGAAGAACATGCTCGTCATCGGCGCAATGCCGGGCTCGGCGATATCGACGCGCGGATAGACCGCCATTTCCACGTCGTAGATCGTCGCCTCGCCGGGCCTGATGGTGAAGCGATAAGCCGCAGCCGCGCTTTTCGAATCGAGCAGGGCATGCACCACGATCGAGGTCGCATGCTTCTGCGGCTTTTCGATCCAGAAGGAACGGAAGGCAGGGAATTCCTCACCCTTCGGATCGGCCGTGTTGATGGCGAGCCCGCGTGCCGACAGGCCATAGGTCTCGCCCTTGGCGACAGCGCGGAAGTAGCTGGCGCCGAGGAAAACGCTGACTTCGTCGTAATAGTCCGGCCGGTTGATCGGCGCGTGAATCCGGAAGCCTGCAAAGCCGAGATCGGAGCCGGGATCCGGCGGCTTCACGTCTTCAAAGGTAAACAGGTCCGGCGCATAGACGATGGCACTGGCTTTGCCGTCGACGACTTCGTGGAGATCGACGCGCCCGCTGTACATGAAACCGCGGTGGAACATCTGCAGTTGGAACGGCAAGCCCTCATTGCGCCACAGGGCGCGGTCTGGAGCGAAGCGGATCTTGCGATAGCCGTCATAGCCGATGTCCTTGAGCCCCGCCGGAATGTTCTGGTCCTGCGCGGTAAATGGCTTTTGCGCCAGATCCTTGGCCATCTGCCGCACGCTCGAAGGATCGAACGGCACCGGCCCGCGTTTCGGCGGCGCCGCAGCCGAGGGCTGCGGCGCGCCGCTCGCAACATGACGCAAGGGCAGGGCGGCCGCCGCCGAAACGATGGCTGTTGTCGCCAGAAATTGCCGACGATTCACGAAACACTCTCTCCCAATGTGGAGGCGCGCGGTCCCGGCAGGGGGCGCCTGAGGCCACAATCCAGGACGTTCAATGCCGGGGAAAGGCTAGAGTTCCATCCGACCTTGGTCGTGGAACAGGCGAAATTTCCGGTGCGGCTACTTCTTCAGTCGGTATCCGGTTCTGAATATCCACCAGATGATCGCAAGACAGGCGACGAGAAATACCAGCGTCATGCCGAGGCTGATTGCCGGACTGACATCGGCGACTTCAAAGAAGCTCCAGCGGAAGCCGCTGACGAGATAGACCACGGGGTTCAGCAGCGCGATCTTCTGCCAGAGCGGCGGCAGTACATGCGTCGAATAGAACGTACCGCCGAGGAAGGTCAGCGGCATGATGATGAGCATGGGCACGATCTGGAGCTGTTCGAAGCCGTCCGCCCAGATACCGATAATGAAGCCGAGCAGGCTGAAGGTGACGGCGGTGAGCACCAGGAAGCCGATCATCCATAGCGGATGCGCGATCTGGATCGGCACGAACAGCCAGGACGTGGCGAGAATGATGAGGCCGAGAATGATCGACTTGGTCGCCGCCGCGCCGACATAGCCGCAGGCAATCTCGAAGGCCGACACCGGCGCCGACAGAATTTCGTAGATCGTCCCGGTGAAGCGGGGGAAGTAGATGCCGAACGAGGCGTTCATCGTGCTTTGCGTGAGGAGCGTCAGCATGATGAGGCCGGGCACGATGAAGGCGCCATAGGCGACGCCCTCGATCTCGGTGATGCGCGAGCCGATGGCGGCGCCGAACACCACGAAATAGAGCGAGGTCGAAATGACCGGCGAGACGATGCTCTGCCAGACGGTACGGAAGGTGCGTGCCATCTCGAATTTGTAGATCGCCAGAATCGCGTGGACGTTCATGACCGGGCTCCCGCGGCGGCGCTCTCGCTTTGCTTTACCAGGTCGATGAAAATCTCTTCGAGCGAACTCTGCGTTGTCTGCAAATCGCGCAGCCGGATGTCGAGCCGGTTGAGGTCGGCGAGCAGGCCGGTGACGCCCGTGCGCTCGCCCTGGGTGTCATAGGTGAAGATCAGATCCTTGCCGTCATTGCCGAGCACTAGATTGCGATCGCCGGCAAGATCGGCAGGAATGGCGGCGAGCGGCTTCTGCAGATGCAGCACGAGCTGCTTCTTGCCGAGCTTGCGCATCAGCTCTGCCTTGCGCTCGACCAGGATGATCTCGCCTTTGCTGATCACGCCGATGCGATCGGCCATATCCTCAGCTTCTTCGATGTAATGCGTGGTCAGGATGATGGTGACGCCGGAGGCGCGCAGATCGCGGACTACCTGCCACATGTCCTTGCGCAATTCGACATCGACGCCCGCGGTCGGTTCGTCGAGGAACAAGACCTGCGGCTCATGCGACAGCGCCTTGGCGATCAGCACGCGGCGCTTCATGCCACCCGACAGGGTGCGGATCTTGTCGTCCTTCTTGTCCCACAGCGACAGATCCTTGAGGACTTTCTCGATATGGGCGGGATTGGCCGGTTTGCCGAACAGGCCGCGGGTGAAGCTCACCGTGTCCCAGACCGATTCGAAGGCATCGGTGGTGAGCTCCTGCGGCACCAGCCCGATCATGGCGCGCGCGGCGCGAAAATCCTTAACGATGTCATGGCCGCCGACGGTCACCGTGCCGGTCGAGGCATTGAGGATGCCGCAGATGATCCCGATCAGAGTCGTCTTGCCGGCGCCGTTCGGGCCGAGCAGCGCAAAGATTTCGCCGCGTTCGATGTCGAGATTGATGGTCTTGAGCGCGGTGAAGCCCGACGCATAAGTCTTGGACAGATTAGTGATGGAAATGATCGACGGCATGAATGAGTCGCGCGCGGAGGGAAGGGGACGATAGCGGATATAGGAGCATGGAATTGTTTGCGCCAGCCCTCGCGGGGCAAATAGTTCTCAGGTCAGCGCCGCCAAATCCGAGAGACTGCTTAAAATCTTCTGCGGCGGAAAGTCGGGATACTCGTCCGGCATGCGCGTGCGGTTGATCCACAAGCCGCGGAATCCAACCGACACACCGGCCATCACGTCCCAGCGATTCGAGGATACGAAGGTGACGTCGCCTGGCTTGCACCGAAAGTGGTCGGTCACTAGGCCATAGACCTCGGGACGCGGCTTGAACATCTTGAGAGCATCGACCGACAGCACGGCATCGAGTTCGCCGCCCAGCTTCGCGCCGTCGACCGCGCCGTCGAGCATCTTCGGCGAGCCGTTCGAGAGAATGCCGGTCTTGTGACCGGCGGCCTTGAGTGCCTGCAGCGCAAGCCGCGCATCGGGAAAAGCGTCGAGCTGGAAGTAGGAGTCCATCAGCCGCGGCTTCAGCGCCTTGGGCACATTCGGCACGCGCGCCAGTGCATAGTCGAGCGCTCGCTCGGTCAGCATCCAGAACTCGGTGTAGTGGCCGGCGAGCGTTAGCGTCCAGGTGTATTCGAGCTGCTTGGTGCGCCAGATGTCGGACAGACGCGCGATGTCGGGACCTGCTTCTTTTTCAAAGCGCGCGATACAGGCATGGACGTCGAACAACGTGCCATAGGCATCGAAGATGAAAAGGCCCGGCATCGTCCACCTCCGTTTGCTGCGCGATCGTGCAAACCATACCCGACGCGCCAGGCAAAATCACGATTTGCGGCGCGCAGCGAGAATGCGTTCGGCGGCCTCGTGGCCCGTGACATAGGCGCCGTGGGCGGTCGAAAAATCGAATCGTGAACAGGCCTCGCCGGCAAAGAACAGCCGGTTGTCGACCGGAGCGGCGAGCGCGGCGCGCTGATCGGCAGCGCCGGGCACGGCGTAGGAATAGGCGCCGCCGGCGAAAGGATCTGCGCCCCACAAATGGATGCCGATCGGCTTGAGGCGGCGCGCAAAGGCCGAGCCGAACAGGCCGGTCAATTCCGTCACGGCGAAGTCGAAGAAGGCTGCCTCGCCACCGGCTTCGAGTTCGCGGGCGCAAGCGCCGCCGAAATAGGCTTCGATCATCGGCCGGTCGAAGGGGCGGAATTGGTAGCTTGCTGTCGCACTGGTATCGAGGCGGCCGAGTACCCGGCTGTCGCTGCCGAACTCCTCAGCACCTTCAAGCGCGAGGAACAGTTTGTCGTCGAGCCCGAGCGGAAGGCGCCGCGCGATGGCGGTCTTGTCGGGCAGAGCGGGCAGGAACAGGTCGGCGCGTTCGCCAAGAATGCTGGTCGGCAACGTGACGATTGCTTGGTCTGCTTCGATGACGCCTTTCTTGGTTTCGATGCGCAGCCGCTTGCCGCGATGGTCGATGCGCGTGACCTCGCAATCGAGCGCAACGGGAATTCCATGGCCGTGCGACGCAATGAGGGTGCCGTAGCCATCGAATAGCCGCCAGTCCACTTCACTGTCGCTTTCGCCGTAGCGATCGAAGTCGACCGCCGACATGTGCTCGAGCTCGACGCCCGAGATGAAGGTCGCAACGGCGTTGAGCGTGCCGTTCCATTTATTGCCGGGTTCGAGAAATTCGGAGGCCGCGGCGTCGTGTCCGGCATTGGCGGCTTCCGCCATGCGCCCGAACAGGGCGTTCATTGCGCGTGCGTAGTCCTCTTGCACGGCGAGAGGCACGACATGCGTCATCATCGGCCGGTCCCACGGCGGTGGTGCCTTGTTGAAGGCGCGACCTTGAGCCGTGGCAATGGCAGTCCAGGGATTGCGGTCAGCGGAATGCAACCAGCCGCAACCCATGTCGAGGGCATGGCCTGCAGGATGGCTCAACAAGGTGTATGCGCGCCCGCCAAGGCGGTCGCGCGCTTCCACGATCAGGCAATCGATCCCGTGCTTGGTGAGTTTGCGCGCGGCGGCGATGCCGGCGGCGCCGCCACCAATGACGGCCACTTCAACACTGTTGCTGCTCATAAGTCTGCACCCAAAGGAAAAGGGCGGCGCCTGTGTTGCGCCGCCCCTTGTGTCATTCGCCGCGCCTTACTTGGTGGCGGCGGTGTACATTTCTTCGACGTATTCCCAGTTCACGAGGTGGTCGAGGAACGCCTTGAGATAGTCGGGACGACGGTTGCGATAGTCGATGTAGTAGGAGTGTTCCCACACGTCGCAGCCGAGGATCGGCGACGCGCCATTGACCAGCGGGTTTTCGCCGTTCGGGGTCTTCGAGATGGCGAGCTTGCCGCCTTTAACCTCGATCCAGGCCCAGCCCGAACCGAACTGGGTGGCGCCGGCCTGGGCGAAATCGGCCTTCATCTTCTCGAGACCACCAAGGTCGCTGTCGATCGCGGCTTTCAGTTTGCCGGGAAGCTTGTCGCCGCCGCCGTTCGGCTTCATCCACTTCCAGAAATGGATGTGGTTGTAGTGCTGGCCGGCATTGTTGAAGAGGCCGGCATTCTTGCCGTGCGAACCTTTCACGACGTCTTCGAGCGACTTGCCCTCAAGGCCCGAGCCCTCGAGCAGCTTGTTGCCGTTATCGACATAGGCCTTGTGGTGCTTGTCGTGGTGATATTCGAGCGTTTCGCGCGACATGTAAGGCGCCAGCGCATCGTAGGAATAGGGCAGTTCGGGCAGCGTGAATGACATCAAATCCTCCTCGGTCCACGACGTTTGAACGCGGAATTTTTAGCCGGTTCCAGGGTGGCAACCGGTTTGTCCCGTTCGAGTTCCTCAATGGGGTTAATTAGGCCGGGTCGCGGTCCGGGGCAACGCCTGCGGTTCGATCATTTGTGCAGACGGGTCATGAAGCGGGCATGACGGTTAGCAGGGGCGGCCATGAGCGAGCTTGGGAGAACAGGATTATTTTAACATTCGATCTTGCCGTTGCCCGCTAAAAAGGTCAGAATTCCTCATCAGTTGAATAGTTTAGCTAGAATTGAAGCGGTCGCTCATCGGAGGGCCGCGTTTTTCGAGGATCGCAGCCGGCCATGTCGATTCTGCTTTACGTTGCAGGTGCCCTCGTTGTCGCGGCGGGCGCGGCCTTGATCGGCTTCGGCGTTCCGATCAGTGAATTCAGTTTCGGGAATACGCTGATTATTGCCGGCACCGTCGCCATGGTCGGCGGCCTGATCGTGCTCGCGCTCGGCGTTGTGGTGCGCGAACTGCAGCATCTGGCCGACGTGTCTGGCCGGTCTGGCACGCGGAACGCGCGCCCCCCCGAGACAGACGCCCAGGTGCCGACACGTCCTGTGCCAGCAACTGCCGCGGCTCGGGTGCCGTTTCCGCCGAAGCCAAAAGTCGCGCCCCCGGCTGACACCATGCCGCGCGAGGCCAGCCAGCCCTTGGCACACGAGGCACCGGATGAACTGCCGCCGGCGTTCACAATGCGCAGGCCGATACGCGCCCCGGTAACGTCGCCGATGGTTACGCAGGCGTCATCGCCGCGACCGGAGGAAGAGCTTTTCGGAGCGCCGACGCTGCCCAATCCGGACGAAGAGCCCGCATTCGATCGGGACGAGACGCCCACAAAGACCGCCGCTGCAGCCCCCCGCGATGTCCCCGAAGTGGCGCAGAAGACAGAAAGCACGGAGTGGGAGAAGGCTGAAGCCGAAGAGTGGGATGACGCCGCAAAGGCAGATGAAACGGTTCGGGTGTCTGAAGGCGCAGATAGGGCTGACGAGTCTGAGCTGTTCGGGAAGGTGGCTGTGACCCGCGCGCCGCGGGCGCTAGCGCCTTCGGCCGAAAAAGCGGAGCGCAGCTATTTCGACGCGATGTGGCCAGTTGAATCAGAATCCGCAAAGCCGGCGGAGATAACTTCGGCCCCACTGGAGGAGCCGGATATCGATCGCGAACCGCCGATCGAAGAGCCTCGCACGGTGCCGATCCTCAAATCGGGGGTGGTCGATGGCATGGGCTATACGCTCTATGTCGACGGCTCGATCGAGGCCGAATTGCCGCAAGGCACCTTGCGCTTTGCCTCGATCAACGAATTGCGCGCCCATCTTGAGCGGACCGCCTGATCGCGGTCCGGCTGCTCCGTGAACTTATTTCTTCTATAGGTTGTGGACGGAATAAGGGCCGCGTCTCTCCGTTCCGCCGCTGCGGGAGGTAATAATCCTGCATATATTCAATAACATCGCGGCGAAGACTTGGTTCTATTAGCTGGTCGGGCTGATCGACTTGCAATGCTTGGGGCCAGCTAGTAGATACTAAATATACAAAAAATAGCCCGAAATGGGTGCGATCCGAGGGACGGGGGTCCGAAACACTCTCGTTATGTCTGTTGCCGGCTTGTTTAGGGATAAGCGGCGAGTGGAGTGGCGGCGAGCGCCACGCGCGGGGGTGAGACATCGACCATGAGCGAAACGAGCAATCCCGGTAACTTCATCGAGCTGACGGCCTCGATTGTTTCAGCGTATGTAAGCAACAACAGCGTCGCCGCTGCCGATATTCCCGCGCTGATCAATCAGGTGCATGCCGCGTTGTCGGGTGTGTCGGGCAAAGCTGGCGAAGCGCCTGCCGAGCCTCTGAAACCGGCGGTTTCGGTAAAGAAGTCGATCACGCCCGAGCACATCGTGTGCCTCGAAGACGGCAAGAAGTTCAAGTCGCTCAAGCGTCACCTGCGCACGCAGTACAACATGACCCCGGAGCAGTATCGCGAGAAGTGGGGTCTTGGGCCGGACTATCCGATGGTGGCGCCGAACTACGCTGCCGCGCGCTCTCAACTGGCGAAGGACATGGGCCTCGGCCAGCAGCGCCGGCGCCGCACCAAATAGTGTGCGCACTTGTTTTGGCCGGCCGGATCACCGGTCCTGAGTGAAAATTCAAAGTGCACAGACCCGCGGACTACACCGCGGGTTTTTGTTTGCACGCATATAAGAAGATAATCCTTGCGTCATTTGGTGCGTCCAGGTATGGGTAAAGTATCCTAGAGAGGGCGCCATGGCCAACCCGGCACCAAACCCACCAATCAACGGAACCTCAAAGTCATCCAGGCCGGATGCCGATAAAGCGGCCGGCACAATGCGAGCCGACGCAGCGGCGAATGGGCCCAGTGTCGGGCCGTTGCGGGCGCAGCACATGGAGCTCGGCGAGCGTGTTATTGATACGCCGACTGGTATGCGGCGCGTCACCGTGGACGAATCGGAAAGCCCACTGACCTGGCTGGCGCGGCGCCGGGGGCGCGACGGACGGGCGCTGATTGCCCCACATCAGTTGCAGGCCGGCGAGCGCCTGCGAGTCGATTTCACGCGGGCGCAATTGATGCCGCGGACTACCGCGGATTGGTCGAGCCCGATGTCGTCGGGCCGTCGCGGGCCTTCGGGCGGTGCGGCCGCCGCGACCGATGGCACTATCGCGGCGCGCCAGCGCGTCAACGCGGCGCTGGAGGCCGTGGGGCCGGAGTTTTCCGGCCTGCTGGTCGACCTATGCTGCTTTCTCAAAGGCCTTGAAGATCTCGAACGCGCCCGCGGCTGGCCGGCACGCTCGGCCAAGGTGGTGCTGCAACTCGCGCTCGACCGGCTGGCGCGTCATTATGGATTTATGGCGCAAGTCCGGGGTCGCAGCCATACGCCGGTTCGCGCCTGGCTGGCCGAAGATGCAACCTTTCGCGTCGAATGATGCCGTGGCCTAAGCCGCGGCAAGCGCCGCGCCCGCCTCGGCGCGGACGCGTTCCACCATGGAGCGCAGGCCGTTGGAGCGCTGTGGCGTCAGATTCTCACGCAAGCCAATACGATCGAACAAGGCCAAGGCATCAGTCGCGAGAATGTCGCGTGCGGACTTGCCTGAATAAAGCGCGATCAGGATGGCGACGAGACCGCGCACGATATGAGCATCACTGTCGCCCTGGAAGGTCAGGATCGGCCCCTCGGCGCCATCGGTCGCGACTTTGGTCGTGAGCCAGACCTGACTGGCGCAGCCTTGGACCTTGTTGGTCTCGGTGCGATCCGCCTCGGCCATCGGCGGCAATTCGCGGCCAAGCTCGATGACATAGCGATAGCGGTCGTCCCACTCGTCGAGCAGGCCGAAATTCTCAACAATGTCGTCGATCTTGCTCATGATCCGCGATCGGCTTCGACCGCACGGGTTTTCGATGCGGTTCCTCGCGCCCGGTATATAGGCTTGCGGAGCCAAAGGCCAAACGGGGCGGCACGACGTTGCGTACCACCCCGCCGAAGATTGGACCGAACGTGGCTCTATGCCGCCGGGCGACCGGCGCGGGCTTCACGGCGCGGCGGCAGCGGCACCGGTGCGTGCCAGCCCGGCTTCATGTCGGAGGCCGTCAGCGTGCCGTGGCTGGCCGGCGTGCCGAGCGCGCCGGTGGCCGAGACGCCGACGACACGGGCCGGTTCGTCGGCAGGCGCCGGCTTATTGTCAGCCATCTTGTTGCTGACGAAATCGATGATGGTGCGGGCGCCGGCCTCGGCGCGATGGCCGATCGCGGTCGCGACCTTACCGCCGGCGACGCAGGCGTTCGGATTGCGGTCGCAGAAACCGCGCATGTCGGATACCGCGGCGCTTGCGAGCGTCACTGCTTGCACCGCATCGAGCTGCGCTTCAGGCGACTGCGACTTTTCGCCGGTTCCCGGCAAAAGCACGCATACGATCGTCAGCCAGAAGGCCATCCGCAAGAGGAAGAACATGACCCACCTATTATCGTCCCCGACGGCTTTTGCGCCGCCTTGTATTCAAATTTAGCAGACAGGCTTGAACCTGTCCTTGGCGTTGAAGCACGCATTTAGGGCAAACTTTACGAGAGTTCGACTCGAATTTGATGAAACTTGTAATGATCCGGATTTGACTAAAGTTTTAGAGAATTGCGATCGGTGTCGATTGCGCAGCATTTAGCGAAAATCCCGCATGGTTACCGCGCCGGTAACAATTGGATCGCCAAACGCGGCTTTGAGCCCTCGCGGCAACCGAAATTTCACCATGAGAGCCGAATGGCGGTGATGTCCGTGCCGTAGCACCGGCGTGAAAACGCTCCGGGGCGGTTCCCTTAGCTTTCGCTTAAGCGACCGCCGCCTAAGGTCGCAGCTCGAAAAAGGGGCGCGTTCTTCAAAGGGCGTGTGGCAGGGACGGTGAGCCTTCTCACTCCACTGTGGCAGTATGTTGATGCGTTGGTGTATCCGGCCGCCCGGCAGGACGCGCTGACGGCCGCGCGCCACCGTGCCTTCATTGCGCCGCGCCTCATCGGCAGCTTCGTGGCACTGGCGAGCTTTCCCGTCTTCATCGCATTCCGCGGCGTGCCGAGCGCGCTTGAGCTCGGAGTGTTTGCCTGGCTCGTGGCGCCGATCCTGATCGCCTATTTCCTGTCGCGCACGGGGCGCTACGAAGCCGCGCATGTGTTGTCGTCGCTCGCTTTGACGGGCTTGGTGACGGCGGTCGCGCTCTTTAATGGCGGCATCGCCTCTTTCGCTGCGATCTGGCTCGTCGTGGTACCGCTCGAGGCGTCGCTGTCGGCGTCGCGTCGTGTGGTCGCGCTCGCCTCGATATTCGCACTCAGCGCAGCCGGATTGATGCTGCTCGCCAATGCCTACAATCTGCTGCCGCCGGCGGCTTCTGCAAGCGAGCCCGGCGCGCTGGCCGCGCTGGGCGTGGTCTCCGCCGCGCTTTACGCCACCGGTCTTGCGCTCGGTGCCGAACAGCTGGCGCGAACCAGCGTCTGGCTGCGCTATGCCGAAGAGGACCGCTACCGGTTGCTCGCGCGCAACATGACCGACGTCATCGCACGCCATGACCGGAACGGCGCCGTGCTGTTCATCTCGCCCGCGGCCGAGACATTGTTTGGCACGCCGTCCGGCGCGTTGATCGGCCACGGCTTGTTCGATCATGTCCATGTCGCCGACCGCCCCGCATTCCTGACAGCGCTTGCCGACGCGTCCGCCCACGGCGATGATCGCTCGGTGGAATTCCGCATCCGCCGTGGTGGCGATGTCAATCAGGGCACCCGCTTCATCTGGGTTGAAATGCGCTGCCGTCCGCTGGACGAAGCGAATGAGACACCCGCCGCCGAGCGCGAAGTCGTTGCCGTGATGCGCGACATCAGCGAGCGCAAGGTTCACGAACAAGCGATGGAGATGGCGCGGGCCGAGCAGGAACGCGCCAGCCTGTCCAAGAGCCGCTTCCTGGCCACGATGAGCCATGAGTTGCGCACGCCGCTCAATGCGATCATTGGCTTTTCCGAAATGCTGACCCGGCAGGATCTGGTGGTCCAGCCGGAGCGGCAGATTGAATATGCGCGGTTGATCAACGAGTCCGGCCACCACCTCCTGTCGGTGGTCAATGGCATCCTCGACATGTCCAAGATGGAGACCGGCAATTTCGAGATCACGCCGGAGCCCTTCGCGCCGGCGCCGGTCGTGACCGGCTGTTGCGACCTCTTGGCGCTCAAGGCGCGCGATGCCGGTGTGGAAATCCGCGCGAAGCTTGCGGTCGATCTGCCGGAAATTGTTGGCGACCGTCGCGCCTTCAATCAGATCCTGATCAATCTGGTGTCGAACGCCATCAAGTTCACGCCGCGCGGCGGCAGCGTCACCATCAGCGCGCAACGCGACGGTACCAACATCGCCGTGGCGGTCGAAGATACCGGTGTCGGGATCGGAGAAGCCGACCTGCCGCGTCTTGGCGAAGCTTTTTTCCAGGCGCGCGGCACTTATGACCGCCGCCACGACGGTACCGGCCTCGGCCTGTCGATCGTCAAGGGGCTGGTCAAGCTGCACAACGGTGACATCGAAATTCGCAGCCGGCTCGGTGAAGGTACGCGCGTCACTGTGCGTCTGCCGATCGATTGCGAAGGGCATAGAACGCCGGCCGATCCGATTCGGCTGGTCACAGAGCGGGCGGGCGATCTTGCCACGGCCGCCAAAGTACTGGTGAAGAAAAGTGCGTAAGCGGAAAAGCCGGGCGGCCGTGGCCGCCATCGAAGAACCTGGGTCCAGTGGCATCGGCCGCCTGATTATGTCGCATCCGCGTGAGTTCGTGGGCGTGCTGCTCGGCGGCACCGCGACTGTCATTATCTTCTTCAACGCGCTGGTTATGCAGAAGGGCCCGCATCCCGCGCCGTTTTTTGCAGCGCGGCCGACTTTGGTTGTGGCAGCGCCTGCGCCGGTCGTCGCCCAGCCAACCCGTGTGCCCGCCGTGCAGGCCCTGCCGCCAGTTGCGCAGTCGGGGGCGCCGGCGCTCAATCGCGTGCAGACGATTGCCGAAATTCAGCGTGAGCTAACAAGGCGCGGTTTTTACGAAGGCACAGCCGACGGCATCTGGGGTGCCAAGACCGATGCCGGCGCGCGCGACTTCGCGCAGGCCGCCGGCGTGAAAGTCGATCCCAACGCGCCGGAGGAACTGCTGCGCATCATGCAGGCTTCGGCTGCCACGGTGTCATCGCCGCAACCGGCTCGCCGCGATCCCATCGCCGAACTGATTGCGCCGTCGCCGCGCGTGCTGGCCATCCAGCGGGCGCTGGCTGATTTCGGCTACGGCCAGATCAAACCGACCGGTAATTTCGACGCGGCGACGCGCGTGGCGATCGAGAAGTTCGAGCGCGACCGTAAACTGCCGGTGACCGGGCAGATATCGGAGCGCTTCGTGCGGGAGCTGTCGGCGATGACGGGCAGGCCGCTGGAATAACGGTCGATTGTTCGCGCCGTGGCGTGGTAGTCAGGCGTATGCGGCTGAAATCGAGCATCTGGGTCGCGGCTTACGTGCGCCGCTGCAACATCGAGGGTGCCTTCGCCGTCGTGCGCAAGCGCGGCGCCGAAGAGGCAGGCGCGATTTTCATCGTTGTCAATCGGCTGGACGGCACCGCAACGCTGTACGGCCCGGCGCCGCAAACCGTTTTTACCGACGATACGCCGGCCGACCGCGCCTTCAGCATCGCCGTCGGCCGCGATGGCCCGGCACCGGAAGCGGATATCGACGCCAGGCTGCAGAAGGAAATGCGCTTCGATCCCGACCTCTGGATCGTCGAAAGCGAGGACCGCGCCGGACGGCACTTTCTTGATAAGATCGTCGCCTGATCGCGACGTCAGCGCGTCGCCTTGTAGGGCATGGTGGATTCGCGCGTATCCGTGCGGCGGTTCTCGCGCCCCGACGGGCGGCGTACCGTGCGGGCGTCTTCCTGATAGACTGGTTCGTGGCGAGCCTTTTGCTGTGCCTGCGCGGCCGGCGCATCGTGCCGCCACAGCGTGACCATGTGGCAGGCGGTGGCCAGCGAAATCTCGTCATGGAGCATGGCGAGATCGAACACGCGTTCAACCGACCGGCCGATGGCGGGATTGAGGAACAGCAGAATTCGCTGAAGGACGGCGGCCTTGATGCCGAGCGCGCGCGCCATAATGACGATGGGCTCGCCCGAAGAGTCTTCGGTGATGCGATGGGCAAGGTCGCGGTTGACGCCGAGCGCGTTTTCGATGACGCGGGCAAATGTAGCGGGCTCGCGTTTGAATGCGGCCTGCTCCAGACGTTCGGCCGTGTCGTTCGATGCCGGCGACACGAGCGCTGCCGGATCGGCCACGATATCGAGATTGGCCAGGATCAGCCGGCGGTCGGCAGCCGGTGCGTCAAAGAAGACGTCGGTCAGGGTGCCGATGGCGACCGGTTCCGCCGCCACCGGTTCGGGGGCAGGGACAAGGGGCGGCGCTGCAGTTTCAGGCACGAAGGCGATTTCGGGCAGGGGCGCGTGCGCGGCCGGTGCATTGTCCGCCAAACCGAGCTTTGCGAGGACGGCGGTCGGTGCGGCCGGATAGTGCGACAGGCTGGCGGCGACCGCGGCCTTAGTGGCGCTGTCGACCGTATCGATCAGGCCGAGCGCCAGTTCGACATATTGCGTGGTTTCGTCGGCGCTGTGCACCGGCTTCTGCACGTAGAGGTCCGTGAGGACGCGCAACAGGGTCGGGCGCACGTCGACCCCATCGCGGCAGGCGAGGTCGACGAGGCCGTCGATCGGAGAAATGCTAGGCGGCTTTATCATGATACTTGAGACAAACTCGGCGGCTGGGCCGGACATTAGAACGACCGCGTTAGCAGACCGTTAACCTTGCAGCCTCTTTAATCATAAGCACCGACCCGGCAGGTCCGTGGGTATCAAGTATCGTTTGGTGAGCGAGGTTTTGGGTTCGACAGCACATTGATGCCGTAGCGAGACGGTAGGCCGGGACGGAATAGGGGACTGCAATGGGCGAAGTCATCCGTTTTCCCGAAGACGCCGGCCAAGGCCGCAACTTTGGCCGGGGCCGTTACATCGACGCGAGCTCGGAACCTGCAACGGTCATCATTCTGCCGGTCATCCGGATTGAGCGAGCACCGGACGGGCTGGAGCCCGACCAGGGCAACAGTTCGGGCCGCCGCCGGCGCCGCCGGTTGGCGCGCTGAACCGTTTCGATTTTTTTTCAAAGGGTTGCGATGCGCGCAATGCCACGGACGCTGCCGCTTGTCGTCGCGCTTCTGATCGCGCCCGCGCTGGCGGGTTGCGGCCTCGGCGGCGACTTCGATGAAATCAATCCAAGCCTCGTTCGCGACAATATTCACGACTGGGTCGGCCGCGACAACGCCAAGGGCGAACCGATCTCCCCGTCGACGTTTGAAATGACCGATGAGGAGCGCCGCCTACGCGACCTCGCTTATCCGTTGATCGAGCCGCCTTATCTGCGGCACAAGTTCTATTCAGTGGCCAACGAATACGGATTGAATCCGGCCATTCAGAAGCAGATGGTGAACCCGGCCGCTTATTACGAGCACATGATGGACGACAAGGTGCGGTCACCCACCTCGCGCTATGCACAGCTCACCCAGGATATTCGTAACGACAGTGAGCGGCTGCCGGGGTTCTTTTCGACGGCCACGCGCGTGATCGATCTCGACTCCAAGCGCAACAAGAGCCTTGCCTTCATTCCCGGCCTCACACAGGCCGAGCGCATCAACACAGTCAACCGCATCAAGGAAAACGATCGCGTCATTGCACAAGTGCGCACGAGCCTCGGGCGGCGCGTCGCCAATTACCGATATGCGCTGGAGCGACTGGTAATATCGTCACCGTCGCAGGAGGCGGTAACAGTGGAGCAGGTACTCAACCGGCTGCATGCCGAAGTGTCGCATTATCGCGTCCAGACCGCGCCACCTTACGAGCGCGGCCCTAGCCTCGCTTTCCAGCGATAAATATCGATCCTGATAGTCAGCGCCGCCCGCCTGCCGGCGTAGTCGACGCCATTTGCACGACGCAGCGCGCATTAGCGATGGTGGCCTGCGCCATCGGCATCAGGCCAGGCTCAGGTGCCAGCGCACGAATGGCGATAAGACCCGATACGGTCGGCGATTCCACAATCAACCGGTCGGCGGCGGTGACGTCCTCTTCTTCCGGCATCGCACTCTTTTGCTCTGGTGTCATCAGATCGAGTTCGATGACGCGCCGGCCGGCGGCGCGGTCGTTGATGGCGTAGTAGGCGACGTCGTAGCGCGTGTAGAACGACACCGAGGTATAGGCGAGGCTGACCGGGACCGTCAGCTTGAGCGGCCCGCTCGACAGGTCGTAGCGGCAAATGCCGGCGGCGAAGGCCGGGTCCATGAAGGGCATCGCCGCCTTTTCCGGTCGCGGCTGCGGCAGCGCGGCAACGGTATTAATCGGAGTATCATTCGTAAGGCGCGCAAAGGCGTCTTGCGTCGCGGTGCGTGGGAGTATGATGATGGTGGCAAGATGGACGACGCCGCCGAGCAGCGCGCCGCCAAGTAGCAGGAGCAACCAGCGGATCATGGTTTGCTCCGTGTCGGGTCTTCAGGGCAGGTGCGCGTTTCGATGGCGGGCATCGGCACTTCGCGGCCAGCCTTGGTGGCGACGCCGACCGCAGTGTCATAAAGGCGCAGCACAAGCGTATAGTGATCAATGCCACCGGTCGGCAGCCAATTGCCGGAATTGGCGCGCGGCGACACGGTGATTTCGAAACTGCCATCGGCGCGCCGCAGGATCTCCTGGCTCGAGAAGCCGTAGCGGTCGACCGAATTGGCGATCAGTTCGCCGTCATTATTGTAGAGCGAGAGGGTCCAGAACCGGGCCGCCGGCGTCACGCCGGACAGAACGACATCGCAGCGGCCGTCGAGGGGCTTGCCTGTGTCATCGTTCTTGGCCGTGAAGGAGACGCCGTCGCCGAGCGCGACGGGCAATTGCCCGGTGCGTGCGATGCTGGCGCGTGCATAAGGATCGGCATCTGCCGTGCCGGTTTTCGGCCAGGCAGTCCAGCTGCCGATCGTCAGCGCACCAAAGGCAGCGCCGCGCGTCAGCGCAAAATAGGTCAGCCCGAGGCCAACCGCGCCGGCGATGATCAGAGCAAAAAGAGTGGAAGTCAGAAGCCGCACGGCAAATCCGCTGGCAGGGGAGGACAGTTGAGTCGCATGAGGCCGGAGATTACGCCGCCGAAGGCGCGGCGGCTATTCAGTTGCGGACGCCGAGCGCCTCGTTTTCCAGGACGGCGGCCAGCGAGCCGCCAGATCCAACAGGCGCCGGCGGGCCGCTATCAGCACGTTTTCCGGCGTCATTGGCGACGGTGGGGCGCAGCGGCGTCATGGCGCGGCTGGCCTCATCCATGAGCTTTTCCACCCGCACCAGCGCTTCGGCGCCGCGCTTCGACAGCAGCGTGGGGCGCCGTGCCGCCGGGGCCTTGTCATTGGTCCGTGTCGTACGCGCTGCGACCTGTTGCGGCCGCTCCGGCACTGCAACCCCCGGCAGTTGCCGCAGTTCGATGCCCTGATGCGCGTAATCCATGATCGTATGCCAGGTTATGGCTGGCAGCGCACCGCCGGTCATGCGATTGGTCGAGGTATAATCGTCGTTGCCGAACCAGACACCGCAGACGAAGTTTCCAGTGTAGCCCATGAACCAGGCATCGCGATAATCGTTGGTTGTGCCGGTCTTGCCGGCTGCGGCGATGCCGTCGAGACGTGCGCGCCGGGCAGTGCCGTTCTCGACGACGCTGTTCATCATCTTGATCATGCCGGCGGCCACATTGGCCGGCAGCGCGCGCCTTGGCTTCGGCCCGTCGCGGTCGAAACGCCAGATCAGGTTGCCATCGCCGGTACGTACTTCGAGGATGGCATGCGGCTTCACCGCCATGCCGAGGTTAGGGAATGTCGCATAGGCGCCGACATGTTCCAACATCGTCACGGCATCGGAGCCGATCGGCAATGACGGCGTATCTGGGAGCGGGGTGGTTATTCCCATCTTGCGCGCAGTTTCGACGATGCGGTTGCGGCCGAGTTTCGGGTTGCCATCGCCGACGGCGATGGATAGGCGTACGGCGATCGTGTTGATCGAGCGGGTCAACGCCGAGATCAGCGTCATCGAGCCTGAGTAGCCACCGCCGTAATTGCGCGGACACCAGTTACCGAGACAGATCGGCGCATCGACCACGATCGATTCCGGCTTGAAGCCATGTTCGAGTGCGGTGGCGTAGACATAAGGCTTGAACGATGAGCCGGGCTGGCGCATCGCATCGGTGGCGCGGTTGAACTGGCTGGCGCCATAGTCGCGGCCGCCAACCATGGCGCGCACGGCGCCATCGACTTCCATGACCACAGTGTTGGCCTGTCCGGCGTGATATTCTTGGCCGTATTGCCGCAGAATGGATTCGACGGCCTGATCGGCGACCGACTGGATGCCGGTGTCGAGCGCGGTGCGCACGATGAACACGCGCTCCGTCATCGACTTGGGAAACGTGTCGACAAGCTTCTTC
The DNA here is from genome assembly GCF_003367195.1 of Undibacter mobilis. Classification (NCBI taxonomy): domain Bacteria; kingdom Pseudomonadati; phylum Pseudomonadota; class Alphaproteobacteria; order Hyphomicrobiales; family Nitrobacteraceae; genus Undibacter; species Undibacter mobilis. Next base: position 465,349 of record NZ_QRGO01000002.1, on the reverse strand, counting down.
ATCTCGTCGAACGCCCAATCGAGATAATAATTCGGCGCGTGCTCGGCGCGGCGGTCGACGGCCGTGGCGGGGTGGCGGCGGGCGCCGAACACCTGACCCTCGGTCATGAATCCGGCCTCGACGAGATTGTCGAGCACGACGTTGGCGCGGGCGCGCGCCGCCGGCAAATTGACGTGCGGGGCGAACTTGGTCGGCGCCTTGAACAGGCCGGCCAGCATCGCCGCTTCCGACAGGTTCACGTCGCGCGCCGACTTGTTGAAATAATACTGCGCCGCCGCGTCCACGCCGAAGGCGCCGCCGCCCATATAGGCGCGGTCGAGATACAGCTTCAGAATCTCGTTCTTGGTGAGGCGCGACTCCAGCCACATCGCCAGGAACGCTTCCTTGATCTTGCGGTCGAGCGTGCGCTCGTTCGACAGGAACAGGTTCTTGGCGAGCTGCTGCGACAGCGACGAGCCGCCCTGGACGACGCCGCCGGCGCGCGCATTGGTCACCACGGCGCGCAAGGTGCCGCCGATATCGATGCCGAAATGCTCGTAGAAGCGGCGGTCTTCGGTGGCGAGCACGGCCTTGATCAGGTGATCGGGGAACTGGTCGAGCGGGATGGAGTCGTTGTGGCGGATGCCGCGGGTGCCGACCTCGTTGCCGTAGCGGTCGAGGAAGGTGACGGCGAGCTCGGATTTCTTGAGCCAGTCGTCGTCCTGCGTCATCTGGAAGGCGGGGACGGCGAGCGCCAGCATGAGGACGCCGCCGGCGAGCCCGAGCGTGGCGCCCTCGGAGGCGAATTCGACGCCCCAGCGCCGCCAGCCGGCGACATGGAAGCGGTCCATGAAGGTGGAAAAGCGCTCGTAGCTTTCGCGGATGCCGGCGGCCGAGCGGAACACGCTGAAATCGACCCAGGCGTCGATCGCCAGCATGGCGCGCCGGAGCTTCTGGCGCGGGGTCTCGGGAGGCAGGTCGTCGAGAGCCATAAGATCAGACTTTTCAAACGGTTACGGGCATCGTGCCGGCCGGCGCCCGGGCCGGCTGCGGGCCGGGCCGGCGGCCGCGGCCGGATGCGCCGCTGCGCGCCCGTACCAATTTAGTGCATCGGGGCCGGTTTCTCTATCCAAACGAGGCGGTTATCGGGCCGAAAGGTGAACGGGAATTGGGGCAGGAATGGGGGGGGGTCTCTGTTGACTTTTGGAACAAATAGAGAACAATAGGCTTGTGAATGATCTGCGCTTTGGTGTGGACCTTTGTGGCTTAGCACTCTGTATTGCCTCGATGGACACCCGCTCAAAGGCCCAGCGCAGTTTCATCATGAAAAGCGTTCGGAGCCGAAATACCGGCCCTGAGCTGGTCGTTCGCAGAACGCTTCACGCTTTAGGGTATCGCTACGGTTTGCATCGGAAGGATCTGCCCGGTCGTCCAGATATCGTAATGCCGAAGCACAAGGCTGTGGTCTTCGTTCACGGTTGTTTCTGGCACGGTCATGGCTGCCCAAAAGGGCGATTGCCGAAGAGCCGGCTCGATTTTTGGGTGCCTAAGATCGACAGAAATCGGCAGCGGGATCGAGAATCTGTCAGGTTGCTAAGAAAGAGCGGCTGGCGAGTGCTGACGATTTGGCAATGCCAAACGAAGGACGTCGAAAGTCTAAGTCGCAAACTTGCGAAGTTTCTGACTTTGCGGAATAGGAAGAATTCTCGTGGCTCGCACCAATAAGAAAAGCGGCGCAGTTCGCCCGATTGCCGTCGATTTGTTCTCGGGCGCGGGCGGAATGAGCCTCGGTTTCGAGCAAGCCGGTTTCGACGTCGTTGCGGCGGTTGAAGTCGATCCAGTCCATGCGGCCGTCCACGAATTTAATTTCCCAACCTGCGCAACGTTGTGCCGAGACATTTCAAAATTGTCAGGTGCAGAGATCCGAGCCGCAGCCGGAATTGGGCGCCGCAAGGTCGATTTGGTAGTCGGCGGGGCACCCTGTCAGGGATTTTCCTTGATAGGCCATCGCGTGCTTGACGATCCCAGAAATTCACTCGTTCTCGATTTTGTACGGATTGTTTGCGAGCTAGATGCGAACTACTTCGTCTTCGAAAATGTCAAAGGACTTACTGTCGGCAAACATAAGGTGTTTCTTGAGGAGCTTGTTTCTACGTTCCAACATAAAGGATATGATGTTCGGATACCGTGGCAGGTTCTGAACGCAGCGGATTTCGGCGTGCCGCAAAGCCGAGAGCGGTTGATTTTATTAGGCGCAAAAAAGGGGCTTCGTATTCCAGATTACCCGCTTCCCGCGGTTGCTACGCCGACGTGCGAAGATGCTTTAGGCGATCTACCGAATGCCGACGATTTTCCCGGTTTGACCGAAAGCGACGAAATTCGCTTGCCGGCTCGAGCTTGGAAATACCCGTCGTCCTATGGACGAGAGATGCGATGTCAGTCTAACGACGCTTGGCATTTCGGTTACATTCGGGAGTGGGACCCAAGCATTCTGACCTCCAGTATGCGCACGGGACATTCCGATATTTCCAAAAGACGGTTCGCTGCGACCGAATGTGGCGACGTTGAGCCGATTTCGCGTTTCTTCAAGCTTTCTCCCGGCGGGATTTCGAATACGCTGCGCGCCGGTACGGATGCTGCGCGCGGTGCGTTCACGTCCCCGCGTCCGATACATTTTCGCTATCCAAGGTGTGTGACGGTTAGGGAAATGGCTCGGCTTCACGGTTTCCCCGATTGGTTTCGTTTTCAAGAGACGAAGTGGCATGGTGCGCGACAAATTGGAAATGCGGTACCTCCGCCGATGGCAAGGGCGGTCGGTGCAGCTGTGATTGCGGCCATCGGCTGCGTGCCGGAGCGCGTCGGTAAGGCTATTAAACTAGGCGACCCGTCTTTGCTAAAGATGGATGTTAGTGCTGCGTCTAGTTATTGGGGTATTCAGCGCCCAAGTGGGAAGCGTGATCGTAAAAGCGGCGCGAGAAAACGCTCCCAGGCTGAAACGGAGGCTTTGCGGTTATCGGCTGGGGGCTAGCTTCGTGGCAAAGACTCAAGATGTGTCCAACCGTTATTTGGCGCTTATAGAGAAGATTTTCGAAACTCACTTTCGCAAGGGCTCTTCTCGCTTCGAATTTGAGCGCGATGAGCTTGTCGACATTGCCAATAAGCTTGAAATCCCTGTTCCGAAAAATCTTGGCGATATAATTTATTCTCTTCGATATCGCACGGCAATGCCGGCAGTTGTTTTGAAGAACCAACCCTCCGGGATGGAGTGGATCATTGAGGGGGCTGGGCGTGCGAAATACGCGTTCGTTTTGGTCAAGCTCAATCGGATTGTCCCGCGAGAGAATTTGCTCACGATTGCTATTCCGGATGCAACCCCGGAGATTATTCGCGCCTATAAGTTGGATGACGAGCAGGCGTTGCTGGCTATCGTTCGCTATAATCGTCTCCTCGACACTTTTCTTAGTCTTACGACTTACTCAATTCAGAACCATTTGAGGACAACGGTTAAGGGTGTCGGTCAGATAGAGATCGATGAATTGTATTTTGGTATTGATACTCGGGGGTGCCACTATGTCATACCGGTTCAAGCGAAGGGTGGTAACGATCAGATTAGCGTTGTGCAGACAAAACAAGATATAGCGTGGTGCGATCAGCGTTATCCAGGCATGAGGTGTCGCGCGATTTCAGCGCAATTCATGTCCGACGACCGTGTGGCGATGTTTGAACTGTCGGTCCAAGGGGATATGGTCAAAGTGGTTGAGGAAAGGCATTACAAACTCGTTCCGGCAGCCTCGCTGGACGCGGCCGCGGTCAGAAATTATTCGGATTGATGGAGCGCAGGCACACGGGCTTTCCTCGGGAGGCTGACATGAACCATGTCGAGCTTTGGTCCATCCTCTGGATTCCGGTGTCGTTGACGCTCGTTGTGCTGTTTGCCTTCAATGTCGAGCGCATCGAAGGCTTCATCGCTAGACGCAAGCGTCACCGCCCCGCCGAATAAGCCAAGCTTATGGAATATAATCCTTGACAGCGTGACGCTGCTCCGCTAGCTTTCCGGCATTCTCCACACTTGCATCTCTCAATCACGGGGTCCGGCCATGACGCCGCGGACATCCCTGCGCGCGGCGGCGCGCCGGCATTATCTCGCCATGCGCGGGCGCGAACTGGTGTTTGATTTGGCGCCGGAGGCGGGGCAGGGCCTGCCGAGGAAAGTGGATGTCGCGGGAGTGAATGACTCTTTGGCTCAGGGTCCCCCTCTCCCTAACCCTCTCCCCCCTAGCTCGCCGGACGGCGAGCGTCCGCTCGCCTATGGGGAGAGGGAACAAGCAGAGCAAGGGGAGCGGGGATCTGCCGCGTTTGCGGAGCCGGCCATGCCAGACAATACCGCCGAAGCCCCCGACCTCATGGCCCGCGTGCGCGCGCTCTATGAGGACAGCGCCGTGCCGGTGCGCGAGATTGCGCGGCTCTGCGGCGTCACCGAGCGCACCTTGTACAAATATGTCCGGCGCGGCGCGTGGAAGCGGCGTTACGTCCGCGCGCCGGCGGATGATGCATCGACAGGTTCCGTCTCCGGGGCCGAGCGGGGCGCGCGCTGGCTGCGCGCGTCCGGCCGGGAGCCGGTCAAGGGCGCCGGCGGCCGCTTCATCCCGCGCGACGAGGCGGGGCGGCCGGTCGCGCAAGGAATCGCACAAGAAATCGCACAAGGGATCAAGGCGCTCGATCCCGCCGCGCGGCAGCGGGCGGCCACGGCCTGCGCCGCCGCAGCGGCGCGTGCCGCCAGAGCGCGCGCCAAGGCCGATGCCGCGCAGGTCTGGGAGGCGCGCCGGCGCGCCATCGATTCGGTGTCCGCCGCCATGGCGGCCTACAGCCGCTGGCGTCTGGGCCGCGCCCGGCGCGCCGCCAAGTTCTTCTACGAAGGCGGGCCGAACCATGCCGAGCGGGCCGACGATGCCCGCACGGAAGCGCTGTATGTCGCGCAGATCGAGGCGGCGATGGCCTGCCTGCGCCAGCTCAAGCGGTGAGGCGGCCGCATCTTGTGCGGCCTCCGGGCCATCGCCTTTCGAAGAACGAGTTTCCAAGAATGCCTCTTGTGCCGGCCGCGCCAATGCGGGAATGAGGGACATGCCCGACGACAAGACCTTGAAGGATACGGCGCTTCCCTTCTGGCGCACCAAGAAGATGAGCGAGATGACCCCGCGCGAGTGGGAAAGTCTCTGCGACGGCTGCGGCCGCTGCTGCCTCAACAAGCTCACCGACATCGACAGCGGCGAGACGGTCTATACCGATGTCGGCTGCAAGCTGCTCGACACCGCGAGCTGCCGCTGCGCCGACTACAAGAACCGGCAGAAGAAGGTTCACGATTGCGTGCGGCTGTCCTGGCGCAACATCCGCCGCCTGACCTGGCTGCCGCCGACCTGCGGCTATGTGCTGGTGGCCGAGGGCAAGGACCTGCCGTGGTGGCATCCCTTGATCTCGGGCCGGGCGGACACCGTGCACGAGGCCGGCATTTCGGTGCGCGGCAAGGTTTCGGCCAATGAGGTCGATGTGCCGGACCGCGATCTCGTCGATTACATCGTCAAGTGGCCGGTGCGCTGGCCGAAGGGTTCGCGCGGCAAGGTGCCGCCGAAATAGGAACGCCCGCCGGGCCGGGAACATGGCACCCCAGCACAGGCAACGCTTGCGCTTTGCCCGCGCGCTTGGCATGTCCGCACGTCCATGACCCAACAGCTGACGCACCGGCAGATCTCGCGCATCGTCCAGGGCATCACGCTGGCGATGTTCCTTGGCGCGCTCGACCAGACCATTGTCGCCACCGCGCTGCCGACCATCGGCCGGCATTTCCACAATCTGGAAGACCTGGCCTGGGTGGTGACGGCCTATCTGCTCACCGGCACCGCGGCGACGCCGCTGCTCGGCAAATTGTCGGACATGTATGGCCGCCGCGCCGTGATGCTGAGCGCGGTCGCGATCTTCATCGTCGGCTCGATCGCCTGCGCGCTGGCGCCGAGCATGACCGCGCTGATCCTGGCGCGTGCCTTCCAGGGCTTCGGCGGCGGCGCGCTGATCGCGCTGGCGCAGACGGTGATCGCCGATATCGTTTCGCCGCGCGAGCGCGGCCGCTATCAGGGCTACATCGCCGCGGTGTTCGCGCTGTCCTCGGTCGGCGGCCCGGTGCTCGGCGGTTTCCTCACCGAACATATCGACTGGTCGCTGATCTTCTGGATCAACGTGCCGCTCGGCGCGCTGGCGCTGGGCATGACCTGGCACATGCTCAAGCTGGTGCCGTTCCACAAGCGCGAGCACAAACTCGACGGCATCGGCGCCGTGCTGATGATGCTGGCCTCGGTGGCGCTGCTGCTGGCGCTGTCGTCCGGCGGCGCGCGCTATCCGTGGCTGTCGCCGCAAATCGCCGCGCTGGTGGCCGCCTCGGCGGTGCTGTGGGCGCTGTTCGCCTGGCGGCTGGCGCGCGCCGAAGAGCCGTTCCTGCCGCTCAATATTCTCGGCAACAAGGTGGTGCGCGCGGCGACGCTCGCCGGCGCCTGCACCATGGGCACGCTGGTCGGCATGACCATCTTCGTGCCGCTGTATTTCGAGGGCGTGATGGGCCTGTCGGCGACGCAGTCCGGCCTGGCGCTGATCCCGATGCTCGCTGCGGTCACGGCGGCGTCGCTGGCGGCCGGGCAGGCGCTGATGCGCATGACGCACTACAAGCGCATTCCGATTGTCGGCAATATCGCCTCCATCGCCGCGCTCGCGGTGCTGGCGATCTGGCCCGCCGGCTTGTCGCTCCTGGCGGTGCTGGCGCTGATGTCGGTCGTGGGCCTTGGCTTCGGCATGGTGTTTCCGGTGTCGACCGTATGCATGCAGAATGCGGTCGAGCGGCCGCAAATGGGCATCGCCACCGGCGCCGCCAATTTCTTCCGCGCGCTGTTCGCGGCGCTGGTGGTGGCGATCCTCGGCGCCATCGTGCTCGGCGGTCTCGGCAGCGCCAGCGGCTCGTCGGTGGAGATGCTGGCGCGCTCGGCCTCGGCGCAGGATCTGGCCTTTGCCTTCCGGCTGGTGTTCATCGCCTGCGCCGTGGTCGTGGCCTGCGGTCTGGGCTTCATCATCGCGCTGGACGAATTGCCGCTGCGCGGCCCCAGCGGCCCGGCGGTCGAGCCGCACTGATCCGCGCGCTAGTGCGCGACCGCCGCTTCGAGCGCCTGGCCGAGCTTCTGGGTGTTGAACGGCTTTTCCAGAAACGTGATGTTCTGCTGGCTCAGCCATTTGCGGTGCTTCTGCGCCGGGTCGTAGCCCGACATGCAGACAATGCCCATGCCGGGCCGCGCCGCCATCGCTTCCCGGATCAGCGCCACGCCGTCGAGGCCGCCCGGCAGCACCACATCGGTGAGCAGCATGTCGATCTTGGCTGGTGACACGAGCAGGTCGAGCGCTTCCATGCCGTTGCCGACGGCGTGAACCTTGAAACCGAGATGACGCAGCTGCGCGCCGGCGACGATGCGGACATCGGCATCGTCCTCAACCAGCAGCACGGTCTTTTCCCGTTCGGCGTCGGCGCCGGCGGTCGGGCTGTCGACTTCCTCTGCCGCGCAAGGCGAAACGACGCGCGGCAGGCGGATCGTCACCGACGTGCCGGAACGCGGCGCGCTCTCGATCTTGAGCTGTCCGCCGGACTGTTCGGTGAAACCCTGCACCATCGACAGTCCGAGACCGCTGCCGAGACCGTCGGCCTTGGTGGTGAAGAACGGCTCGGCGGCGCGCGCCAGCACCTCTTCGGTCATGCCGGAGCCGGTATCGCTGATGGTGATGCGGACTTCCTCGCCGGTGGGCCAGCGCGACGACTTGGCCAGCGCGGGATCGCACGGGCGGCATTCGGTGGCGATGGTGATCTGACCGCCATCCGGCATGGCATCGCGCGCGTTGATAGCGAGATTGAGCAGCGCATTGGCAAGCTGATTGCGATCGACGGAGATCACGGCGCCCTTGGCATTAAGCTTGGTGACCAGATCGATGTTCTGGCCGAGCGTCCGCTGCAGAAGACGCAAGGTGTCGAGCACCATCTGGTCGATCGGCGTCGGTTCGGCGCGCAGCGGCGTCTGTCGGGAGAACGCCAGAAGGCGCCGGACGAGCTCGCGGCCGCGCCGTGTCGCGCGCATTGCGGCATCGACCAGTTCGGGATCGGCGGTCAATCCGCGCGCGGCGGCGTAGTCGACGAATTCGAGACTGCCGGCGATGACGGCGAGCAGATTGTTGAAGTCGTGGGCGACGCCGGCGGTGAGCTGGCCGACCGCTTCCATCTTCTGCATCTGCCCGAGCGTCATCTGCGCTTCCTCGCGCCGGCGCATTTCCTGCGCCAGCTCCGCGGTGTGCGCGCTGACGCGGGCCTCGAGCTCCTGATTGGCACGCGCCAGCAATTCTTCGGCGCGGCGGCGCAAGGTGACATCCTGGATCGTGCCGAACACGCCGGTGATCGCGCCGCTGCCGTCGCGCACCGGAGTCATCCAGAGTTCAAGGTCGACGATGGCGCCGTCGTTCCGGCGCGCGCGCAGGACGAAGTTGGGCACCTCGCGTCCGGCGACGGCGTCGATGCCGGCTTTCTTCAGGGTCGGCCGGTCTTCCGGCAGAACCAGTTCATAGAAGCCGCGCAGCGTCAGCGCGTGTTCGGGCGAGAAGCCGAACATGGCGAAGATGCCGTCGGACCAGGTGATAGTTCTCGAGGCGAGGTCGTTCTTGAAGTGGCCGAGGAGGGCAAGCCGCTCGGCGCGCGCGAGGTTGTTGCGGCTTTCCTTGAGCGTCGCCTCCGCCTGCATGCGATCGGTGATGTCGGTGAGCGTACCGACCATACGCACCGGCTCGCCTTTGGCGTTGCGCTGCGCCATGCCGCGGGTCTGCACCCACACGCAACGGCCGTCAGGACGATTGACCCGGAATTCGACCGAATAGGGCCTGCCGTCCTCAAGATGCGCGCGCAGTGCTTCCCGGACGAGCGCACGGTCGTCGGGATAGACGGAATCAATGAAGCTATCGAGGGAGGGAGACGGCGCGTCCTGCGCCAATCCCACGATATTCTTCCAGTGCGGCGACTTGTAATGCTCGTCGGTTTCCAGGTTCCAGTCCCAGATGCCGTCATTGACCGCTTCCTCGACCAGACGATAGCGCTCCTGACTGCGGCGCAGATCGTCCTGCGCCGCCATCAGCTTCTGCTCGCGGGCAATGCCCCATCTGATGCCGAGGAAGATCGCGACGGTGACCAGAAGCGCGATGATCCAATAGATCTGCGCCCGCTGATCGGCGTGCCGGTAGATATGCTCATCCGTAACCGACACCGCAGCGATCAAGGGGTAGTCGCCGATGACACGATAGGCGACCAGCCGCTTGTAATTGTCCAGGTTGCGGGTGCTGAAGAAGTGACCATTCCGCGCGGTAATAACGTGACTTAACAGAGAGGAGGTTGGCCCGAGACTGGCGCCGACCTTGTCGCTTTGAGGTTTGCCGTTGACGGCACGGGCTCGCACGATGCCATCGATTCCGATCAGACCGAAGGCGCCGTCGGTCCCCAGATCGAGATCGATGCCGACCTGAACCAACGCTTCCGGCGTGACGATGGCGGCAACAACGCCGGCAAAGGTGCCATCCGGCGCGACCAGCCTGCGCGTGACAACGATGGTGGATCGATTGTTGAGCTTCGATTGGAGCGGTTCGCTGAAGACCAACTCGTCGGCGGAGGCTTCTTTTTGTCGCCGGAAATATTCCCGGTCGGCAAAGCTCTGGCCGCGCGGCATCATTGTCAAACCGTCGCCGATGCCAGTCGAAGCGGCAATGGCAACGCCATCTTTGTCAAGGATCGCGTACCTGTATTCAAGTTCGGTTCGTGCGGCCTTGTCATTGAGCCATGCCTGAAGCTCGTCGGGCCTTTTCGATAGCTGAGAGGCGCGCCGCAGAAGCTGAAGCGTGGTGTCGACGTTCTGAAAAATATGGGAGTAGGACTGCTCGACGATGCGAACGAGATTTTCGCTCGCTCGTGTGGCATTGGCGAGGGCCTCCTGCCGATCGTTGGTGATCAGCAGCGTGAGGGCGCCATAAACGACCGCGAGCATGCAGAGACCGAGGAAGGTCACCGGTTGCATCCAGGCGCGCCAGCCTGGAAGGCCGCCAGAGCGGTTTTCTGATACCCCCCGCACATGATCTGGCCGGGCCGGCTTCTCAAGGATGGTCGCTGGGACCATCGGCTGATCTGTCACGGCTGCGCGCCTCCAGTGGGTGGCAGGTAACCCACGGTGGCATTCTTATCGTGCGTGCTTTGTATGGAGTAAGATCGCGCCGACGTTATGCACATGCTTTGTGCGTAAAGCGTTCGGCCCCGATTGTCCGGAACTTGTTGAGCGGTCGCGTGCAGCAGCCTTATGCCACGGCACGCGACCGTGCGTGAACAATTATGCCTTGGCCAACTTTCCGGCGAAGACCGCGAAGCGGTCCATCAGTGCCTTGAGGAAGTCGCGCACGCTGGCGTCGGTAACGTTGTGGTCGGCGTCGATCAGTTCGGGTTTGTATAAAATATACGCCTCGCCGCCGAGGAGGTGCAGGCCCTGGTCGCCGAGGACGGCGCGGAGGTGCTGTTGTACGACGGCCGTCGAAATTACGCCCCCGGAGGCACCGGTTACCGCCGCGGGTTTGTTGGGCCAGGAGGTTTTGCCCCAGGGCCGCGCACCCCAGTCGATGGCATTCTTGAGGACGGCCGGAATGGAGCGGCTGTGTTCGGGCGATACGAACAGCAGCGCGTCGGACGCTTCGACCTCATTCTTGAACCGAGCGACCGGCGCGGGCACCGGCTGCTCGTGGTCCTGATTGTACATCGGCAGGTCGTCGATCTGGATGAGCTTGGCTTCGAACGCATCGCCACCGAGCTTGGCCAGCGCCAGCGCGAGATTACGGTTGATGGACTCCTTGCGGTTCGAACCGACGATGAGCCCCAGTTTAAGCTTAGCCATTGAAACCTCTATTTCTTAGCCTAAGTTACGATCTGTAACCGAGGATAAATAGATGACTGTTCAAAACACTCAAGAAGGCACAATTTCCATACCCGGTACCCTTCATGTGGCCGAGGACTGCCGTGCCGTCAGCGAGGTGCTGGCCAGGGTCGGCGATAAGTGGACGGTCCTCGTCGTTTCCACCCTCGGGGACGGGCCCAGGCGTTTCAACGAGCTGCGCCGGGCCCTGGGCTCGATCTCTCAGCGGATGTTGACGCTGACGCTGCGCGGGCTTGAGCGCGACGGGCTGGTGTCGCGCACCGTGTTTCCGACAATTCCGCCGCGGGTGGACTACGAATTGACCGCGCTGGGCCGCTCGCTGCTCGAGCCGGTATTGGGGCTCGGCCTGTGGGCGCGCCAGAATCGTTCGGCCATTCAGCAGGCCCGGGAGCGCTTTGACGCGAATGTCACCCCCCGACCGGCCGCGACAATGCCATCCGGGCGTCATCTTACCCCCGCACTAGACCGCTAAGACCTCGATCGGTCAGGCGTCGAAGCCGCCGCGTGCAACCCGCGGCGGAATGGCGCTGGACGGCAAGTAATAAAATACCATAGCCTGTGAGCATCGATCGACCTGCCGTGGGGGCGGCAGTCGACTGACGGTGGGGCGTCTCGATTAGTGGGGGATTGATCGCGTGCCCCGATACTATTTCAATTTCAGCGATGGCCGTCGCTGGTTCACCGACGATGTCGGCCAGGATTTCGGCGGGCTCGCCGCCGCGCGCAGCCATGCCGTGCGCCAGGTGCGCGAACTCAAGGCCGCCATGTGCGACCCCGGTATCCAGGATCTCACCGGCTGGACCATGCAGGTGGTCGATGGCGACGGCCGGACGGTTTTCGACATCGGCTTCGACCTGAAACCCGACCGAGTCGAGAACTGAAGAGCGGGCTCGCGCCCCGTAAGCGACGCCGCTCAGCGTGAGCGGCCGGCGAATCTGACGCCCAGCTCGCCGCCGAGACGCCACACCACCTGACAATCGCGCCGCATCTCGCTGTTATCGACAAGCACCGACAGCACGAACATGTCGGGCATCATAGTGTCGGAATAGAGCCGCGCGCCACTGTCCGAAATGTCGGTGATCACGCAACTGCGCGGCAGGGCGCCGGCGCCAGTATAATATTGCGCAACGCGGTTGATCGCGTGCCGCGGATTTTTCCGTCGATCTTTCAGCAAATTTGGCCGCATTTCGCCGTTCGGGGTGTGATGGTTGTACGGCCGGCCCCTCAAATTGGGCTTAAGCGGAAGAAACCAATTTAAAACAAAGAGGGGCAACCACAGGCGGACGGGTGCGACAAAAATTTATTCAAAATTTTTTCGATCGTTTATGGTGGCGAGGCGCATCCGCGGCCTTTGCCATCGCCGCCTGCGGTTCGCATCGCATTGCGATCGTTAGGATTTTTCGCCCAAGTCGGCGATCTCGGATAAAAATCACAAACTAGGAAAATAAGCGTTGACAGCGTGACGCTCCTCCGCTATGGTTTGGGCATGCTCCACACTTGCGTCCGGTGAGGCGCTCCGCCGCTGGCGGGGCGGCGATGTTGCGCGGAACGCGTGGCCGCCGCTGGCGTTGATCTTGTGAGCCGCCGCGCCGTTGGTGATTTGCGCGGCTCATCCGCTCACGCCAGCAACAGGGAGAACGCGATGGCGAAAGTCGAAAACGGTCGGATCGTCGAGACGGCGACGCAAGCGCGCGGCGGCGAGCGCGGCCCCAGCGTGCGCAACGTGCTGATCATCAGCACCTCGGCCGTCGTCGTATTGTTTGCCGTGATCTATCTCTACTTCTTCGCCGCCTGACGCCGCGCCCGCGCGGCATTTTCACAGTTCGAACGCGCCGGTTTTGCCGCCGGCGCGTTTTTTATTGGGGGAGGGTGATGTGACCGCCAAGAAAATCATTCCACCGAACGTGCTCGCCGAGGCGAAACGCCTTTACGAGCAGACAAACGCGCCTGTCGGTGACATCGCCGCCCTGGTGGGAGTGTCGCGCTCGAACCTCTATGAGCGTGTTCGCGATCTCGGCTGGCGGAGCCGTCAGGCCAAGCCGACCTTCAGTCTGGCGCGCGCCGTCAGCGAGGGGGTGACCGGGCCGCTGTCCGAACCACCGCCGCCATTGCTGCCGCAGCCCGCCGCGCCGCCGGTCGTGCTGGATGCCGCCGCAGTGGCTCAACGGCGTTTGGCGATTGCGCAGCGCATGATGAGTGTCGCCGAACGAGAGATGGATGCGATCGAACGCATCATCGCGGTGTTGCGTCCGGCCGATGCGCTCGAAGCCGATCACAGCGCCCGCACGCTCGCCAGCGTTTCGCGCACGCTGCGCGATATCGCGCAGCTCACCAAACCTGGCGAAGAGCCGACGACGGATGAAGCCAGCCATGATCCCGTGCCCCGAGACATCGATGAGTTCAGACGAACGCTTGCTGTCCGTATTGAGGCTCTTATCGAAGCTCGAACCGGACGACCGGGCGGCGGTGCTGGCGGCTCTGCCGCCGGATGTGATTGATATCTTCCATTCCGACTTCGACCTCTTCGCGCACGCGCATCAACGGCCGCCGGATTTCGCGGCGGATGGAAGGCCGTGGCGCACCTGGCTCATCCTCGGCGGCCGTGGTGCCGGCAAGACGCGCGCCGGCGCCGAATGGGTGCGTCATGTCGCCTGCAGCGATGCAAAGGCGCGCATCGCGCTGGTCGGCGAGACCGAGCACGACGTCCGTTCCGTCATGATCGAGGGGGCCTCCGGCCTGATGGCCGTGCATCCGCGATCGGAGAAGCTGCAGTGGTACCCGACACGCCGCCGGATCGAGTGGCCGAACGGTGCGATCGCCGAAGTCTTCTCGTCCGAAAATCATGAAGGCCTGCGCGGCCCGCAATTCACGGCCGCGTGGTGCGACGAACTCGCCAAGTGGCGTCAAGCCGAAGCAACCTTCGACATGCTGCAGTTCGGACTGCGCCTTGGCGAGCGGCCGCGGCAGGTGATCACCACCACGCCGCGGCCGATCGTACTTCTCAAGAAGCTGATGGCCGATCCAACAACGGCGCTGACCCGCGCCGGCACGGTGGCCAATGCGCTCAACCTGTCGGCGTCCTTCGTCGAGCAGGTGTTCGCGCGCTACAAGGGCACGCGGCTCGGCCGCCAGGAGCTCGACGGCGAGATCGTCGAGGAGCGCGCCGATGCGTTATGGACGCGAGCCGGGCTGGAGAGCTGCCGCGTGGCGGCTCCGCCGGAGCTGACGCGCATTGTGGTGGCGATCGATCCCCCGGCGTCGTCGAAGCGCGGCGCGGATGCCTGCGGCATCGTCGCCGCCGGTCGCGCGGGCGATGGCACCCTTTATGTGCTCGAGGACGGCAGCATCGCCGGCGCGAGTCCGCAAGGCTGGGCGAGCCGCGCGATTACGCTGTGGCGCAAGTATGAGGCCGACGCGCTGATCGCCGAGATCAACCAGGGCGGCGAGATGGTGAGCGCCGTGCTGCGCTCGATCGACAGCGGCGTGCCGGTGACGACGACGCGGGCGACGCGCGGCAAATATCACCGTGCCGAGCCGGTGTCGCAGTTGTACGAGCAGGGCAGGGTGAAACACGCCGGCAACTTCCCGGCGCTCGAAGACGAGATGTGCGACTTCGGCCTCGATGGCCTGTCGTCGGGCCATTCGCCGGACCGGCTCGATGCACTGGTCTGGGCGGTGGCGGCCTTGACCTTCGCGGCAAGGCCCGAGCCGCGGATCAGACAGCTGTAAAAGAGAGAGTCGCAAATCACCTGCGCCGATCTGGGACAAATCGAGCGGTTACAACGAGGCCGATGCGCTACTAAAACGCGATGTGATGAACGGCGCGGCGCATAATATTTGCGCCTGCATTTTGCCCGATATGATGGATGAGACGCCGGAAAACGCGCAAAACACGGCGAAACCGGCTTGTTTTATTGCGATTGTTTATTCGGGCTGTCTCATTTGCTGACACAATTATTAATGCGCATAGCTGGGGGCCGAGTCATGCCCGCGGGCGTCATGTTTTGGTCACATTGAGACGGCGGAAGGGGCCCTCATCACGACGCGGCTGTCCTGCCGCTTCCTTCTCTCGGCGGCGCCAATGCCGCTCTTCAAGACAGGTGACCGGGATATTGAAACGAGCTGCACTCGCGATCATGACGATCGCTTCGATCACGGCGGCGGCGACGAGCGCTGACGCCCGACCGAAACATCGCCAGGCGGCGCAAGCGCAAGGTCAGGCGCAAAGCCAAGGGCAAGTTACGTGCGACCAACGCGGCTGTTCCGACAGTCCAACCGCGGTGGCCGCGCGCCATGCGACGCAAGGCAACAGGGCTGCCAGAGTTGGCACCAGCCGTGCGCGCAACGCCCACACGCCGGGTACAAATGAAGCTTACACCGCCCGCGCCGAACAGGGCGCGGCGCAAGTGGACGCCAATGGCAACTCCGTTGTCGTCGGCGGGCGGCCTTCGGGCTGTCCGACCCGCTTCTGCGGCTGCGAAGCTTCGCTCTACGTGTTCGGCGAGATCCGCAAGGATCTCAATCTGGCGTCCAACTGGATCCGCAAATTTCCGCGCACGCAGCCGGCTGCCGGCATGGTGGCGGCGCGGTCCGGCCATGTCTTCGTGCTGATGAGTCACGTCGAAGGCAATCAGTGGCTGGTGCATGACGGCAATTCCGGCGGCGGCAAAACCCGCCGGCATGTCCGCTCCATCGCCGGCTATGTCGTCGTCGATCCGCATGCGACGCGGGTGGCGTCGAGGTAACGGCACAATCAGCGTTCGCTGGGTTTCCAGCGACACCAACAAGAGGAGCCCGCCGTCACTGGCGGGCTTTTTTTATGCTCGACACCTTGAAGAGACTGCTCCGCCCCGCGGAGCAAAAGGCCTCGCGCGCGGGACGGCTGATTGCGCTGGAATCCGGCGGCCGCGCCCGCTGGACGCCGCGCGACTATGCGGCGCTGACGCGCGAAGGTTATACGCGCAACGCCATCGTGCATCGCGCGGTGCGGCTGACCGCGGAGGCGGTCGGTTCGGTGTCCTTCGTGCTGTACGAGGGCGCCAGCGAACTGACCGAGCATCCCTTGCTCGATCTGACGGCGCAGCCAAACCCGCGCCAGGACGGCGCCAGCTTTCTCGAAGCGATCGCCACGCACCTGATGCTGTCCGGCAATGCCTATGTCGAGGCGGTGAGCGTCGGCGGCGCGGGCGCGCCGCGCGAACTTTACGCGCTGCGGCCCGACCGGGTGAAGGTGGTGCCCGGGCCGGACGGCTGGCCGGCAGCGTTCGACTACACGGTCTCCGGCAACACCGTGCGCTTTGCGCAAGAGGGCGCGGTACCGCCGATCCTGCATCTCACCTTGTTCAATCCGCTCGACGACTATTACGGCCTGAGCCCGCTCGAGGCGGCGGCCACCGCGGTCGACACGCACAACGCCGCGACGCTCTGGAACAAGGCGCTGCTCGACAATGCGGCGCGGCCGTCCGGTGCGCTGCTCTATGCGGGGGCGGACGGCTCCATCCTCAACGAGACCCAGTTCGAGCGGCTGAAAAAGGAACTGGATGGCCAGTACCAGGGCGCCGCCAATGCCGGGCGGCCGTTGCTGCTCGAAGGCGGACTCGACTGGAAGCCGATGTCGCTGACGCCCAAGGACATGGACTTCCTCGAGGCCAAGCATGCCGCGGCGCGCGAGATCGCGCTGGCCTTCGGCGTGCCGCCGATGCTGCTCGCCATTCCCGGCGACAACACCTATTCGAATTATCAGGAAGCCAATCGCGTGTTCTGGCGCCAGAGCGTGCTGCCGCTGGCGAACCGCATTGCCGCCGCGCTGTCGCTGTGGCTGGCGCCCGGTTTCGGCCAGGCCGCGCTGACGCTGGCGGTGGATGCCGACCGTATCGAGGCGCTCAGCGCCGACCGCGCCGCGCTGTGGGAGCGCGTGAGCAAGGCGCCGTTCCTCACCGTCAATGAAAAGCGCGCAGCCGCCGGCTATGGCGCGGTCGCGGGCGGGGATGTGGTTTGACCCTTGTCCCGGGCGCGGCGCAGCGCGCTAGCGGTGCGCCGCAGACCCGGGACCGCCACTAATCTCGACATTTGCGATGGCCCCGGTTCCGCGCAGCGGCATTTCATGCCGCAGCGCGCCCGGGGCAAGTGAGCCCATGCCCGACATCGTCGAGACTTTTTCCACGCGCGGCGACCTCGCGCATGTGGCGCTCCTCCTGTGGGCGCTCAGCGCTTCGGCGCTGGCCTGGTTCGCGTTGCGCGAGCTGACCGCCGCCAGCCGGCGCTTCGACGACTTCGTGCGCGAACTCGCACGCTTCAATGAAACCTTCGGAGACAGATGATGGACACGCTGCATACCGTGCTGCGCTCAATCAAGCGCGAGACCAAGGCCCAGACGTCACACCGCCGCGACCACCTCGATGTGTTTCGCGAATTTCTCGATCACCTCGACCGCGCCAGCAAGCGCAGAGCGGCGTCGGCGATGCGCGTGAAGGCGCCGAAGGCGAGGCGGGGCCGGAAGTAATTTCACGCCGTCAACTTCATCCGGGGCCGGTCGAGCGAAGGGATCATGTCATGCTCGCATTGTCTCACGAACCCACCATCGCCTCCGTGTTCGCGCCGAAGACGCGCATTCATGAGGATGGCACGGTCGAAGGCTATGCCTCGCTGTTCGGCGCCATCGACCAGGCGCGCGACATGGTGATGCGCGGCGCCTTCGCCCAGACGCTGCGGCAAAAAAGCGTGCGGCGCGTGCCGATGCTGTTCCAGCACGATCCGGCCGAACCGGTCGGCGTCTGGCTCGACTTGCGCGAAGACGAGCGTGGGCTTTACGCGCGCGGCAGGCTCATCCCTGAAGTGGCGCGCGGCCGCGAATTGCTGGCGCTGATCCGCGGCGGCGCGATCGATGGATTGTCGATCGGCTTCCGCACCGTGAAGGGCCGCATCGATCCGCGCACCCGCGTGCGTTCCCTGCTGGCGGTCGATCTCTGGGAGATTTCCATCGTCACGTTCCCGCTGCTGGCGGGCGCGCGCGTGCATGCGGTGAAGGACGCATCCTCCCGGCGTCCGTCATTCGCGCGCACGCGCGCGGAAGCCGAGTGGCGCGCGGTGATGGGCGGCGAGGGCGCGTCGCCCGTGGCCTCGCCGCGACCGCTGGCGCCGCCGCGCATCGAACGCCTGCGGCGGCGGCGCGCGGGGTGATGCGATGCGTGCGAACCTTGTCGATCTCGTATGGCAACGCCGGCTGGCGCTGGGCGCGCTCGCCTGCGCGTTGAGCGAACTGAAGTGCCTGGCCGCGGAGACGCGGCTGGAGCGCGCCATGCGGCGACATGGCCAAGTGCTGCAGATCGCTTCGAAGGCTGGTTTCAAACCCGATCAGCCGCGGGTGCCGAAAGGCAATCCGGGCGGCGGACAGTGGACGGCGGAAGGAGGGAGTGCCAGCGGCAAGGTCGGTGATGCGGACACACCGAAGAAGCCGAAACTTCCGACGACAGGGACAACAAGCAGCGTTCCCGAGGTTCCGAAGCAACGGCCGCCATTGTCGGCGGATCGAACCGCAATTCTCAAAAGAATAGCCCGAAGGCTTGGGCCCTCGGCGACAGTCGCCGAGGCCCTGTATGGCGCGGCATCCTGGATTCATGAGTACCACGCCAAGATAGACTCCTATCGCGATCCGCCGAAATCCATGCAAGAATTGCAGGATGCCGTGTCGGATACGTCAAAGGCCGGTTATCAGGATCACCATATCGTCGAACGGACATCGGCTGAGCGAGACGGTAAATTTCCGAAATCGATGATCGAAGGCCGGGACAATGTGGTGCGTATCCCGACGATGCGGCACGAAGACATAAACGGCTGGTATCAGAAGCCTTCAACTAAGTTTGGCGACATGTCCCCCCGCGAGTATTTACGCGACAAGAGCTGGGAAGAGCGCCGGAGAGTTGGCATCCAAGCATTGATCGAAAACGGGGTTCTCAAGCCATGAAGCCGGTCGATCTCAAATCCATGTCGGTGGCGATGTTGGTTCAGCGCTTCACCGATCTGTGCCTGGGGCAGTATGAAGCCGAGCTGCGCGGCGAACTCGCCCAGGAGAATCGGCTGATCAGGGAGATGTTCGCCGTCAGAGAGGAACTGAAAGCTCGTCCGGGAGATCAACGCACGGCTTTGCTTTCGCTTTATGACCATCCCAATGCTCAGGTCCGATTGATGGCGGCGACGGAGACATTGGCAGTCGCCCCTGAGGAAGCCCGCCGGATGCTTGAGATTATTCGCGCCACAGAACCGCCACCGCAGGGGCCCGATGCGGGCATGTGCCTCTGGACGCTGGATCAGGGAATCTTCAAGCCAAGTTAGGTGCTACGCCTTCACCGCCGCGAACCGGACGTCACCGTTAGGAGCATTACCGATCCGAATGGAAAGTCGCGCACTATGTACAATGGCAAGTGGGAGTGAGTGTGATGCTCAAGGAGGGTTTCTTCGATGAGCATTGGGGCGCTGGTTGGCCCAATCTGCGCGAAATCGAGGCGTGCATGCTCGATCCCGTGAGGCGGGAGGCATATTTCAAGGCCGGTCGCGACGGTGGAAGCTTTTTTGCCAAAGGCCTGCACGGAACAGAGGGGTTAACGCCGGAGAGCGGACGAATCTCATCCGCGCTCTATCTCAGCCTGAGCCCTGGCCTCGGGGCGAGCTTGCAGTACAATCGCTGGGACGTTCGTCAGCAGAAGCTTTTGGTGTTTGTGTCGAGAGGCGATCTCTCGCGTCTGGGCGAATTCGTGCGATCGTTTCATGGCACGCCCTTGTCGGTTGGCTTGTTCATTTCGTTCGAGGACGGTTTCCGTGCCGTCAAGGAATTCATCGAGACCGAGGGCGAGCAGCCGACGTCCATCGAATGGATCGACGCCGAAACGTTGCCGCCGGAGACGTTTCCCGATCCGTAGAGAGGACGCTACGCCTTCACCGCCGCGAACCTTGCGCCGCCGAGCGCGCCTTCGCTGACCAGTTCGACGAAGCGGACATAGCTTTCATAAAAGGCGTCGTGGCCTGAGACGGTGCCGGCGGCCTGCGTCTCGCCGCGCAGCTTCTGGTACATCGCCAGCCGCACTTTCAGGATATTCGCCCATTCGGCGGTGAGATCGTCGACCGACGTCACCGTAAAGCCGGCGGCTTCGATCAGCGTCCGATAAGCGGCAATGTCGTAAAGATTGGTGGCGGCCATGCCGGCCCACATCAATTCCGCGTCGTCCTTCGACAGCGGCCGGTGCGCGACCCAGTCGGTGAAGGCGAGGCGGCCGCCGCGTTTGAGAATGCGATGGGCCTGCGACAGCGCCTTCGATTTGTCGGGCACATGCAGGAAGGCCTCCTGGCTGACGACGACATCGACGCATTCGTCGTCGAGCGGCACCGCCATGACATTGCCTTCGATCACGCGAACGCGGTTTGCGAGACCCGCGAGCATGGTGAGTTCGGCCGCGCCTTTGACGCGTGCCGGTGTCAGCTCGATGCCGGTGACGTCGGCGCCGTAGCGGTGCGCGAGATAACGCGCCGGGCCGCCCAGGCCGGCGCAGAAATCGGCGACGCGCATGCCGGGTTTGATCTGCGCACGTTCGGCCAGTGCGTCGTTCGCGTCGAGGCCGCCATAGTGATCCTGGTCGTGCGGGAACAGCTCGTCCGGTGCGATGCCGGTGAGGTTGCCGCGCGCGGCGAGAAGCCTGGCCTTGATGATTTCAGCCGAGATGGGATGGCGTTCGTAAAAGTCGATCGCCGAACGGATTTCACTGCCCACGCGCGGTTCCTCTTTTCACGCGCCGCTCCCGTCACGCTCGGCGCTGGCCGACTGAGGATAGCGAAGTTTTGCCGTTTCACCAGAGACATCCATTCAACAGGAGAACCACAATGGATACCGAGACGACCACGCTGGAGACCAAATCGGGCATTCCGCTCGACGCGGTGGTGACGCATGCCGAGATGATGCGCGCCTTCGAAGCCTTCAAGGAGAGCAATGACGAGCGCCTCGCGCTCGAGCAGAAGCGCGCCGGCGACGCGCTGATGGAAGACAAGCTGGCCCGCATCAACGCCGCCATCGACGCCCAGCAGCGCAAGCTTGACGACATCGTGCTGAAAGCGGCGCGGCCGGCCCTCGGGGGCGAACAGAAGGCGGCGCGCGGCGCCCGCGCCGGCGAACACCGGCTGGCCTTCGATGCCTATATGCGCGGCGGCGATGCCGCGGGCCTCGCCGCGCTGGAGATGAAGGCGATGTCGATCGGCTCCAATGCCGATGGCGGCTACACCGTGCCGATGGAAATCGAGACCGAGATCGGCAAGCGCCTCGCTGCGATCTCGCCGATCCGCTCGATCGCGGGCGTGCGCACCATCTCGGGCACTGTCTACAAGAAGCCGTTCATGACGGCCGGGCCCGCGGTCGGCTGGGTCGGCGAGAGCGACCCGCGCGCGCAGACGGCGTCGCCGACGCTCGATCAACTCTCGTTCCCGGCGATGGAGCTCTACGCTCAGCCGGCGGCGACCGCTTCGCTGCTCGAGGACTCGGCGGTGAATATCGACGAGTGGCTGGCGCAGGAAGTGGAAGCGGTGTTCGCTGCGCAGGAGGGCACCGCCTTCGTCACCGGCGACGGCTCCAACAAGCCGAAGGGCTTCCTGAGCTACGACACCGTGGCGAATGCCTCGTGGACCTGGGGCAATCTCGGCTATGTCGCCTCCGGCGCAGCCGGCGCCTTTGCCGGTTCGCACCCGTCCGACACCCTGGTCGATCTGATCTATGCCCTGAAGGCGGGCTACCGGCAGAATGCGAACTTCGTCATGAACCGCAAAACGCAGTCGACGATCAGGAAGTTCAAGGACTCGACCGGGCAGTATCTGTGGCAGCCGCCGGCTGTGGCAGGCGGGCGCGCCTCGCTGATGACCTTCCCGGTGGTGGAAGCCGAGGACATGCCGGACATCGCGGCCAATTCGCTGTCGATCGCCTTCGGCGATTTTTCCCGCGGCTATCTGATCGTCGATCGCGCCGGGGTGAGCGTGCTGCGCGATCCCTATTCGGCCAAGCCCTACGTGCTGTTTTACACGACCAAGCGTGTTGGCGGCGGCGTGCAGGACTTCGACGCCATCAAGCTGATGAAGTTCGCGGCGAGCTGAGGGCGGCTCTGTCGGCCTCATGGTGAGGAGCGTTCCGCAGGAACGCGTCTCGAACCATGGGGCCGCCTCGTTCTTCGAGTCGCGGCCTGCGGCCCGCTCCTCAGGATGAGGCGGTGAGAGGCCCGATCATCGACGCTGCGGTCTTACGAGATCATCACAATGACTTCGCCCTATCTAACGCGCCAGCTCGAACGCTGGACGCGGCCCAATGCGTATTTGTTCGTGCGGCCGGATTGGCGGCGCTTTGTGCCTCGCGATGTCGAGGACCATCCGTTCGCGCTTTACGAACGAAAGTATCGCCCCGACCAGCCGCGCGTGCCGGCGGGCAATCCCGACGGCGGGCAGTGGATCGCCGACGGCACGGCTGGTGGAAGTCGGTCACCTGGCAGCCAGCCGACGAGCAAGCCGCCGCCGATCAACGATCCGCGCGTGATTTCCGATGCAACGCCGGACAATGACTGGAAACCGGGGGCGCAATATGCGCAGGGGCCGCGAGTCCGTGGCCCTGTTATCATCAATGGTTCGCGGGTCGAACCGACACCGGGACAGGCAGCTCGGCTAGCCATTGCCGAGGCGCAGTCCCGCGATGCAATTCGTCGCGTGCAGGAACTGGATCCTCGATGGAGACCTCGCCCTGAGGCTTACGAAACGATAGAAGGATTGATAGCCAGCCATCGGGCTTTGGAGCGGCAGGCGCAAGAGAGAATTGCTGAGCTGGGACGCGTCGGTATCGGGCGGGGGCCTTTTGCCGGAGAATCGATAGCGGCGCGCGGGCCAACGCGCAGCTTCCTGGTTGCCGAACGTGATGCAATAAACAAAATTGGATCGATGACCGGCTGTCATACTTGCGGGACGCGAAATCCCGGCACTCTACGCGGTGATTTTATTTTGGATCACCAAATTCCCAGTGGTTTGAACCGCTCCAATAAAGAACAGCGCCTTTATCCGCAATGCCTGACATGCAGTCTTCGCCAAGGTGGATGGGTCAATCAGTTGAAGCCGAGGTAGTGACATGATCCGCAGGATCAGAGTATCACCGGTCAATTCGCTTTTGTTTTTGATGGATGCGAAAGGTGGAAGAGCGCCTGACCCAATCTGGGGTCAAATGATCCATTCATCGCCATCTTGCATTTCGTTCGCCTGTTTTCCGGAAGTGGATGGCCCCACGGAAATTGCCATTGGCCCGGCAGGCGAAGTTCAGCCAGAGCCTTTACTCGTCTTCAAAGGTGAATTGGAAACCCCCAGCCGAATGATTGTTCTGGAAACGGCGGAGCACGAGCGGATCTTGGACGTGCCTGTAACCAGAGAGCGAACGATCGTTCATCTTTGGTACAGCCACCCGAAATGGCCTGAGAAGATTGTCGTGGGTCTGGACTGACCGTCGAACTCAGTCTGGCAGGCAGCGATTTAGTTTTGCCGAGTTGGAGTGCTTCACTACGCCATGATATCGAGCAGTTCGCCGACGCCCTGGACCTGCGCCTTCAGCGTCTGCGCGTTGGCGGCGAAGGAGGCCTGCGAGGTGACCTGTTCGGCGAGCAGGGCGGCCATGTCGCCGCCGTCGCTGGCATTGGCCATCTTGATCATGGCGGCCTGCATCTTCTGCGATGCCGCCATCAGGCCCGAAATCGAACTGGAAATGCCGCCAATGGAGCTCATGGCGCGAAACTAGGTGCGCCGCGTTAAGCGCCGGTTGGCAGGCGTGGTTAACGCAAGGTTGATTTGCTATTCGCGGCCGGTGCGCTGTCCTCGACCACCTTCTCGAGCTTCTTGCTCAAGATCCACGACAGGCCAAGGAAGACGACCAGTGTCACGATGCCGAGGCCGGAGGAGGCGTCGTTCATCAGCTTCTCCGACACCTGGCCGAAGGCGTAGCCGGCGCCGACCACCGCGCCGCTCCACAGCCCGGCGGCCACGAAGTTGAGCGCGAGGAAGGTCGGCCAGGTCAGCTTCGACAGGCCGTAGGCAAAGGCGGCGACGCCGCGGATGCCGTGCGGATAGCGATGGAACAGAACCATCAGCACCGCGTGCTTGTCGGTGAGCTTGGCTGCGATATTGACGAGGCGCTCGATGCGCGGCCACTGCTTGAACAAGCGCGGGCCGTAGCGGCGGCCGACGTAAAAGCGCACGGCATCGCCAAGGAAGCTGCCGACCCAGAACACAATGACCAGCGTGCCGACCTTCAGCGCGCCGGCATGCGCGGCATAGCCGGCGAACAGGCCGAACAGCAGGCTGTGCGAGGCCGCATAAGCGAACAGGAAGGTGTAGGCCGCATCGCCGTGCTGGCGGATGAGGTCGAGAAACGAGGTGAGGTCGGTCGGGATCAACATGCGCGGTTCCGATTGAGGCGCGCACCCTAGCGGCGCGAACGGCGGCGCGATACTGCGGCGTAATGTCTTGGTTCATCCGTCATTCCGGGTTCGCGGGGTGCGCCCGCGCCCCGGAATGACGCCGAAGACTCAGGGTGCGAGCGGCGAGCCCAGTTTCGCGGCGGTGTCGACGATCCAGGCGCGGTAGTTCAAGAGCGGCGTCAGCCCGGTGAGGCCGCCGCAGCCGGCTTCGTTCTTCGGCGCGGTGGACCAGCTGACGACGGCCATGACTTCACCATCGTCGGCGTCCTTGCGGCCGAAAGCAGGCCCGCCGGAATCGCCGGTGCAACTGCCGAGGCCGGCGCTCGCATTGCGCGTCGCCGGGTCCTGAAGACGAATTTGCAGACTGCCAGGCTGGCCGGTGACGACGAGCGGCGCCATGCGCGGCTGGCCGATGCCGGTTTCATTATTATCCCGCACGGCGCCGAAGCCGGCGACGATCATCGTCTCGCCAACGGTGACACGGCGCGTGCCGCCGAGCGCGGCGGGCACGACGGACAAGGGCAGGGGCGTCTTGAGTTTCACCAGCGCGACATCGGCGGTGGCGCGGTTGGCGACGTAGTTCGCCATGTTGAAGCCGGGATGGCTGCGCGTGGCTTCGACGTCGGTGATGCCGCCGTCCTTGCTCAGGCGCACGCGATAGGTGGCCGGCCGCGCCACGCAATGCGCCGCGGTCAGCACCAGATCGCGTGCGATCGCCGTGCCGGTGCAAAGACCGCCGCGGCTGTCGACGAGCATCACGAGCGAACGCACGGCAAAGCCACTCGCCGGTGGCGCATTGCCGCTGATGGCGAAAGCCGGCGTCGCCAGCAAGGCGGAGATAAGTGTGACGGCAGGGCGCATGCGGAAGGCATGAGCCTTGAGTGCGGACGATTGTCAATCACCTTTCAGGAAACCCCATGCCCTCCATTCTTCTCACCGCGCCGGCGGTCGAGCCGCTGTCGCTCGCCGAAGCCAAGGCTTTCCTCCGCGTCGAGTACAATGACGATGACGATGTGATCGGCGCGCTGCTTGCCGCGGCGCGCATTCACGTCGAAGCACAGACGCGGCGTGCCCTGGTCGCGCAACAGTGGCGGCTGACGCTGGATGTCTGGCCGGCCGACGGGCGGCTCAAGGTGCTGCCGGCGCCGCTCGCCGCGCTCAACGCCGTGCGGGTTTATGACGATGCCGGTCATGCGAGCGCGCTCGATCTGCAGAGCTTCGTGGTCGATACGGCGGGCTCGCAGCTCGTCTTCGCACCGTGGGCGCTGGCGCAGCCGGGACGGGCGGCAGCCGGCATCGAAGTCGATGTCACCGCCGGCTATGGCGCCGCGGCGAGCGATGTGCCGGAACCGCTGCGCCAGGCGGTGCGGCTGCTGACCGCGCACTGGTACGAGAATCGCGGCATTGCCGGCGCTTCCGGTACGCTGCCCGTGACGGTGGCGGCGCTGATCGCGCCTTACCGGATGCTGTCGCTATGAGCGCGGCTTTCGATATCGGCACGTTCGATCGCCGGCTTGTTCTACAGGCGCCGTCAGAGACGGACGACGGCGCGGGCGGCGTCACCCGCGACTACGCCGCGGTGGCGACCGTGTGGGGCAGCGTGACGCCCGTCGCAGCGCATGCGCATGGCGAGGCCGAGCGGCAGGGCGCCTCGGTGCGCTGTCGTGTCATCATTCGCTTTCGCAACGACGTGACGACGCGGCATCGCCTCATCGAGGGCACGCACATCTATCGCATCGTCGCCCTGCGCGAAGCCGGCCGCCGTCGCTTTCTCGAAATCGATGCCGAAGAGCGGCTGGATTAAAGCGAGGACAATCAACATGACGACGCCTGCTTCCGTGGCGCTGCGCGCGGCCGTGCGCGACGCGCTTGTTGCCGATGGCGCGCTGCTCGCCGCACTTGGCGGACCGAAGGTGTACGACGAGCCGCCGCGCGCCGCGGCGTTTCCTTACGTGACGCTCGGCGAGGCGCGCCTCGCCGACTTCTCGACCGGCGAGGGCGACGGCGCCGAGCATACGCTGACGCTGCATGCCTGGTCGCGGCAGGGCGGGCACAAGGAAGCGCATGTGATCGCCGGCGCGCTGTTGCAGGCGCTCGACGATGCGCCGCTGCCGCTCAGCGACCACCGCCTGGTCAATCTGCGTTTCGCCGTCGCCGATGTGCGGCGCGAGGCCGACGGGCGCACCTATCACGCGCTGGTGCGCTTCCGCGCCGTGACCGAGCCGGCCTGAATTCAGAAAGGAACGACCCAATGACTGCTCAAAAAGGCAAGGACCTGTTGATCAAGATCGCCGACGGGGCCGGCTACGCCACGGTGGCCGGCCTGCGCACGCGTCGGCTCGCCTTCAACGCCGAGACCGTCGACATCACCCACGCCGAAAGCGCCAATCGCTGGCGCGAACTGCTCGACGGTGCCGGCGTCAAACGCGCCTCGCTGTCGGGCCGCGGCCTGTTCAAGGACGCCGCGAGCGACGCGCTGATGCGCCAGACTTTCTTCGACGGCGCGGTGAAGACCTATCAGGTCGTTATCCCCGACTTCGGCACGGTGCAGGGATCGTTCCAGATCACCAGCCTCGAATTTGCCGGTGAGCATAACGGCGAAGTCACTTACGACGTCGCCATGGAGTCGGCCGGCGAAGTGACCTTCGCGGCGGCGTGACACGATGGCGAACAAACACCGCGGGGAGATTGAGGCCGAGCTCGGCGGCGTCCGGCGCACTTTGGTGCTGACGCTGGGCGCGCTGGCCGAACTGGAGAGTGCGTTCGGCGCCGACGATCTTGTCGCGCTGACCGAGCGCATCGGCGCCGGGCGGCTGAAGGCGATGGATCTGACGCGCATCATCGGCGCCGGTTTGCGCGGCGCCGGCGAAGCGATCAGCGACGACGAGGTCGCGCGTCTGGTCGTCGAGGGCGGCGCGCAAGGCTATGTGCGCATTGCCGCAGCGCTTCTCGCCGCGACCTTCGGCGACGAACCATGACGCCGTTCCCCTGGGCGCAGGCCATCGGCTTCGGCCTCGGCGTGCTGAGGCTGGCGCCGCGTGAGTTCTGGCGCATGACGCCGCGCGAACTCGCTTACGCGATCGAGGCGGTCACCGGACGACGCGCGCCGCTCGACCGCGACGGTTTTGCCGCATTGATGAAGAGATATCCCGATGAGCGATGAACTGCTCGACACGCAACAGGCAGGCCTGGCTGCTGAAGACTATTCGACGACGCTGGAACGTGTTCAGACGCGCACGAATGCGCTCGGCATCAGCACACGCTCATTCTCGAGCGCAATGACCAAGGCTTTCGCCGACGTGATCGTTGGCGGCAAGCAGTTCGACGACGTTCTCAAGTCCACGAGTCTGCAATTGTCGAAGATTGCGGTAACGCAGGCCTTCAAGCCGCTGACCGGCGTCATCGACAAGGGATTGAAAGGCTTGTTGCGTGAGTTGTTTCCGGAGCTGAACGATCCGGAAACGCGGCGCGGCCCGCGCGACGAGGGCGGCGGCGGATGTGGTTGTCGTTGCGGCTGCACGGGCTCGGCGCAAGGCGGTTGCCTGAAAACGGGCTCAGGATCGATTTTCGATCTGTTGCTCCCCCCCATTCGCCTTCCGCCGATCTTGCCCTTCGCCAGCGGCGGTGTGATCGGCGCGCCGGGCTATTTCCCGATGGCCGGCGGCCTTGGCCTGGCCGGCGAGGCGGGACCGGAAGCGATCTTGCCGCTGGCGCGCGGGCCGGACGGACGCCTCGGCATTGCCGGCGGCGGTATGAATGCGCCGGCCAACATCACCGTGCAGATCACGACGCCGGACGCCGACAGCTTCCGACGCTCGGAGGCTTACGTCACCTCGCAGATCGCGCGCGCGGTGGCGCGCGGACAACGGAGCCTCTAGATGAGCGCATTTCACGATGTGCTGTTTCCGCTCGATATCGCGCTCAAGAGCGGCGGCGGGCCCGAGCGCCGCACCGACGTGGTGACGCTCGGCTCGGGCCGCGAGGAGCGCAATGCGCGCTGGGCGCATTCGCGGCGCCGCTACGATGCCGGCTATGGCGTCAAGACGCATCAGGCGCTGTCGCAGGTGATCGAGTTTTTCGAGGAGCGCCGGGGCCGGCTGCATGGTTTCCGCTGGCGCGACCGGCTCGATCACTCGTCCGCGCCGCCGGGCGTGGGTGTGAGCGCGCTCAACCAGGTGATCGGCACCGGCGATGGCGTGGCGACGACTTTCGCGCTGGCCAAGACCTATGGCGGCGCGCACGCGCCGTACCGTCGGCGGATCGAGAAGCCGGTTGCCGGCAGCGTCAGGATTGCGGTGGCGGGTGTCGAGAAGAACGGGTCGGCGTTCTCCGTCGATCCGGCGAAAGGCATCGTGACCTTTGCCGCCGGGCATATTCCGGCGAGCGGGCAGGTGGTGACGGCGGGCTTTGTGTTCGATGTGCCGGTACGCTTCGACACGGACTATCTCGAAGTCGATCTCTCGGCCTTTGCGGCGGGCGCGATCCCGAAGATTCCGCTGGTGGAGATCAAGCCGTGAAAGCGATCCCGTCCGCCTTGCAAACCAAACTCGACTCCGGCGTCACCACTCTGTGCCGCTGCTGGATCGTGACCCGGCGCGACGGCATTGTGCAGGGCTTCACCGATCACGACGAGGATGTCGTGATCGGCGGGATAACCTGCCGCGCCGGCAACGGGCTCTCCGGCAGTGAAGTGGCGCAGAAGCAGGGCCTCGCAGTCGACTCCTCCGAGCTGTCGGGCGCGCTGAATGCTGACACGCTGAACGAAGACGATCTCGCCGCGGGCTCATACGATGCGGCCGATGTCGAACTTTGGCTGACCGACTGGAGCGAACCCACCTTGCGGGTCATGCTCGCCAAGGGGACGCTCGGCGAAGTGCGGCGCGATGGTGCGGCGTTCGTCGCCGAGGTGCGTGGCCTCAGCCAGGCGCTCGGCGAAGAGCGCGGCCGGCTTTACACGTCGGGCTGCGCTGCCGATCTCGGCGACGGCCGCTGCAAGATCGATCTCGATACGCCGGCATACAAAGGAGCCGGGGCCGTGCTGGTGGTGATTGCGGCGTCGAGCTTCGGCGCCAGCGGCCTCGATGCCTATGCCGATGGCTGGTTCACCGCCGGCAAAGTGACCTTCACGAGCGGCGCCAATGCCGGATTGTCGATCGAGGTGAAGGCGCATCGCGCGAGCGGCGGCGTGCGCCTCGATCTGTGGCAGGCGATGCCGCATCCAATCGAAGAAGGCGACACATTCACGGTGACGGCCGGCTGCGACAAGCGCTTCGCCACCTGTCACGACCGCTTCAACAACATCGTCAACTTCCGCGGTTTCCCCCACATCCCCGGCAACGATTTCGTGCTGCGCTATCCGGTGGCCGGCGAGCCGGGGAACGATGGAAGCAGTTTGCAAACGTGAATGTCATTCCAGGGCGCGCGACAGTGCGAATCCGGAATCCAGCACCGCTTGAGGGTTATCTGGATTCCGGGTCCGGCCTGACGGCCGTCCCGGAATGACGAGAGACAAATTATGCACATCAAGCGAAACCTCATCATCGCCGAAGCGCGGAGCTGGATCGGCACGCCGTACCGGCACCAGGCTTCGCTCAAGGGCGTCGGCTGCGACTGCCTCGGCCTCGTGCGCGGGGTGTGGCGCCAGGTTGTCGGCACCGAGCCCGAACGCGCGCCGCCTTATGCGCCGGACTGGGCCGAAGCCGCGCGCGGCGAGCCGCTTGCCGAAGCGGCGGCGCGGCATCTCACGCCGATTGCCTGCAACGAAGCCGGTGCGGGCGATGTGCTGCTGTTCCGCTGGCGCGACAATCTCGCCGCCAAGCACCTGGCGATCGTCACTGCGCCCGACCTGATGGTGCATGCGCATGACGGTGCCTGCGTCACCGAAGTTGCGCTGGCGCCGTGGTGGCGCCGGCGTATCGCCTATGCATTCCGGTTTCCGGGTGTCGAATAGATCACGCCAACCTCGCTCGGTTTCATGCTGAGGAGCGCTCCGCAGGGGCGCGTCTCGAAACATGGGCCGCCCATCCTTCGAGACGCATCGCTGGCGCGGTGCTCCTCAGGATGAGGCGGATATGAGCTTTTGTTTTCTTGCCGTGGATTGAATCAATGGCCGCACTTCTTCTCTCAGCCGCCGGCGCGACCGTTGGCCGTGTGTTCGGGCCGGCCGGCGCGATTGCCGGGCGGCTTGTCGGCGCACTTGCCGGCAATGCCATCGACCAGGCGCTGTTCGGCGGCCGCGAGCGCAGTGTGACCGGGCCGCGTCTGTCCGATCTCGAAGTCAT
Source organism: Undibacter mobilis (assembly GCF_003367195.1). NCBI lineage: Bacteria > Pseudomonadati > Pseudomonadota > Alphaproteobacteria > Hyphomicrobiales > Nitrobacteraceae > Undibacter > Undibacter mobilis. Next base: position 434,590 of record NZ_QRGO01000002.1, on the reverse strand, counting down.
GGCCTCGACCGACGGTGCGCCGATCCCGCGAATCTTCGGCCGCGCGCGGCTCGCGGGGCAAATGATCTGGGCGACCAATCTCGAAGAAGTGGTGACGACGACGAGCCAGACCACGGGCAGCGGCGGTGGTGGTGGCGGCAAGGGGATGGGCGGCTCGCGCGTCACGACCACGACGACGACTTATTCCTATTACGTCAACCTCGCCGTCGGTCTGTGCGAGGGCGAGATCAGCGCGGTGCGTCGCGTCTGGGCCGATGGCAAGCTGCTCGACCTGTCCGGGCTGACAATGCGCGTCTATCGCGGCGACGAAACGCAGACGCCCGATCCGCTGATCGTCGCCAAGGAAGGGCAGGCGCCGGCCTATCGCGGGCTGGCTTATGTGGTGTTCGAGCGATTGCCGCTGGCCGATTTCGGCAACCGCATTCCACAATTGTCGTTCGAGGTGGTGCGCGCGGTCGGCAAGCTCGAAACCATGACGCGCGCGGTGACGCTGATCCCGGGCTCGACCGAGTTCGGCTACACGCCTTCGACCGTGGTGCGCGTGATGGGGCCGGGCCAGGTTGTGGCGGAGAACCGGCATGTCAGCTTCGCGCCGTCCGATGTGGTGGCGTCGCTCGACGAATTGCAGGCGGTGGCACCGAACCTCGAAAGCGTCGCGATCGTTGTCGCCTGGTTCGGCGACGACCTGCGCTGCGGCACCTGCCGGGTGCGGCCCGGCATCGACAATGCGGTGAAGGAGACGAGCGGCGCCACCTGGTCGGTGGCGGGCCTCGGTCGCGGCTCGGCTTATGTGGTGTCGCAAGTCGAAGGCCGCGCGGCCTTCGGCGGCACACCGTCCGACCAGAGCGTGCGCGACCTGATCGCGCATCTGAAAGCGCGCGGGCTGAAGGTGACGCTCTATCCCTTCGTGATGATGGACATCGCGGCTGGCAATACGCGCACCGATCCTTACACCGGCGCGGGGACGCAGCCGCTGTATCCGTGGCGCGGCCGCATCACCTGTTCGCCGGCGCCGGGTGTTGCAGGGTCGCCCGACCGCACGGCGACGGCGGGGACACAGGTCAACGCCTTTTTCAGCGGTGGACCGGATGGCTGGAACTATCGCACCATGATTTTGCACTACGCCGCGCTGGCGCAATCGGCCGGCGGCGTCGATGCCTTCCTGATCGGATCGGAACTGAAGGCGCTGACGCGGGTGCGCTCGGCATCCGGCATCTATCCGGCGGTGAATGCGCTTGTAGCGCTTGCTGCCGAGGTGCGGGCGATCGTCGGCAGCGGCACCACGATCACCTACGGGGCCGACTGGACCGAATACGGCGCGCATGTCGTCGATAGCGACGCCAATGAAGTGCGCTTTCCGCTCGACGCGCTGTGGGCGTCGTCCGCGATCGACTGTATCGGCATCGACTATTATGCGCCGCTGTCCGACTGGCGCGATGAGGCCGATGCGCTCGACCGCGATCTCACCGACAATCCCTATCGCACCGATTATCTCGCCAGCCGGCTGAATGGTGGTGAGGCTTACGACTGGTACTACGCCGACGATGCGGCGCGTGTTGCGCAAGACCGCAACGCCATCACCGACGGCCTCGGCAAGCCCTGGGTGTTCCGGCAGAAGGACATCTGGAGTTTCTGGCAGCAGGCTCATTACGAGCGCGTTGGCGGCGCTGAGCTGCCGACGCCGACGGCGTGGCTGCCGCAATCGAAACCGATCTGGTTCACCGAGTTGGGTTGTCCGGCGGTGGACAAGGGCGCCAACGCGCCGAATGTGTTTCCCGATCCGAAATCGTCGGAAGGCGCGCTGCCGCCTTTCTCCAGCGGCCGGCGCGATGACCTCATTCAGCGGCGCTTTCTCGAAGCGGTGCTCGGAACCTTCGATCCGGATTTCGGCAATGCCAGTCTCAACCCGATATCGACTGTCTATGGCGGGCGCATGATCGCGCCGCAATCGATCTATCTGTGGACCTGGGATGCGCGGCCTTATCCGGTGTTTCCGGCGGCGGGCGATGTGTGGGGCGATGCCGGCAACTGGCAGACTGGGCACTGGCTCACCGGGCGGCTCGGCAGCGCGCCGCTCGACGCGCTGGTCGGTGCGCTGCTGGCCGACAGCGGCATTGGCAATGTCGATACGCGCGATCTCGGCGAGGGCCCGGAGGGTTATGCCATCGACCGGCCGATGGCGCCGCGCGCAATGCTCGATCCGCTGGCGCTGGCTTTCGCCTTCGATGCGGTTGAAGAGGGCGGCGTGCTGCGCTTTCGTCAGCGTGGCGGCATGCCGATTGCAGAGCTTGCCGAAGACGATCTCGTCCTGCCCGATGCCGCCGCGCCGGCGCGGCTGACGCGCGCGCAGGACAGCGACCTTGCGCGCCAGGTGTCGCTCGCCTTCACCGAAATCGGCAGCGACTATCAGCGCGCGACCGCGATGTCGCGGCGTCTGGTCGGTGCCTCGACGCGCAACGCCCATGCCGAACTGGCGATGGTGTGGCGCGGCGAACAGGTCGAGCGGCGCGCCAATATCTGGCTGCAGGATTTGTGGGCGACACGCGAGCGCGCGAGCTTTGCGTTGCCACCGAGTCAGCTCAAGCTGACGCCGGGCGATGTCGCGGCCCTGACGGTCAACGGGCGGCGTCGGCTGATCGAGATCGAGGAAATCGCCGACGCCGAGACACGCGCGATCACGGCGCGGTCGATCGATCCCGACGTTTTCAACGTCGCGCTGTCGCCGCCGGTCCGGCAATCGGTGACGGTGCCGGCGCCGGTCGGGCCGCCGGTGGCGATAGCGCTCGATCTGCCAAGCCTCAATGCCGAGACACCCGTGGTGCTGTCGCGGCTCGCGGTGTTCGCCGATCCCTGGCCAGGCGCGGTGGCGGTGTGGGCGTCGCGCGACGGCGCCAGTTTCTCGCGGGCGGCCCTGGCGACGGCGCCCTGTGTCATCGGCGAGACGCTCGACGAACTTGCCGCCGGGCCGACGGCGCGCTGGCACCACGCGGATGTGACGGTGAAGATCTATGGCGGCGCGCTGGCGTCGGCATCCGACCTGTCGGTGCTGGCCGGCGCAAATGCCGCGGCGCTGCGCCACCCCGACGGCCAATGGGAAGTGATCCAGTTCGCCGAAGCCGAGCTGATCGGCGCGCGCACCTACAGATTATCGAAGCTGCTGCGCGGGCAGGCCGGCAGCGAAGGCGCGATGACGCCGCTGCTGCCAACGGGTGCGCCCTTCGTGCTGCTCGATGGCCATGCAGTGACCATCGCCAGCGGCATCGACGCGCGCGACAGGGCGATGCAGCTGCGTGTTGTTGCCGCCGGCCGTGACACCGCCGACGCCGCCGCGATGGCGCTCGACGTGACGCCGCTGGCCACTGCGCTCAAGCCGCTGGCGCCGGTGCATTTGCGGGCCGCGCGCGACGGCGCCGGCGTCACCTTGCGCTGGATCCGGCGCACGCGCGCCGAAGGCGACAGCTGGAGCGGCGAGGTGCCGCTTGGCGAAGACGGCGAGCGCTACGACATCGATATCATGTCGGCCGGCACGGTGTTGCGCACGCTGACAAGCACGGCGCCTTCGGTGATCTATGCCGCGGCCGACGAGATTGCCGATTTCGGCACGGCACAAACGAGCCTCACCGTGCGCGTCGCGCAACTGTCGGCGACGGTCGGGCGCGGCTTCACCGCGCAGGCGACCTTGCAAGTCTGACTTCTCACAAAACGGATAGACAATGACCGATACAGCCAATCTCCGGCTGCCTTGCATCGAAGGCAGCCAGGCGCAGAAGCATGTCACCCATAACGAGGCGCTGCGCATCCTCGACACGCTGGTGCAACTCGCGGTCAAGGACCGCGACCTGACCGCGCCGCCGGAACTGCGGTATGAAGGCGACCGTTATATCGTCAACGCAGAAGCGACCGGCGCGTGGGCCGGCTGCGAAGACGCGATTATGGCGTGGCAAGATGGCGCCTGGCAGATCAGCGCGCCGCGCGTTGGCTGGCTGGCCTATGTGATCGACGAAGGCGCGCTGCTGGCGTGGGACGGCATCGCCTGGGTCGATTTCTTCGCCTCGCTCACGACCTTGCAGAATCTCAGTCTGCTCGGTGTCGGCACCACGGCGGATGCCGGCAATCCGCTCAGCGCCAAGCTCAACCATGCGCTCTTTGCCGCCCGCACGGTGACCGAAGGCGGCAATGGCGACCTGCGCTACACCTTGAACAAGGAGAGCGCGGGCAACACCTTGTCATTTGTATTTCAGGATAACTGGTCGGCGCGCGCCGAGATCGGTCTTGCCGGCGACGACAATTTTCATCTCAAGGTTTCGCCCGATGGCGCGAGCTGGACCGAGGCGCTGGTGATCGACGGCGCGAGCGGGCGGCCGAGCCTGCCGCGTGCGGCCAAGTTCTGCGCCACCACCAATTTCGACAACTACATCGCCGCCAACAGCTGGACCAAGGTGCAGTTCAACATCGCCGATCTGAACGACCAGGGCGCCTTCAGCGCCGGCGGCAATAGTTTCACCGCGCCCTTTGCCGGCGCTTACGTCTTCGGCTTTTCGTTGCGGTTCAAGGCGAACGCGACCGTGCCGACGCAGGTGACCGTCGCCTTCTACAAGAACGGCGCCGAACTCGGCTGTGGTCGTGCGATGTCCGGCGCCCCTGTCGACGGCGTGACCACGTATAATCTCACTGTTCTGGCGCCATGCGCCAAGGACGACATCATCGATGTGCGCGTGCGCTTCGACAGCCATGACGGCTATGTCAGCGCCGATCAGTCGCAGTTCTTCGGCCACTACGTGCCGTAGCGGCACTCAACCATCTTCCACATTTGTACAATTGAGGAGACGGCGATGGCTGCATCCAGTTACGACGGCGCGCTGGCCGGTCTGCTGGCGCATGAAGGCGGCTATTCGAACCATCCGTCCGATCCCGGTGGACCGACCAATTTCGGCATTACCATCGCCGATTACCGGAAGTACGTGAAAGCCGACGCGACGGCGGCCGACGTCAAGGCAATGACGATCGGGCAGGCCAAGGCGATCTATCGCGCTCGCTACTGGGATGCGCAGCGGTGCGACGAACTGCCGGCCGGCGTCGATTACGCGGTGTTCGACTACGGCGTGAATTCGGGCATCGGCCGCAGCGGCAAGGTGCTGCGGCGGCTGCTCAAGCTGCCCGACACGACGCACCAAGTGAGCGACGAGGTGATCGCGGCGGCGCGCGTTGCCGATGCGGCGACGCTGGTCGCCGCGATCTGCGACGAGCGCCTGCGCTTTCTCAAAGCACTGAAGACATGGCCGGTGTTCGGCCGGGGCTGGGGCAGGCGCGTCGCGGAGGTCAAAGCCGCGGCGCTGACGATGGCGAAACACGCCACGGCGCCGCCCGGGCCGCATTCATCCAACCTATCGCCGCATAACCAGCCCGCCGCGCGCGGGCTTTTTCATGCGCTGATCTCGTTCTTCGCACCATTCAGGAGGCTCTAGCATGTGGGACAGGATCAAGAACTGGTTCAGGCATTCGGCGACCATCCTGTGGGCGCGTCTGGTCGCCTGCGCCGGGCTCGTCATGGGGGTGGCGGAAACGGTGTTGCAGGACCCGGCGGTGTCGCAGGCCGTGCAGTCCGCGCTGCAGCCGCGCTACGTGCCGTATTACGTCATCGCGATCGGCCTGATCACCGAGCTGGCGCGGCGGCGCACGCTCGACCGGAACTGACACGATGATCGCGACCATCCTCGGCTGGCTCGGCAATCTGCTCGGCGGACCTTTCGCCAAGGCCGCGGTCGATGCCTATCGCGCCAAGCTCACCGCCGAGAATACGTCGGAGAAGATCGCCGCCGATCTTGCCGCCCGCGCGCTCGAGGTCGAGGCGCGCGAGCGCGATCTGGCGGGCAAGCTGATCGTCGCCGAGCAGGGCCGCTGGTACACGGCGCTGCCGCGGCCGCTCTTTGCCGGCGCTTTCATCATCTATGTTTGGAAAGTCGTGGTTTGGGACAAGGTGCTGGGCCTCGGCGTCACCGATCCGCTGAAGGGCGACGTGGCGGACTGGGCCATGATCGTGCTCACGGCCTATTTCGGCGGACGCAGCCTGGAGAAGGTGGCGAGGATACTGGCGAGACGATAAGGTCGGCGCTGCATTCAAGTGTTTTGCGCGGAGCCTTGCTATCATGGACATCTTCGACACCGTATCCTCGCGCTACTCATGTCGCGCTTTTCTGGACAAGCCGGTATCGGAGACAATCGTTCGCGATATTGTCGAGCGCGCAGGCCGCGCGCCGTCAGCCGGCAATATGCAGCCGTGGCGGGTCTATGCGCTGGCGGGTAAACGCGTCGAAGAGTTGAGGGCGCTGCTGCGGCCGCGCATGGCGAGCGAATTGCCGAAGGGCGAGGGCGTCGAATACGTCATCTATCCGCAGCCGATGGAAGAGCCTTACCGGGGGCGCAGCTTCACGGTTGGCGAGCTGCTCTATCAGGCGATCGGCGTGCCGCGTGAGGACAAGCCGGGGCGGTATCGGCAGTATGCGCGCAACTACGAATTCTTCGGCGCGCCGGTGGCGCTGTTCTTCGTGCGCGAGAAGGCTCACGGCGAAGCGCAGTGGGCCGACATCGGCGGCTATTTGCAGACGGTGGCGCTTTTGGCCCGCGGCCATGGCCTGCACACCTGCCCACAGCAGGCCTGGGTATCGTTTCACAAGACCGTGCGCGCCTTCCTTAAACTCCCCGATCACCTGATGGTCTATTCCGGCATGGCTTTAGGTTATGAAGACCCGGCTGCGCCGATCAACGGATGGCGTGCGCCCCGCGCGCCGCTCGACGACTTCGCCTCCTTCGAAGGCTTCGAGAGCTGACGGCCCGCACAAGAAGGCCGTTCAGCGAGCGTTCACCGGCGCGCTGTAATGTCCGCTTCATGCCGGTCCCCCGCATAACCACCGCATTAATTCTGCTCGGCTGCCTGGTCGCCCCGGGACAGGCCTCGCTCGGCGCCGACCGTTCGCCGCGCGCCTGTCTGACCAGGGCGGAGCAGCGCGACGCCATCGCTGAGCGCAAGGCCATTCCACTCGCCGCCGCGATCAAGCTGCTGCGCGAGCGCGGCCGCCGGGGCGAGGTGGTGCGCGCCGATCTGTGCAAGCGCGACGACAAGCTCGTCTACGAACTGACCCTCCTCGGCCGCAACGGCAAGGTGGCGCGAGTCGAGATCGACGCCGGCAACGGCGAGCCGATCTCCGGGCTGTAAGCCGCTATCATCCCGAAAAAGGCCCAATTCCGCGTCAGACGACGGCGGCACCGCGATTTCGGCTAAGATCGCGAACGGTGATTCTTGTTTTATTGCGTTTCCGGACGGCGAACCGGTTTCCACTTCGCCTGGAAACGCTCCTGCGAAACGAGCGGAGACACTTTCCTTGCGCCTTCTCGTCATCGAGGACGATCCCGACCTCAACCGCCAGCTTACCGGCGCGCTGACCGACGCCGGCTATGTGGTCGACCGCGCTTTCGATGGCGAAGAAGGCCTCTTCCTCGGCGACACCGAGCCCTATGACGCCGTGATCCTCGATATAGGCCTGCCGAAAATGGATGGCATCTCGGTGCTCGAGGCGTGGCGGCGCAACGGCCGCCTCATGCCGGTCTTGATGCTCACCGCGCGCGACCGCTGGAGCGACAAGGTGCAGGGCTTCGATGCCGGCGCCGACGATTACGTCGCCAAGCCTTTTCATCTCGAGGAAGTGCTGGCGCGGCTGCGCGCGTTGCTGCGCCGCTCGGCCGGTCATGCCCGCAGCGAATTCGAATGTGGCCCGGTGCGGCTCGACACGCGCAATGGCCGCGTCACGGTCGACGGCAATCCGGTGAAGCTGACGAGTCACGAATACCGGCTGCTCGCATATCTCATGCATCACAATGGCCGTGTGGTGTCACGCACCGAACTGGTCGAGCATCTCTACGATCAGGATTTCGATCGCGATTCAAACACCATCGAGGTGTTCGTCGGCCGCATCCGCAAGAAGCTCGGCGTCGATATCATCCAGACCGTGCGCGGGCTCGGCTATATGCTTGCGCCGCCGGGGTCGTGATGCGCATCATCCCGAAACACGGTAGCCGGTTTTCGGATCAGATCATGCGCCAAGGCGAATAGCCATGCGCTTCAACTCGCTCGCGCTGCGCCTGTTTTTGTCGGCGACCGTCTGGGCGGTGACGATCCTGCTGGTGACCGGCATCGTGCTGTCGTCGCTGTACCGGCAGACGGTCGAGCGCTCATTCGACCGGCGGCTGGGCGTTTACTTGCGCACGCTGGTGGCGGATGTCGCCTCGCCAGCCGACGACCGCTTTCCACAGGCCTTGGGTGAGCCGCTTTTTGAACTGCCCCTGTCCGGTTGGTACTGGCAGGTCACCAGGCTGGATTCCGGCAAACCGGATTTACGTGCGTCGCGATCGCTCTGGGATGGCGGGCTGCCGCATCTCGAAGCCAAAGGCGTCGCCGCCGCCCCCGACGGTTCGCGGCAGGGTTATGTCACCGGCCCCGAAGACCAGAGGCTGCGGCTGGTCGAGCGCAATATCGATCTCGGCGAAGAGGGCCAGTATCTCGTCGCGGTGGCGGGCGATGCCGCCGAGATTACCGATGATGTCCGCGCTTTCGATCGGGCGTTGCTGGCGACCTTCAGCATTCTTGCCGCGGTGCTGCTGCTGACCACGATGTTTCAAGTGCGTTTCGGTCTGGCGCCGCTCAAGCGCATTACCGACAGTCTTGCCGCGATCCGCTCCGGCAATGCCGAGCGTCTTGCCGGCGATTTTCCCGTCGAGATCGCGCCGCTGGCGCGCGAAACCAATGCGTTGATCGAGGCCAACAAAGGCATCGTCGAACGCGCGCGCACCCATGTCGGCAATCTGGCGCATGCATTGAAGACGCCGCTGTCGGTGATGGTCAACGAAGCAGCGGCGCGGCCGGGCGATCCGCTCGCAGATAAAGTGCAGGAGCAGGCCGCTATCATGCGCGATCAGGTCGCGCGTCATCTCGAGCGCGCGCGCATTGCCGCTCGTGTAACGGTGGTTGGTTCGGTGACGGAGGTGTTGCCTGTGGTCGAGGCGCTCGCGCGCACCATGGAGAAAATCCATCGCGGCCGCGGCATCGCCATTGAGGTCAGGACCGAGAATTCCGGCGCGCCGGACGCCATACGGTTTCGCGGTGAGCGCGCCGATCTTGAGGAGATGCTCGGCAACCTCATCGACAATGCCTGCAAATGGGCGGCGTCGCGTGTCGCCATCGAGGTTATGCGCGAAGGGGCGGGCGAGGCGCAGCGGGTGCGTGTCGTCGTCGATGACGACGGCCCGGGCCTGACGCCCGCTGAGCGCGAGCAGGTCGCGCGCCGGGGCCGCAGGCTCGACGAGAGCAAGCCGGGTTCGGGGCTCGGCCTGTCGATCGTTGTCGAACTGGCCGGGCTTTACGGCGGCGAACTCAAGCTCGGTTCGGCACCGATCGGGGGCCTCCGGGCGGAATTAACGCTGCCGGCGGGGTGATCGCGGCTGTGGGCGCCGGACTTTTGCCCCATTTGTTGCCTTTCGATACCGGTATAAGTTCCAGTCAGGCGGGATCGCCTGCCTTTCCTCTCCACTGCATTCCGGGGGTCCTGATGTCCGCAACCAAGCTTCTTGCCATCGCCGCTGTCGGCCTGTCGCTCGCCGCCTGCGCCGGCAACCCGGACGGTTCCGGACCCGGGCCGCGGGAGAACACCGGCACGCTACTCGGCGCCGGCACCGGTGCACTGCTCGGTGCCGCGGTAGCGGGCGGCGGCACGGGTGACCGTCTGGCCGGTGCGGCCATCGGCGGTCTTCTGGGCGGTCTGGTCGGCAACCGTATCGGCGCCTCGCTCGACGAGCAGGATCGCCAGCGGGCCTATGCGGCGCAGATGGATGCGCTGGAGCGCGGCCAGTCGGGCGCGCCGGTTGCCTGGCGCAACCCGGACTCGGGCCGCCACGGCACCGTGGTGCCGGGGCCGGGCTATAAGGATCGCGGCCGCGACTGCCGTTCCTACACCCACACGATCTATGTCACCGGGCAACCGGAAGTGGCCCGCGGCACCGCCTGCCGCAACCCGGACGGCACCTGGACGCCGCAGACCTGAGCCATTTCGCTGTATTCCCGCCTTTCGCGGCCTGTCGGGGCACAAAACCCCGGCCCGTCGCGACATGCTTAATCGGTTCTTAACGGCCCCCGCGCTATCAAAACTGCTTATCGACCATGGTGGGCAAAGCCGGCGATGGCGGGCGCCGACACGATTGAACGACTGCAGAACTATCTGCGAGCGCTGACGCCGCAGGCTCGCGCCTTGCTGCTCGGTGAGTTCGAGCGCAGTCTGCTGCGCGGCGAGGATCTCGGCGCCGCGGAAATCGTTCTACAGGAACTGCGCCGCATCGCCCGCGAGCAGCAGGCCGGGCCGCCGCGCATCGGCCACACCGCGCGGATGTTCTTCAAGCCGCTTGAACCCTTCCTCGTCGACGACCTCGGCCAGCACCGCCATCCCGGCCGCATCGCGCGCGCATCGCTCGAACCGTTGTGGACCTGGATCGGCCGCGATCTGTTGCCGCGCGACACCGCCGAGATGGACGATCTGGTCAACACCGCGCTGCAGGCCGGCGACGATGAGAAGGCGCAGTATCTCATCCGCACGCTGCAGGACCGCGTCGCCATGGCGTTGAGCGACAACATGCGTTCGGCCGCCATCGACGAGCAGGCGCGGCGGCGCATGCTCGGGCAGATCGGCACCCAGCGCGCTGAGGAAGACGCGCACACGCTGAAATGCGTGCTTAAGGCGCGCGACGGCCTCAACGCCATGCAGGCGCGGCTGCCGGTGCAGGTCGGCAATCTCTCCAGCAAGGCGTTGGATGAATACAAAGCCCTGATCGAAAAGACCGGCGCGCCGGGCACCGACATTTTCCTTTATTCGCTGCTCACCGTGCGCAGCCGATTGTCGGCGCCTTGGCAGCTCATCCGCTTCGGCGTCAAGGCCGCCGGCAGCGACACCGCCGCGCGCGTCGCCGAAACGCCATATGGCGTGTCGGTCAGCATCGTACTCTCCGAACTTGAGCGCCAGGTGCTGGAATTGCGCGACGATCTGCGCAGCGGTCGCGGCGTCGCCACGGGCGCGCTGCTCAAGACTATCCACGATTCCGCGCGCGGTCTGCGCACCGAACTCGATCTGCCGGTCGACTCGACCTGGGGCCGCACTTTGTCCGGGCTTCGCGGCCAGATCGGCGAGACCTTGCGTGCCGAGATCGAATCCATGCCGGGCCGCGTGCGCCGGCTGCTGCGCATCCGCTCCGCCGCCAACATCACGCCCAAATCCACGGTCGATGAGCAGGACGCGGCGGAAACCGAAGCTCTGGTATCGTTCGTCGGTACCTGCCGTCATTTCGCCGGCGAACTTGCCATCAACGAGATGACGCAGCGGGCTTACTCCGACCTGCAGCAGTTCCTCGACAACAACATGAACGGCCTGATCGACGCGTTGCGCCAGTCGGGGCCGTCGGAACGCCCGTTCCGCAAGTCACAAGTCGATGTCGCGGTACGGCTGTGCAGCCTGGTGTTCGGCAAGGACTATGCGGCGCAATTTGCCCGGGCGGCCGACGTGGCGGCGGTTACTGCCGAGGGTGGGGCCAAGGTTTCCGGCGCAAAGGCCGCCAGCGTTTGAGGGCCGGACTGCCTCACAGGCGCCGATTCAAGCCCCGAATCCAAGTTTTTTCGCCGCAGCCCCGTTTGATTTTGCTCATTGCAGCCATGATCGCGGCTGATGTATTGCCCTAGACTAATTCAAGTTGGGCCGACGGCGATGCCGTTTCCGCCCCTATGGACTCCATCGCCCCGATGAGCCTCTGGTTTGTGTTTGCGCTGATGACGGCCGCGGCGATCTTCGCCGTGCTGTGGCCGCTCGGGCGGCGAACGGCAACGCCGGGTGGCAGCGACCAGGCGGTCTATCGCGATCAGCTGGACGAGATCGCCCGCGACCGGGCTGAAGGCCGTATTGGCGAGGCGGAGGCGGACGCCGCCAGAACCGAAGTGTCGCGCCGGTTGATTGCCGCTGCGGACGCCGCCGAGAAGGAAAAGCCGGTGTCCGGTACCGCTGCGCCAGTGTGGCGGCGGCGTGCGGCGGCGCTCATTGGTCTGCTGCTGCTGCCGATCGGTGCCAGCGCGCTGTATCTCGTGCTCGGTTCGCCGCAACTTCCGGGGCAACCGCTTGCCGAGAGGCAGGCGGCCGCGCAGCAGGACAATTCGATTGAGACGCTGATTGCTCGCGTCGAGGCGCATCTCGAGAAAAATCCGAACGACGCCCGCGGTTACGAAGTCGTGGCGCCGGTCTATTTGCGCATGGGCCGTTTTGCCGATGCGGTGAACGCGCGGCGCAAGGCGATTGCGCTTTCCGGCGAGAGCGCGCAGCGTCAGGCCGATCTCGGCGAGGCTTTGGCCGCGCTCGGCAACGGCGTCGTCACCGCGGACGCCAAGGCGGCGTTCGAACGCGCGCTCGAACTCGACCGGAACGATCTCAAGGCACTGTATTTCATTGGGCTTGCCGCCGAGCAGGATGGCGACCGCAAGAAAGCGGCCGCGATCTGGATGTCGATGCTGAAGGACGCGCCGGCTGATGCGCCATGGGTTCCGATGGTGAGCGAGGCGTTGACCCGCGTTGGCGGCGTGCCGCCGAAGCCGACTGAGGCTACGCCCGCGCAGCCGGGTCCGAGCGCCGACGATGTTGCGGCGGCGAGCCAGATGAGCGAACAGGATCGCGGCAACATGATCCGCGGTATGGTGGCGCGGCTCGCCGACCGCCTCAAGCAAGACAGCAGCGACGTCGCCGGTTGGCAGCGCTTGATGCGGGCCTATATGGTGCTGGGCGATCGCGACAAGGCCAGGAGTGCGGCGGGCGATGCCCGCAAGGCGCTTGCCGCCGATCCCGACAAGCTGCGCCAGATCGACGAGACGATCAAAAGCATGGGACTTGAAGGATGACGCGCAAGCAGCGGCGCCTGACAATGATCGGTGGCGGCCTCGCGGTGCTCGGCGTTGCCGCAGCGCTGGTACTGTTCGCGCTCAAGGACTCGATCGTCTTCTTTAATTCGCCGTCCGATGTGGTCGAGAAGCAATTGCCCGTCGGCTCGCGCATCCGCGTTGGCGGGCTGGTCGAACCCGGCAGCCTCGAGAAGGGCGACAATCTGCAGGTCAAGTTCAAGGTGACCGACGGCGCACATCAGGTTGCCGTGCGCTACCAGGGCATTCTTCCCGATCTGTTTCGCGAAGGGCAGGGCGTCGTTACCGAGGGTCGGCTTGAGCCGGGTGGCTCGCTGGCGGCCGACTCCGTGCTGGCCAAGCATGATGAGAAGTACATGCCGCGTGAAGTGGTCGATGCGTTGAAGAAGACCGGCCGCTGGCAGGAAGGCGAGATGAGGACCGACGCGCATGTCGTCGGCAAGGATAGCGCCGGCAAAGACGCCGGGGAGAAGAAGCCATGACTCCGGAAGTCGGTCATTACGCGCTGGTGCTGGCGCTGGGGTTGGCCTTCATTCAGGCCATCGTGCCGCTCTACGGTGCTCACACGCGCGACGTCGCGCTGATGCGGCTTGGCTCGTCCACGGCGATCATGCAGTTCGTCTTCGTTGCGCTTTCATTCGCGGCGCTGACGAGGGCCTACGTCACGTCGGATTTCTCAGTCGTCAATGTGTTCGAGAACTCGCATTCGACGATGCCGCTGATCTACAAGTTCACCAGCGTGTGGGGCAACCACGAAGGCTCGATGCTGCTGTGGGTGCTGATCCTGGCGCTGTTCGGCGCTTCGGTCGCCGCTTTCGGCGCCAATCTGCCGGCGACGCTGAAAGCCAATGTGCTGGCGGTCCAGGCCTGGATCGCCTGTTCGTTCTATTTGTTCATTCTGCTGACCTCGAACCCGTTCCTGCGCCTGCCGCGCGCGCCGCTTGAAGGCCGCGATCTCAACCCGATCCTGCAGGACATCGGCCTCGCGGTGCATCCGCCGCTTCTGTATCTCGGCTATGTCGGTTTCTCGATCGCGTTCTCGTTCGCGATCGCGGCGCTGATCGAGGGCCGCATTGACGCCGCCTGGGCGCGCTGGGTGCGGCCGTGGACATTGGCGGCCTGGATGTTCCTCACCGTCGGCATTTCGATGGGCTCGTACTGGGCCTATTACGAACTCGGCTGGGGCGGCTTCTGGTTCTGGGACCCGGTGGAGAATGCGTCGCTGATGCCGTGGCTCGCCGGCACCGCGCTGCTGCATTCCGCCGTGGTGATGGAAAAGCGCAATGCGCTGAAAATCTGGACCATTCTGCTTGCCATTCTTGCCTTCTCGCTGTCGCTGATCGGCACCTTCCTGGTGCGTTCGGGCGTGCTGACTTCGGTGCATACTTTCGCCACCGATCCGACGCGCGGCGTGTTCATCCTCGGCATCCTCATTCTGTTCATCGGCGGGGCGCTCACCTTGTTCGCCTGGCGCGCGCCTCTGCTGCGGCAGGGCGGACTGTTCGCGCCGATTTCGCGCGAGGGCGCGCTGGTCTTCAATAATCTCTTCCTGACGATCGCCTGTCTCACCGTTTTCGTCGGCACGCTGTATCCGCTGGCGCTTGAATCGTTGACCGGCGAGAAGATTTCGGTTGGTGCGCCGTTCTTCAATCTCACCTTTGCGCCTTTGTTCATTCCGCTGATGATTGCCATGCCGTTCGGCACGTTGCTGGCGTGGAAGCGCGGCGATCTCTACGGCGTCGCGCAACGGCTGATGGCAGCGCTTGGCGTCGGTATCGTTGCCACCGCAGCGACCCTGGCGGCAACGGGCGGTCAACACGTGCTGGCGCCGTTCGGCATCGGTCTCGGATTCTTTGTGATCTTCGGCGCGCTGATCGATCTCGCCGAGCGCGTGGCGTTGTTCCGCCGGCCCCTCGCCACATCGCTATCACGCGCCACCGGCCTGCCACGATCGGTGTGGGGCACCGCGTTCGCTCATGCCGGTATTGGCGTGACGCTGATCGGCATTGTCTGTGCCTCGACCTGGGGCACGGAGCGCATCGTCGCTGTCAAGGAAGGTCAGACCGTAACGCTGTCGGGCTATGATCTCACATTCAATGGCATGGTGCAGCGACAGGGGCCGAACTTCCGCGAACTGGCGGGCCGCTTCACCGTGAGTGAGGGCGGCAGCGCTGTGGGGACTATGTCGCCGTCGAAGCGCACCTTTGCGTCGCGCAGCATGTCGACCACCGAAGCGGCCTTGCTGAGCCGGGGCTTTAGCCAGCTTTATCTTTCGCTCGGCGATGCCAATGCCGACGGCTCGCTGGCGATCCGCTTCTATTACAAGCCGCTGGTGCTGCTGATCTGGATCGGGACGCTGATCATGGCCTTTGGCGGGATCCTGTCGCTCTCTGACCGGCGGCTGCGCGTAGGCGCACCCAAGCCGGCGAAAGCCAAGCCCGCCTTGCAAGCGGCGGAGTAGGGCGATGCGGCGCTTCGTCATCGTTGCCATGCTCGCCGCGCTCCTGATGCCGCAGTTGGCCATTGCCGTGCAGCCCGACGAAATTCTGAAAGATCCGGCGCTGGAAGCGCGGGCGCGGGCGCTGTCGCAGGAACTGCGCTGCATGGTCTGCCAGAACCAATCGATCGACGATTCCGATGCGCCGCTGGCGCGTGACCTGCGCCTTCTGGTGCGTGAACGGCTCGAGAAAGGCGACAGCGACAAGCAGGTGCTTGATTTCCTGGTCGATCGCTATGGCAACTTCGTGCTGCTGAAGCCGCCGGTGGAGGCGCGGACGCTGCTGCTCTGGGCCGTGTCGCCATTGATGGTGATTGTGGGCCTTGTCGCGCTCATTGTCATGGCGCGCCGGCGCCGGACTGTAACGCTGGAAACAGGACGCCTGAGCGTCGAGGAGCAGCGCCGACTCGATGCCATTGTTAAGTCGGGCAACCCCGACTAACGGCACCATTTCCCCAAGCTATTGATTTTAAAGCGAAAAGATTTTTTCCACCTTACCGATTTTTAATCCCCCCGTCAGGACGCTGTAAGGCGGCGACCTCCATCTTCGCATCAACAACGGCGCGGTAGCGCCTCATGCGATCCGATGGAGATTTCAGATGTCCGTGAGCGTCAATCCCGCTCCCCAATCCCCCCATAATCCGCCCAAGAAACCGCGCGCGCTGACACTGCGGCGTACCGCCTTGCTGGCGACCACCATTGCCGGCCTGGGCGCCGCCGCTTTCGTTGCCGCGCCCGATTTCAATCTGTCGCTGCACTATCCGGCGGCGATGGCGCAGAACCTTACTGAGCAGGCGCGCAAGCTGCCGGCGCCGAACGGTTTTGCCGATATCGTCGAGCAGGTGAAGCCGGCGGTGATCTCGGTCCGCGTCAAGGTGGATGGCGGTCCGGCGACGACCGGCCTCGGCAATACCGACATGGAGAACGTGCCTCCCGGCCTGCGTGAGTTCTTCCGCCGCTTCGGCATGCCCGATGGCATGCCCGGCCAGGGCCCGCGCGGGGGCCGCGGTCACCAGACCATTACCGGCCAAGGCTCCGGCTTCTTCATCTCGGCCGATGGCTATGCCGTGACCAACAATCACGTCGTCGACAAGGCCGAAAGCGTCGAGGTCAAGACCGACGACGGCAAGACCTACAAGGCAAAGGTGATCGGGACTGATCCCCGGACCGATCTGGCGCTGATCAAAGTCGATGGCGCCTCGTTCCCGTTCGTGAAGCTCGCCGATAAGCCGCCGCGTATCGGCGACTGGGTGCTCGCGGTCGGCAACCCCTTTGGCCTCTCCAGTACCGTGACCGCCGGTATCGTCTCGGCGCGCGGCCGTGATATCGGCGCCAGCGCCTATGACGACTTCATCCAGATCGATGCGCCCGTGAACAAGGGCAATTCGGGCGGTCCGGCCTTCGACGTTGAAGGCAATGTGATCGGCGTCAATACGGCGATCTTCTCGCCGTCGGGCGGCTCGGTCGGCATCGCCTTCGCGATCCCGTCCGATACCGTCAAGACTGTGGTCGCGCAGCTCAAGGAGCATGGCTCGGTGACGCGCGGCTGGATCGGCGTGCAGATTCAGCCGGTGACGAAGGACATCGCCGACTCGCTCGGTCTGAAGAAGACGCAGGGCGCGCTGGTGGCCGAACCGCAGGCCAATGGCCCGGCGGCGAAGGCTGGCATCAAGGCTGGTGACATCATCACCGCTGTCAACGGCGAAGAGATCAAGGATGCGCGCGATCTTGCCAAGAAGATCGGATCGATGCAGCCGAAGCAGAACGTCAAGCTGACCATTGTCAGCGGCGGCTCGGAGAAGACGGTGTCGCTGTCGCTTGGCACGTTGCCGACCGACCAGCAGGCCAAGGCCGATGACAACGGTTCCGACGGCGCCGATGTCGGCAAGCTTGGGCTGACTCTCGCGCCGGCCGCCAAGGTCGCCGGCGCCGGCTCCGAAGGCGTCGTCGTCACCGACGTTGACGGTTCGGGCGCCGCTGCCGAGCGTGGCTTCGCCATCGGCGACGTGATCGTCGAGGTTGCTGGCAAGAAGGTCGAAACGCCGAACGACGTCCGTCAGGCAATCGCCGCGGTCAGGTCGGAAGGCAAGCGCACCGTGTTGATGCGCGTGAAGAAGGGCGACAACAGCCGCTTCGTCGCGCTGCCGGTCAGCAACGGTTGAACTGACAAGCTTGGGGATGTGCCGGCGGTTATCGTCGCCCCCACTGCCGGCACACCCTCAACGGGACGGGCTTCAAAGCCCGTCCCGCCTCCCTTCGCCGAAAAGACCGTACGCGGAATTTCGGCAAACGTGCTTCATCCCGGCAACCGTCGCCCCCGCTGGGATGGGGTCGTTGAGGGGGTGGCGGGCCAGCCCCGTCACCCCCTCGCGTACGACCCGATATTCGGGGCATGGCCCGGCCAAGGGGCCGACATGGAGGCTGACAGCGGCGCAATCAGGCATAGAAGACCGCCGAATCGCCTGGAAGTGATGGTATCCGATGGCTAATTATGACTTCAGCTATAGTCAGCGCCCGCTCGGCCAAAAAGCCGAGGCGCAGCCGGACCGGGTGACCATGCGCCTTCTGATTATCGAGGACGATCGCGACGCCGCCGACTATCTGGTCAAGGCGTTCCGCGAGGTCGGCCACGTTGCCGACGCCGCTCATGACGGCGAGGACGGCTTCGCCATGGCGCTTGACGGCCAGTATGATGTGCTCATCGTCGATCGGATGCTGCCCAAGCGCGACGGCCTTTCGGTCATCGGTGAACTTCGCAAGAAGCGTATTGAGACCCCGGCCTTGATCCTCTCCGCGCTCGGTCAGGTCGATGATCGCGTCAAGGGTCTGCGCGCCGGCGGCGACGACTACCTGCCGAAGCCTTATTCCTTTTCCGAACTGCTGGCCCGCGTCGAGGTGCTGTCGCGCCGTCGCGGCTCGCGCGCCGAGGAAACCGAACTGCGCGTCGGCGATCTGTATCTCGACCGGCTGTCGCACTCGGTGCGGCGCGGACCTGAGGAGATCGTGCTGCAGCCCCGTGAATTCCGCCTGCTCGAATATCTCATGCGCCATGCCGGGCAGGTGGTGACCCGCACCATGCTGCTGGAGAATGTGTGGGATTATCATTTCGATCCGCAGACCAACGTCATCGATGTGCATATTTCGCGCCTGCGCGCCAAGATCGACAAGGGCTTCGCCCAGCCGTTGCTGCACACCGTGCGCGGCGCCGGCTATATGATCCGCGACGGCGCGCGGTAGACGTTTTACCTCGCCTGGAAACCCGCTAGGGCCCGGCCACCGGCTCGTTTAAAGTTCCCCCATGGCCCAGGATTCTCAGGCGCAGGAGAAGAAGACGCGGACCTTGTCCGCGCTCGGCAAACTTCTTCGCACCACCACATTCAAGCTGACGCTGGTGTATCTCACCGTGTTCGCGCTGTTCGCGGTGGCGCTGCTCGGCTATTTCGCCTTCAACACTCGGCGCCTGATCACCGAGCAGATCACCGACACAGTGAATGCAGAGATCACCGGCCTGTCCGAGCAATACCGGCTCGGCGGCATCAGGCGGCTGGTCCTCACGGTCGATGCGCGGGCGCGCCGGCCGGGCTCCAGCCTTTATCTGGTGACGACTTTCAATGGCGACACCTTGGCCGGCAATGTCACCGATCTGCCGTCGGGCGTGCTCGATCAGGACGGCTGGATCGAGACGCCGTATCGCCGCCTGGACGAAACCGAGGGCGCCAATCATCCGGAGCACCACTCGCTGGTGCGGGTGTTTCAACTACCCGGCGGTTTCCGCTTGCTGGTGGGGCGTGATCTCGAGGAACGCGAGCGGCTCTACGGCATCGTCGCGTCGGCTGGACGCTGGTCGATTGCACTGGTGATTGTGCTCGGCCTCGGCGGTGGGCTGTTCGTCACACGTCGCGTGCTGCGCCGTGTCGACGCCATGACCGCGACCAGCCGCTCGATCATGGCCGGCGATCTTGGCGAGCGGCTGCCGATCGAGGGCACCGGCGACGAACTCGATCGTTTGGCCGAAAACCTCAACCTGATGCTGGAGCGCATCGAGGCGCTGATGGGCGGCCTCAAGGAAGTCTCCGACAACATTGCCCACGACCTCAAAACGCCGCTGACGCGGCTGCGCAATCGCTGCGAGGAAGCGCTCCGCACGGCAGGCAGCGAGGCTGAATACCGCGCCGCGCTCGAAGGCACGATCGAGGAGTCTGACGGGCTGATTCGCACCTTCAACGCGCTGCTGCTGATCGCACGCGCGGAATCCGGGCAGTCGCGCGAAGACATGACCGAATTCGATGCCGCCGAAGTGGCGCGCGACATCGGCGAACTGTACGAGCCGCTGGCCGAGGAGAAGGGGATTGCGCTCAAGGTCGATGCCGAGGCGCCTGCGACGCTCAAGGGCAATCGCGACCTGGTGAGCCAGGCCTTGGCCAATCTGGTGGACAACGCCATCAAGTACAGCGTCGCGGCCGGTCGGTCGGCGGATGCGCCGCCGGCGGAAATTAAGGTCGGCGCGGTGATCGATGGCGACCGCGTTCTCCTGACCGTGGCCGACAACGGCCCAGGTATTCCGGAGGCCGACCGTTCGCGGGCGTTGGAACGCTTCGTTCGGTTGGAGCAAAGCCGTTCGCTGCCGGGATCGGGTCTGGGCCTGAGCCTTGTCGCGGCGGTTGCGCGGTTGCATGACGGTGAGCTCACCCTTGCCGACAACGCGCCGGGGCTCAAGAGCATCATTGCCTTGCCGCGTACCGGCCCGGTACAGATGGCGGGATGAATGCGCCGAATCAGCATGCCGGGCTGACGCTGGCTGAATGTATCGTTTCCGCTCCCGTCCTCGTCGAGGCAGCGGCGGCGCGCGCCCGTGTGGATGAATGGCTGTCGTCGCTTGCCGCCGTGGACGCGCAAGCCATACGCGCCGTATTTGCCGCGCATCGGCTGGTCGGGACCCTGATCGAAAGCCTGGCCGAAAGCTCGCCTTTCCTTTGGGACCTCATCACTAGTGATGCAGCGCGCTTGCTCGCGCTGTTGCAGGCCGAGCCGGAAGGTCATCTTGCCGCGCTGCTCGAACGTTGCGGCCAGGAAGCGGCGCAAACCGACGACCTTGCCACCGCGATGCGTTCGCTACGCAAGATGAAGGCCGAAGCGGCACTGCTGATTGCGCTTGCCGATATTGGCGGTGTCTGGCCGATCATGCAGGCAACCCGCGCGTTGACGCAACTCGCCGATACCGCGGTCGACGCCGCAGTGCGCTTTGCGCTGGCGGAAGCGGCGCGCGCCGGCAAGCTGGAGCCCAAAGACGCAAACCGCCCGCACGTGGGCAGCGGCTACATCGTGCTCGCCATGGGCAAGATGGGCGCTTTCGAACTCAATTATTCGAGTGATATCGACCTGATCGTCTTCTTCGATCCCGATATCGCCCCGCTTGCCGACGGCATCGAGGCGGCTCCGACCTTCGTGCGCATTACCCAGCGTGTCGTGAAGCTGCTGCAGGAGCACACCGGCGACGGCTATGTGTTCCGTACCGATTTGCGGCTTCGACCTGACCCCGGCTCGACCGGCATCGCCATCTCGACGCCGGCGGCGCTCGCCTATTACGAGGGCATGGGCCAGAACTGGGAGAGGGCGATGCTCATCAAGGGCCGCCCCTGCGCCGGCGACATCGCCGCGGGCGAGGCGATCCTCAACGAGCTGTCGCCCTTCGTCTGGCGCAAATATCTGGATTTCGTCGCAGTCGGCGACGTCCACGCGATGAAGCGGCAGATCAACGCCTATCGCGGCCATGGCGAGATTGCGGTCGAAGGTCACAATATCAAGCTCGGCCGCGGCGGTATCCGTGAGATCGAGTTCTTCGCGCAGACGCAGCAGTTGATTGCCGGCGGTCGCAATTTGCATCTGCGCGACCGCGATACGCTGACCACGCTCGACAAATTGTGCGACGACGGCTGGATCGGTAGCGATGCGCGCGGCGAGATGAAGGCGGCGTACCTTTTTCTCCGCTCGGTCGAGCATCGTCTGCAGATGATCAACGACGAGCAGACCCAGGAATTGCCCGAGAGCCGGGAGGCGATGGAACGCTTCGCCCGTTTCCTCGGCTTCGAAAGCCGGGATGCTTTTGCCGCAGTTCTGGTCGGCTATCTGCGGATGGTGCAGCGCCACTATGCGCGGCTGTTCCAGAAGGAGCCGGAAAGCGATGCGCCGGCTCTCAACTTTCCGGATGCGGCCGACGATCCGAAGACGCTGGCGCGCCTTGGCGAGATGGGCTTTCGTGCTCCGCTGGAGGCCTCGCACATCGTGCGTCAGTGGCTCAGGGGCGAGCACCGTTCGCTGAACGGCGAGGCGGCGCGCAACCATCTGGTCGCACTGCTGCCGGTGCTTCTGGAACAGCTTGGCCGCACTGATAATCCGAACGCCACCTTGTTGCTGTTCGACCATTTCCTCGGCAACCTGCATGGCGCTTCGCGCCTGTTGTCGCTGTTGCAGCAGAAGCCGGATCTGATCGCGCTCACCGCGTTGGTGCTCGGAGCGGCGCCGCGGCTCGGCGAAACGCTGGCGCGGCATCCGCAGGTGATGGACGCGCTGGTCGATCCCAGCTTTTTCGGCGTCCTGCCGGACGACGAGGAATTGCAGCGCCGGCTCGACGCCGCGCTGGCGCAGGCCCGCTACGATGAGGACCTGCTCGAGCGTATCCGCATGTTCGGGCTTGAATACCTGTTCCTGATCGGTGTGCGAATTCTCACCGGCACGTTGACAGCGCGCGCGGCGGGAGAGGCCTATGCCCGGCTCGCCGACGCCATCCTGCGCGCCGTCCACCGCGCGGTGGCTGAGAATTTCGCGTCGGTTTACGGCCATGTGAGGGATGAGCAGACAGCAGTGGTGGCCATGGGCAAGCTCGGCGGCCGCGAAATGACCGCAGCGTCCGATCTCGATCTGATCATGATCTACGATTTCGACGGCGAGACGCCGGAATCCGACGGCCGTCGTTCGCTTTATGGCGGGCAATATTTTGCGCGCCTCACGCAACGCTTGATCAATACGCTGACAGCGCAGACCAATTACGGCGCGCTGTATCAGGTCGATATGCGGCTGCGGCCTTCGGGGCAGGCCGGCCCGCTGGCGACCCAGATCGGCAGCTTCATCCATTATCAAGAGAACGAGGCCTGGACCTGGGAGCATATGGCGCTGACGCGGGCGCGGGTGATCTCGGGCTCGTCGGAATTCGCCGAACGGGTCGGCGCCGTCTTCAAGGACATTTTGTGCCGGCCGCGCGATGCGGCGCTGACCGCCGGCGACGTCGCCGAAATGCGGGGTGCGATCGCCACCGAAAAGGGCGATGGCAATTCATGGGACCTTAAATATGCCAAAGGCGGCCTGGTCGATCTTGAATTCATCGCGCAGTATCTGCAGCTCGTACATGCTCATGACGAGCCCTCGATCCTCGATACGTCAACAGCGCGGGTGCTCGATCTTGCGCGCCAGTTGCGCCTGATTTCCGTGGAAGACGCCGAGGTGCTGCGGCCGGCAGCCCAGCTCTATCACGACCTGACGCAGATCCTGCGCCTGTGCCTGTCCGGGCCGTTCGATCCGAAGACCGCGGGGCCGGGATTGTTGCGTCTGTTGACGCGCGCGGCCGACGTGCCGGACTTCGCGACGCTCAACGCAACCTTGCTCGAGACGCAGGCCAAAGTGCGTGCCAGTTTCGTACGGATTTTGGGGCGGGAGCCTTAGGGGCAGCCTCAGGCCGCTTCTTCCTTCGGCAGCGGGCATTGCGGCGACAAGGGCAGGCGTACGGTGACGATCGTTCCTGTGCCGAGCGCCGAGCGGATGCGCATCGAGCCGCCGTGCAACTCCACCAGTGACTTGGCAATGGCGAGACCAAGGCCGGAGCCCTGATGCGTCTTGGTGATGTGGCTTTCGACCTGCTCGAACGGGCGGCCGAGGCGGGTCAGCGCGTCGGCAGCGATGCCGATGCCGCTGTCGGCGATGCTCAGCACAACGCATTGGTCGGTCGCGCGGCCGCGCACGGTGATCTCGCCGCCGGCCGGTGTGAACTTGACCGCGTTCGATAGAAGATTGAGCGCGATCTGCTTGAGGGCACGGCGGTCGGCGCGCAGATACAGATCGGGCGCGATGCGAGCGCCGAGCGTGACGTTCTTTTCCTCGGCGCGCGCCGATACGACACGCATGGATTCGGCGAGCAGGGCGTCGAGCGACAGGTCCTCGAAGTCGAGCCGCATGCGGCCGGCTTCGATCTTGGACATATCGAGGATGTCGTTGATGACATCGAGCAGGTATTTGCCGCTGGAGTGAATGTCCGTGCAGTACTCCTGGTACTTCTCGGCGCCGAGCGGGCCGAACATGCCGGACTGCATGATCTCGGAAAAGCCGATAATGGCATTGAGCGGTGTGCGCAGCTCGTGGCTCATATTGGCAAGGAATTTCGACTTGGCCTGATTGGCTTCCTCGGCCCGGGTCTTTTCGACGGCGTATTTGCCGGCCATGTCTTCGGCGCGCTGCTGCGACGCCCGCTGGTCGGCGATGGTCGCCATCAGGCGTTTTTCGCTGTCGACCAGCTTCTCTTCATGCGCCTTGATGGTGGTGATGTCGGTGCCGACCGAAACGTAGCCACCATCCTTGGTGCGGCGTTCGCTGATATGCAGCCAGCGGCCGTCCTCGAGCTGGGCTTCGAAATTGCGGGCGCCGGGCTTGGTCGGGCCGTTCGACGTGACGGTGTGCCGGACGATCGGCTCGCGCCCCTGCGCGACGACGGATTCATATGACGCGCCGGAGACGATGGCTTCGTCGGGAAGGCCGTGCAGTTCCTGGAAATTCGAATTGCACAGCACCAGCCGGTTGTCGGCGTCCCACAGCACGAAGGCCTCGGGGATCGTTTCGATGGCGTCGCGCAGGCGCAGGTCGGCGGCGACGGTCTTTTCGACCAGGTTCTTCTGCTCGGTGACGTCGACGGCGATGCCGATCAGATGCAGGGCGGAATCGCCGGGCTGGCGGGCGAGCTCGCAGCGTGCGCGCAGCCAAATCCAGTGGCCGTCGGCATGACGCATGCGAAAAGCCTGGTCGATGGTCGCCGTCTTGGCTTCGGCGAGGTCGCGGGCGAGGTCGTAGAGTTGCACATCGTCGGGATGGACCAGCGCGCTGACATCGCCGAAGGAGAGGAGGTCGTCCTTGGCTTCAAGACCGAGAATGTCGAACATCGACTGCGACCAGAAGATGCGGCCGCGGGCGAGGTCCCAGTCCCACAGGCCGCAGCGGCCGCGGTTCAGCGCGGTGTCGATGCGGGTGCGGACCGTCTCATAGATTGTGTCGGCTTCGCGGGCGCGCGTCGCTTGCCAGTGGAAGGCAAAACCGAGGATTAGGACGACGAAGCCGGTGGTCGCCGACAACGTGACAGTGAGCGTGGTGATGGAGCGCGCCGGGGCGGCGGCGGCATCGCGGGCCTGGACTACGGCGAGCTGGCCGAACGGCTCCTTCAGCGTGCGCACGGTTGCCAGCAGATTCTGGCCGGCGGGCGTTACGACGCCGAGCACGCCAGCATCGGCGCCGAAGGTGGTTAGGGGCTGTGTGGGCCCGAGGAGGTCGATGAGACGGCGACCGACGGTGGCCGTGGTGGAGGGGATCGCGGCGGTGACGACGCCATTCCGGTCGGTAATGAGGAAGGTCCGGCCATTGCCGCTGGCCCAGTCGGGCAGGGACTCGCCGAGGATTTGCTGCGGGCGCTCGACGGAGTCGCGCGCGTTCTTCAAGGGACGCTGCAGACGTTCGGCGACGACATCGGCGGCGGCATCGAGCGAGAGCGCCATGATGTCGAGGGTCTGCCGGCGCTGGTCAAGAACCTGCACCACCCCACCGACGCAAATCGTCACGAGAAACGCGATGATGAGCACCGGCACTGCGCGACGCAGCAAGGGCTCCGCAGTGAGAAGGCGACGATACGCCGGCTTGGCGATCGATTGCGCGAGGCCCTTGATGGAATCGCTCTGTGCGGACGCACCCGCCACTTGGGCGCGCGCCATGGAGGCCTCCATTTTAAATTTTCCCCTGCCACCCCGGATTCGGACGCCGCACACCGCACCGAATCGACAAGGGCATTGGAATCGATGCGCACCGATTTGTCGAGAGTCCGAAGAGTCAATTCTTTAAAATTCGTTACCCACGGAAAAAGGAGTCCGATCAAGCCACTAACAGTGAGTGTACCGGTGCGCCCGAAGACTGCCGCTTCGGCAAACGGACTCAGGCCAGCGCGCGTTCGACAATGTCGGCGAGGTCACGCGACAGGCCGCCGTGCGAACGGATGCGACGCAGGTGGGCTTCGGCGAGCGTGCGCCGTCCGGTCTCGAAGGTCCGCCAGGTGCGGAACGCAGTGGCGAGGCGCGCCGCAAGCTGCGGGTTCTTGGGGTCGATCTCAAGGATCGCGTCGGCGACGAAGGCATAGCCGGCGCCGTCGGCGCGGTTGAACTGCGTCAGGTTGCCATGGGCGAAAGCGCCGATCAGCGCCCGTACGCGGTTCGGATTACCCATCGAGAAGGCCGGATGCGAGGTGAGGGCGCGCACCTTGTCCAGAGTCGATTTGTGAGGGCTGGACGCCTGCAGCGAAAACCACTTGTCGATGACCAGCGCGTTTTCGGCATAGCGGCTGTAGAAGTCGTCGAGCGCCTCGGCGCGGCCCGGTGCGTCGTGCTGCACCAGGGTCGACAGCGCCGCCATGCGATCGGTCATGTTGTCGGCCGCGGCATATTGCTCGCTGGCGCGTGTGAAGGCTGGCGAGGCTCCGGTCGCGGCCATCAGATCGAGCGCGACATTGCGCAGCGCGCGGCGTCCGGCGGAGGCGGCGTCCGGCGAATAGGGCTCGGACGAAGTGAGCCGTTCATAGGCATGAGACAGTTCGGCGCCGAGGCGGATGCCGATATCCTCGCGCAGCGCCTGACGGGCGCGCTGGATTTTGTCGGGGTCGATGTCGCGGCCGATCTCGCGCGCGATATCGCCTTCGCCGGGCGGCATCAGGCAAAGCGCGATGAAGGCTGGTTCAAGGCCGGCATCGTCGAGAATCGCGGCCAGTGCCGCGATCAGATGATCGTCGGCGCGCGGCACGCCCCCGACGCGCAGGCGGCTCACATTGTCGATCAGGAGCCGCAGTGCGGTGGTCTGCAGCGCTTGCCAGCGGTTGAACGGATCGCTGTCATGGCGTGCCAGCAGTGCGAAATCCGCGCCGGTGAGGTCGGTCACGAGCTTGATGGGCGCTGAGAAGCCGCGGTTGATCGACAGCACCGGCCGTTCGGCCATGCCGTCGAAGGCGACGGTCAGTTCCGGTTTGTCCAGGATCAGCACGTCGCGGACGATCGAGCCGTCCTGCGCGTTGATGATCGGCAGATCCTTGCCGTTCTTGTCGAGGAGGCCCATCCGCAGCGGGATCAGCATGGCCTCCTTGTCGGGCTGGCCCGGTGTCGGCGCCAGGGTTTGTTTGAGGCTGATGGTGTAGGTGCGCTTTTCCTCGTCGTAACGCGTTTTCACCGTCACTTCCGGTGTGCCGGCCTGCGCGTACCAACGCATGAACTGCGTCATGTCGCGGCCGCTTACCTCAGCGAAACACTGCACGAACTGTTCGACGGTGGCGGCTTCCCCGTCATGTCGCTCAAAATAGAGATCCATGCCGGCGCGGAACTGGTCGTGGCCGATCAGGGTTCCGATCATGCGCACGACCTCCGAGCCCTTCTCGTAGACCGTGGCGGTGTAGAAGTTGTTGATCTCTTTGTAGGCCGCCGGCCGCACCGGATGGGCGAGCGGTCCCGAATCCTCGACGAACTGCGCGGCGCGCAAATTGCGCACATCGGCGATACGCTTCACCGGGCGCGAACGCATGTCGCTGGTGAATTCCTGATCGCGGTAGACGGTCAGGCCCTCTTTGAGACAAAGCTGGAACCAGTCGCGGCAGGTGATGCGGTTGCCGGTCCAGTTGTGGAAGTACTCGTGAGCGATCACGCTCTCGATGCCGGCGAAGTCGGCATCGGTGGCGGTGTCGCCCGAGGCCAGCACGTATTTATCGTTGAAGACGTTGAGGCCCTTGTTCTCCATCGCGCCCATGTTGAAGTCGGACACGGCGACGATCATGAATATGTCGAGGTCGTATTCGCGGCCGAAGGCTTCTTCGTCCCAGCGCATCGAACGCTTGAGCGCATCCATAGCGTAGCCGGCGCGGCCTTCCTTGCCGTGCTCGACATAGATGCGGAGCGTGACCTCGCGGCTGGACATTGTGGTGAAAGTGTCCTCGACGCACGCAAGGTCGCCTCCAACCAACGCGAACAGGTAGGACGGCTTCTTGTGCGGATCGTGCCAGACCGCGAAATGCCGGTCGCCATCGAGGTCGCCGCTCTCGACAAGATTGCCATTGGCGAGCAGCACCGGCGCTTCGCTCTTATCGGCTTCGATGCGGGTGGTGTAGATCGCCATCACGTCGGGCCGGTCGGGGAAATAAGTGATGCGGCGAAAGCCTTCGGCTTCGCATTGCGTACACCAGGTGCCGCTGGAGCGATAAAGCCCCGATAGCTGGGTATTGGCGGTCGGATCGACCAGGGTCTCGATCTCGAGCGTAAAGGGCCCGTGCGGTGGCTGCGCGATGGTGAGTTTATCCGGCGTGGCGACGTAGCTGTCGGGCGCGAGCGGCACGCCGTCGCGCTTGAGCGAGATCAGCGCCAGGCCGTCACCCTCGAGCACCAGCGCGGCGGGTGAGGCCGTCGGGTTCGGCCTCAGGGCCAGTACGGCCCGGACCCGGGTTGCCGTCGGGTGCAGGTTGACGTCGAGATGGACGGTATCAACCAGCCAGTCCGGGGCCTGGTAGTCGGAAAGGCGGATAACGGGAGCGGTGTCGGTGCGCATCCTTGTGATCTAGGATGTTCCGGCGCGAATGGGAAGAAGCCGGAGCGTCACACAATGACGATGTTGCGGGCCATGGTTCTTGAGCAGCCGGGAAAGCCGCTGGCGATGCACGAGAGCCCACTGCCGGTTCCGGGCGAGGGCGAATTGCTGATCGAGATCAGGGCCTGCGGCGTCTGCCGCACCGATCTGCATGTCGTTGACGGAGAACTGCCGCACACCAAGCTGCCGATCGTGCCGGGCCACGAGATTGTCGGTCGGGTCGCCGTCTTTGGGCAGGGTGTGAGCGGCTTTTCCATCGGCGAACGGGTCGGGGTGCCGTGGCTGGGCGCAACCTGCGGCCATTGTTCTTATTGCCGCGGCGGGCGGGAGAACCTGTGCGACACGCCGCTGTTCACCGGCTACACGCGCGACGGCGGGTTTGCCAGCCACATCATCGCCGATGCGCGCTATTGCTTCGCGCTGGGTGAAGCCGGCGACGACGCCGAGATCGCGCCATGGCTATGCGCGGGGCTGATCGGTTGGCGCAGCTATCGCATGGCGACCGACGGTGCGCTACGTGGCGATTTTGCGCTGGGTCTGTATGGCTTCGGCGCTGCCGCGCACATCCTGGCACAAGTGGCGATTTGGCAGGGCCGGCGCGTCTACGCCTTTACGCGGGCTGGCGACGGTGCGGCGCAAGATTTTGCCCGCTCGCTCGGCGCCGTCTGGACCGGCGCCTCGGAAGAGATGCCGCCGGAACCGCTCGATGCCGCCATCATTTTCGCGCCGGTGGGGGCGCTCGTGCCGCTGGCGCTCAAAGCCGTCAAGAAAGGTGGCCGCGTGGTTTGTGGCGGCATCCACATGTCCGATATCCCGGGCTTTCCCTATGCGCTGCTGTGGGAAGAGCGCAAGGTGATGTCGGTCGCCAACCTGACGCGCGACGACGCCCGCGAATTCATCGACATTGCGCCGAAGGCCGGCGTGCATTGCACGGTGACGCGCTATCCACTCGAGAGAGCCAACGAGGCGCTGGCCGATTTGCGCGACGGACGCCTGCAGGGGGCGGCCGTGCTCATTCCCTGACGTCTAGCGCATCGGCTCGGCGTGGCCGATGACGCGCTTGATCAGGGACGAGTGCACTTTCAAGGCGCGTTCCAGGGCATCCACCTTGTCGTGAACAGCCAGGACGGTCATGTCGGGATCGACATGGCAATGGAAGTTGACGATCTCGCCATCGTTGGTCTCGCGCACGCGAACCGCGTGAATATTGCGCAGCGCTTTGTCGGCGGCCGCCAGTTCCTTGAGCGCGGCTTCAACGACAGTCACCCGCTCGGGCGGGGCTTCGCGGCCCGAAGCATCGCCCGGCTGCAACGGCTCGATATGGGTATCGACTTCCACATTCGTGCCCAAGTCGCCGGCGATGGCGTCTTCCAATCCATCGGCGATGTCATGGGCCTCCGCCAGCGTGAGTTTGCCGTCGACTTCGAGGTCGAGCGCCACGGCAAGCTTGTCCTGCAGCGAATGCACGGTGACATGATGCACCGCGAGCGCACGGTTGCGAGCGATCACCATGACGCGATCGACGATGGTTTCGTCATCGATGGCGACCGGGTCGGTGGTGACGCTGGCTTCGGTGCGCGGCATGTTGGCCGCCAGTGCAGCGGCGATCGCGGCCTTGATCTCGGCTACGCGCTCGAGGGGCAGCGCGCGGTTCACTGCCACGGTGACGTCAACGAAGGTCTTGTCGCCGGCGTCGCGCGCACGGACCTGTTCGACGGCAACCACACCGGGCACCGTGCTGACGATGTGTGTGATGGTCTCTGCCGCGCCCTTGGGCGCGGTGTCGGTTAACGTTTCGATGGTCCGGCGGCCGAGCCGCCAGCCGGCGATGCAAACCAGCGCCGCAACGACCAGCGCGGATACCGAATCGGCCCAGCCGAAGCCGTACCAGACGCCAACGAGACCGATCAGGACCGCACCGGACGACCACATATCGGATGAGAAGTGCAGGGCGTCGGCTTCCAGTGCCTGGCTCTGCGTTTTCTTTGCCGTGCGCGTTAGCGCACGGGCGCGGTAATAATCGACGACGATGGAGGCGATGATAACGCCGAAGGCCCAATAGTTGGCGACGACGTTGTGAGGCTCGCGGTTGAGGAGGCGCATCACGGCCTCCCAGATCACGACGCCAGACAGCAAAAAGAGCAGGGCGGTTTCGCCGAGCGCCGAAACGCTTTCGACCTTGCCGTGACCGTAGTGGTGTTCCTCGTCGGCCGGTTTGCCGGAAACGCGCACCGCCACATAAGTCATGATCGCGGCGCCGCAGTCGATCAGCGAATGCCCGGCTTCCGACAGAATCGCCAGCGAGCCGGTCGAGAAGCCGACAATAGCCTTGGCGATCGTCAGGCCGGCCGACGCCGCGATCGAAGTCAGGGCGACATATTCTTTTTCGCGTTGCATAGGTTCTCGCGCGTCACGGCACGGCGGAACCGGTCTGCCCGCCGGGAGCGCTCGTCTAGCTCAACAAGCCTGCGATTTCGACTGCGATGTTTGCACCTGCCAATGAGTTGCAGGAAAAGAAGCGTGCCGACGGCGGAGTGGTCGCGAGCCGCCTCGCGCTCCAGTCGCGTCTGCGGCAGAAAAATCCGTTGTGACGGCGATAACGATTTCAGCAAGAAGAATGCGACCGATATGTCGGCAATGCTGATCTATTGACCGAAGGTGCGTGACGGCGATCACGGAAGCTAGTTTGCCGTCTGGCCCGGCGTCACAAGTTCCGGGTGGGCTTTGGCAAAATCCTCGAGCTCGCTCATGACTTCATCGAGATGATTGCTCATCGCTTTTGCAGATTCCTCCGGCTGCCGGGCGCTCAAGGCCGCAAAAATTTGTTCGTGTTCGGCAAAGGTTTCGTGCTGTCGCACGGGCGTGCATAGGAAAAGCCGCATGCGGTCCAGGTTCGCCCGCGCGGCGTCGACGGCCGCTGTCACCCGGTCATAGCCGAGCGTTTCGAGCAGCAGTGCGTGAAAGGCGAGGTCGAGCGCGTGAAATGTGTTGCGGTCGTTGCCGGCCATGGCGCGCTGCTGTCCGGCGAGGAGCTTGCGAAATTTCTGAATCAGATCGTCCGAAATTCCGGGGGCGACGTAGCGGACGGCTTCGCATTCCAGCGCGCGGCGAATGAACATGGCCTGGCGGCAAGCGGCGAGGTCGATACGTGAGACCATTGTACCGCGCTGCGGCAAGACGACGACGAAACCCTCTTCGGCGAGGCGGCCGAGAGCTTCGGAGACCGGGAAGCGCGAGACATTCAATCTTTCGCACAAGGCATTCTTGTCGATGGCCTCGCCCGGCCGCATTTCCAGCCGGACGATGGCGTCGCGGATCACATCCTGGATGCGCTGCACGGTGCCGCCGCGCTCGTGCCGATCGAGAACGGGAAGAAATGCGTAATCCTGCTTGCGGATGTCGTCTGACATAGTAACATGTTAGTGGGCGGATTGGGCAAACTCAACCGTGCCCGGGTGAAAACGCCTGACAAGCGGTGCTCATCCGCAAGTTTAAAACAAACGGGCCTACATAAGACCCGTACAAAATAGTCCTAAAGGGAGGAAGTATCATGTCAAGAATTTGCGCGCGCCTCATCATGGGCGCGACGATCGCGCTTGCCGTTGCCGGCTTCGCCGGGCCGTCATCGGCTCAGACCAAGCTGAAATGGGCTCACGTCTACGAGACCTCCGAGCCGTATCACACCCAGGCGCTCTGGGCGGCCGAAGAGATTAAGAAGCGGACCGCGGGCCGCTACGAGATCGGTGTCTTCCCGGCCTCGCAGCTCGGCAACGAGAACCAGATCAACGAAGGCCTGGGGCTCGGCACTGTCGACATCATATACACGGGCACTTCGTTCGCCGGTTCGATCCACAAGCCGCTCGCCATCTCCGGCGCGCCGTTCATGATGCGCGACTTCAATCACTGGAAGGCCTATCGCGACAGCAAGCTGTTTCGCGACATCGCCAAAGGTTACGAAGACAGGACCAAACACAAGATCGTGGCCCTGACTTACTATGGCGAACGCATGGTCACGGCGAACAAGGCCATCACCAAGCCGGAGGATATGAAGGGCATGAAGCTGCGCGTGCCGCCGGCGCCGCTTTATCTGATGTTTGCCAAGTCGGTCGGCGCCAACGCTACGCCGATCGCCTTCGCCGAAGTCTATCTCGCCCTTCAGCAGAAGACCGTGGACGGCCAGGAAAATCCGTTACCCACCATCATGGCCAAGAAGTTCTACGAAGTGCAGACGCACGTCATGCTGACTGGCCACATCATCGAGTCGCTGCTCTCGATCGTCGGTGCGACCACCTGGGCCAAACTCTCGGACGCCGATAAGAAGGTGTTCGAGGAAGTGCTGGCGCAGGCCGCAGCCAAGGCGTCGGATGAGATTCGGGCTTCTGAGCAGAAGACCGCCGATCAACTGCGCCAGCTCGGCAAGACGGTGGTCCAGGTCGACCGCGAGGCCTTCCGCAAGGCGGCCATGGCGCTCCATAACGACGCCAGTGCCGGCGCCGGCTGGAGCAAGGCCGAATACGACGCCCTGCAGGCGCTGAAGTAGTCGAGGCAAATGCCGTCATCGCCAGCGCACCGCTGGCGATGACGGCATCCTATTCTTTTTTGCACGAGGCCGCCGGCAGTGACGACCGCCTGTGCGTGAACAATTGGACTTAATCCATGCAAGCGGACCACAAGATGCCGAGCGATGACGTCCACCTCATCGTTGCCGAAGAAGCCGAGGTGGTGATCGAAAAGCATCCTGAAGACTGGCTGGCCCTCGTATTGTTCTGGAGCCTTGCTTTCATCGTCTTCCTCCAGTTCTTCACGCGCTACGTTCTTAACGACAGCCTGTCTTGGACAGAGGAAATCGCCCGTTACGGTCTGATGTGGGTGGTGTTCGTCGGCGGCGCGATGGTGACTCGGCGCAACACCCATATTGCCGTCGAGCTTCTATCGAATGTGATGAAGCCTGGTGTCATCCGTCAGACGCTGCTGGCGTCGGTCGATATCGTCAAGCTCGTGTTCCTCGCCTTCCTCGCGTACATCTCCGTGACCATCGTCGATCGCATGGGCATCCAGCGCATGACGGTATTCGATCTGTCGATGGGCTGGGTCTATGCCGGCGTTTCCCTGGGGTGCTTCCTGATGCTGTTCCGTCAGGGGATGAATGTGTGGCGCAACGCCCGGATGGGCTGGAAGAAGCCGCACGATGTCGCCGATCAGATTGCAGCTGATTAAGCACAGGGCACAGCACTATGGTCGTTGTTGCATTTATCTTCATCGCCGTGCTGCTCGCGGGCGTGCCGGTGTTCATCGCGCTGGCGGCATCATCCTTTATCTATACCCATTTCATCGCGGGACTGCCGGACTTCGTGATCCTGCACCGCATGGCGGGTGGTATTGACAGCTTTCCACTGCTGGCGGTGCCGTTCTTTATCCTTGCCGGCAACCTGATGAACTCGGCCGGCATCACCAACCGCATCTACGACTTCGCCGTTGCGACCGCGGGCTGGATGCGGGGAGGGTTGGCGCAGGTCAACATTATCGGTTCGGTGATCTTCGCCGGCATGTCGGGCACGGCGATTGCCGACGCCGCCGGCCTCGGCACCATCGAGATCAAGGCGATGAAGGATCACGGTTACTCGACCGAGTTCTCGGTCGGCGTCACCGCCGCGTCGTCGACGCTCGGGCCGATCATCCCGCCGTCGCTGCCCTTCGTCATCTACGGCATGATGGGCAATGTCTCGATCGGTGCGCTGTTTCTCGGCGGCGTGATCCCCGGACTGGTGATGACGGCCTTCATGATGGGCTATGTCTATTACTGCGCGCGCAAGTACAACATGGGCCGCGACCAGGCGTTTCGCTGGCGCACCCTCGGCCTCACGTTCGTTGCCGCCGCGCCGGCGCTGCTGACGCCGGCCATCATCATCGGTGGCATGACGTTCGGCTGGTTCACGCCGACCGAAGCGGCCATCGCGGCCTGTGCGTGGGCCATGCTGCTGGGCCTGTTTCTCTACAGGTCGCTGACGTGGAAGCAGTTCTACAAGATCACGATGGACACCATTGAGACCACCGCCGGCGTGCTGCTGATCGTCGGCGCTGCGTCGCTGTTCGGCTGGGTGCTGACGACGACGCGTGTCACCGAGTATACGACCGAGTGGTTGCTCTCGATGACCGACAGCCGCTACATCATCCTCATCCTGTCGAACATCCTGCTGCTGATCGTCGGCTGCTTCCTCGAGCCGATCGCCTCGATCAGCATTTTGGTGCCGGTGCTGATGCCGGTCATCCTCAAGGTCGGCATCGACCCGGTGCATTTCGGCGTGATGATGACGCTGAACCTGATGATCGGCCTGCTGCATCCGCCGCTGGGCATGGTGTTGTTCGTGCTGTCGAGGATCGCGAAAATGTCCATCGAGCGCACGACCATGGCGATTTTGCCGTGGTTGATCCCGCTGCTAGGCTCGCTGATCGCAATTACGTTTATTCCGGAACTGACTCTGTGGCTGCCTCGCATGTTCGGCTTCGTGAGATAGGGAGGTTCCATGACTGCACCGCGCACCATCCGTCTTGCCGCCGATGACAACGTCATCGTCGCGGTCGATCAGATCGGGCAGGGGACGGCGTTGGCCGGCGCGACGGCGCAGGCCCGTATCCCGCGCGGCCACAAGATGGCGATTGCGCCAATTGCGGCGAACGAGCCGGTGCGCAAATACGGCCAGATTATCGGCTTTGCGTCGAAGGCCATTGTGCCCGGTGATTGGGTGCATGAGCATAATGTCGTCATGGGTGATTTCGCCCGCGACTATCGTCATGCCGAAAATGCGAAGAATGACGAAGTCCTGCCGCCGGAAATGCGGGCGACTTTCGAAGGCTATTTGCGGCCGAACGGCCGTACCGGCACGCGCAATTATGTTGGCATTCTCACCTCGGTGAACTGCTCGGCGAGCGTCGCCAAGTTCATCGCCGAATCGGTCAACCGTTCGGGTGTGCTCGACGATTTTCCGGAGATCGACGGTGTCGTGCCCTTCGTGCACGGCACCGGTTGCGGCATGGCCTCGCGCGGTGAGGGCTATGATGTCTTGCAGCGGACGCAGTGGGGTTATGCCACGCACCCCAATATCGGCGCGGCGTTGATGGTCGGGCTCGGCTGCGAGATGTTCCAGATCGAGCGCATGAAGAGCGAGGGCCATCTGGTGGAAGGCGATCACTTCCAGTCCATGACCATTCAGGCCGTTGGCGGTACCAGGAAAACGGTGGCCGAGGGCGTCGAGCGCGTCAAAGCCATGCTGCCCGTCGCGGCGAAAGCCCGGCGCGAGACGCGGCCGGCTTCCGAAGTGGTGCTGGCGCTGCAATGCGGCGGGTCGGACGGCTATTCCGGCATCACCGCCAATCCGGCGCTCGGCAAGGCAGTCGATTTGCTGGCCAAGCATGGCGGCACCGGCGTGCTGGCCGAAACGCCGGAGATTTACGGTGCCGAGCACCTGCTCACACGCCGCGCCGTCAATACCAAGGTCGGCGAGAAGCTGGTCGAGCGCATTCGCTGGTGGGAAGACTACACCGCGCGCAATCGCGGCGAGATGAACAACAACCCGTCACCGGGCAACAAGGCCGGCGGGCTTACCACCATTCTGGAGAAGTCATTGGGCGCTGCCGCCAAAGGCGGTTCGAGCACATTGCGGGCGGTTTACGAATATGCCGAGCCGATCACGGAACGCGGCTTCGTCTTCATGGACACGCCGGGCTATGACCCGGTCGGCGCCACCGGGCAGGTGGCCGGCGGTTGCAACGTGATGTGCTTCACCACCGGCCGCGGCTCGGCCTTTGGTTGCAAGCCGACGCCCTCCATCAAGCTGGCCACCAATCACTATGTCTACGAAACCATGATCGACGACATGGATATCAATTGCGGCGATGTCCTCGATGGCGTCTCGCTCGAAGCGAAGGGGCAGGAAATCTTCGACAAGGTGCTCAAGGTCGCCTCCGGCGAGCACACCAAGTCGGAGGAAATGGGTTACGGCGATCTTGAATTCGTGCCTTGGCAGATCGGCGCGACAATGTAGCGGGTTCGGTCAGCGCGTGCCGTAGGCCCGGTCGCCGGCATCGCCGAGACCGGGGACGATGAAGGCGTCGTCATTGAGGCCTTCGTCGATGGCCGCCGTCCAGACGTGGACGTCCGGATGGATGCCGCGGATACGTTCGAGGCCTTCCGGCGCGCTGACCAGGCAGACAAGGCGGATATCCTTGGCACCACGCTCTTTCAGACGGTCAACGGCGGCCACGGCCGTATTGGCGGTCGCGAGCACCGGAACGACGACGATGACGAGACGCTCGTCGAGATCGTGCGGCGTCTTCAGATAGTACTCGACCGCCGAACGGCTCTCCGGCTCGCGATACATGCCGATATGAGCAACGCGCGCCGCCGGCAGCAAGTCGAGCATGCCCTCGGCGAAAGTGAGGCCGGCGCGCAGGATCGGCGCGATCACCAGCTTCTTCCCGGCCAGCACGGGCGATTTCATCTTCGCCAGCGGCGTTTCGATGTCGATCATCTCCAGCGGCAGGTCGCGGGTGACCTCGTAGCCGATCAGCATGCCGACTTCGTTCAGCAGCTCGCGGAAGGATTTGGTCGATCGTTCCTTGTCACGGATCAGCGTCAGCTTGTGCTGCACCAGCGGGTGGTTGACGACGGTAACGCCTTCCATGACTTCATCTCCTTAGAATACTGTGCCGTCGCTGATGACGGTGATCGGCGGCGCGCCATCGACGCGCTTCTCGCGGGCGATGGCGCGGCCGGCAGCCCAGGTGCCGCCTTCAAGAATCTTGGCGAGAGGCAGCGTCTCGGCATCCATGCCGAGACGGGCACGAATGACCTCAGCCAGCTTGTCGAGCAGGGCGACGGTGAGGCTGCGCCATTCGACGACGAGCTCGGACGAGACATCGTGCGCTTCGAGAATCCGCAACGGCTCATGCAGTTCGAGCACGGCGGCATCGACGAACAGGCCGCCGTTTCGGTACTCGGCCAGCCCGGTGAGACCGTCGATATTGGAAACGGTGACGCCGGCGCGCTGCAGCGGCTCGATCAGCGAGTAGGACAGCCACTGCGACAGCTTGTGCAACGGGACCAGGCCGTTGGTTGCATCGGCGGTGACCAGCATACGGTGGCGCCAGCAATCGCCGAGCGGCACGTCGCCGAGCGACAGCCGCGACGGCCAGATCGGTCCGAGTTCACGGAGCAAAGCGACAAGGATGTCCGGCGCGGCGAGCGCCTTGCCATGGTCTGCGAGGAGATGATCGAACAGTCCGCCGGGGCGGGCGCTGTCGTTGCGCGCGAAGACGTCAGGTTTCGACAGCGCCAGGTCGCCGAGGCGTCGCAAAAGGGCAGCGCGGCCATCGAGACCGACAAGGGGATTGTCAGGCGCGACCTGAAAGCCGCGCGCCAGATCATCGCTCGTCAGAGCCGCCAGTTTGCCGGCATCGACGCGCAGCGGGTCCTTGGCATTCGCCGAGAAAGCGCCGGCTGCGAACATATCGAGGCTGGCCAGCGCCAGCCCTTCGGAACGGCCGACGGGCTCGCCGGTCTTCGGATCGGTGTAGTGCCACTGCGCGCCGGCACCGGCATCGAGGAAGACGCTGACGATGGCGAGATCGAATTCGGCGCGGGCGCGCGCCGCGGCATCCTTCCACGAAGCCTTCGCCACGAGCGTGGCGAAGCGGTCGTCGCCCTTGTAGACGAAATGGCGCCAGCGCGAATGAAACGGCACGTCGAGTGACGGATAGGCGGCGCGAGTCAGGGTGATGACGCGATCGGCCACCTTGTCGAGTCTCGCCAGATCGACGCGGAAATGCGGCAACCGGCCGTCAAGGCCGAGGGCCAGCAGCCGGTGCGCCCGTGCGCGCACCGCTTCGGCGGAAAGAAGAGAAATAGCGGCGTTGGTCTCCGAAGTCATCGGGTCCCTATGCTGTCAGGAGAAGGGGGAAAGCCCGCTCAGTATTTGTTGAGCGCACGGCCGACCGTATCGGTCAGGTCGTCGGGATTCACTGCATCGGGCGAGAAGTAGCCGGCCGCCTTCTTGGCCGCGATCTCGACATGGGCATCGGCCGGAATCATCTCGTCCGGGATCGACACGCGTTCGACAATCTCGACGCCTTGCGACACCAGCGCGTCGTGCTTCATGTCGCTCATCGAGATGAAGCGGTCGAGGCGCTTGACGCCGAGCCAGTGAATGATGTCCGGCATCAGTTGCTGGAAGCGCGCGTCCTGCACGCCGGCAACGCACTCGGTGCGCTCGAAATAGGCAGCCGCAGCATCGCCACCTTCCTGGCGTTTGCGCGCATTGTAGACCAGAAACTTGGTGACCTCGCCAAGGGCGCGGCCTTCCTTGCGGTTATAGACGATGACGCCGAGGCCGCCTTCCTGCGCGCCGCGCACGCATTCCTCGATGCCGTGAATAAGATAGGGGCGGCAGGTGCAGATGTCGGAGCCGAACACGTCGGAGCCATTGCATTCGTCATGCACGCGGCAGGTGATTTTCGTCGCCGGCTTGTTCAGCTTCGACACGTCGCCGAACAGATAGACGGTGATGCCGCCGATTGGCGGCAGGAACACCTGCAGGTCGGGCCGCGTCACCAGTTCGGGAAACATGCCGGCGGTCTGCTCGAACAGCACGCGGCGCAGCGCGCCTTCGTTGGTGCCGAAGCGCTCGGCAATGCCGGGCAGATACCACACCGGATCGACGGCGATCTTGGTGACGCCGACGCTGCCGTTCTCGCGCACCAGTTCGCCATCGGCTTTCAGGCGACCGGCGCGCAGCGCGTCCTGCATCTCGATGAGGTCGAGGCGCGCTTTGGTGATAGCGATGCTGGGGCGGATGTCGACGCCCTCCGCGATCTCGTCCTTGAAATCGTCGGCGACGCGATGGCCGAAGGGGTCGAGCGACACGATGCGCTTGGCGTCGGCCCATTGCGTGAAGGGGCCGATGTCCTCGGCCGGATGCGTGTTGGTGAGATCCGGGCGACGGATCGGGTCGAGTGCGCCGGACGATACGGCGAGTGCGCGGTAGAGCGAATAGGAGCCGCCATGCGTGCCGATGACGTTGCGGTCGCCGGGCCGCGACACGGTGCCGATGATCGGGCCGCGTTCGCGCGCTGTTGCCGCGCCCCAGTGAATCGGAAAGCGCGGCTTGCCGCCGGGAACGGGATGCGAGGTAAGGCGGATGTGGTCGGGTCGATTGGAGCGCGTCATGGGTCAAAACCGGGTTGTCGTCGCCTGATTGCAGAAGGCATCGAATCCAGAAGCACACGAATCCAAAATGCATTTGGCCCGCCTTCGACGACGGGCCAGCACATTCGGTTGCTTACTCGGTTTTAAAGGCCACCTCGGTTCTCCCGCCAGATCGAGCGATCCGGTCGTTGAGGACGTCCCTTAAAAGACAAATATAACGCCGATTTTAAATTCCGCAATCACCTTCGCGCATGTCTCTCATTCGGAAACTTGTCATGAAGGCTTAATCAATGCCTTCAAACGCTTGTTTATATGTTCGGCAAACACCGCTGTAGCAACTGGAAGGTTGCGCTCGCGCAACTGGCCGAACACCAGTTTAGCGGTCGGCATATCGCGGCCGTCGATTTCTTTGGCGACCAGGCCGAGCTTGTTGCCCTGTGGCATGGCGCCGATGGCGATCTGAAATGATACCAGGTTGGCGTGGAGCACCAGCCCGCGGAGCAATTCAAAGGAGTTGGATTCGGCCGCGACATTGAATTTCAATCCGGTGCGCGCCATCGCCTCCTCAAGCAGTTGACGGCCGCCGATCGAGCGTTCGGCCAGCGCAACCGGATAGTTCGCGCAGTCGCGCAGACGAACCTTGGCCATCTTCGCAAGCGGGTGGGTCCTGGTCATCACCGCGATCAGGTTCTGCTCCAACGTCATCAAGGGCTGGAAGTTCGCCAGAAAGGGCGGGCGGAATACAAGCACAAGATCGACCTCGAAAGCAGACAATGCCGCCATGGCGTATTCATGGTCGACTACCTTGACGTCGAACTCCACCTTGGAGTGGACCTTGCGGAAGTCGGCGATGGCGCGAGGTAGAAAATCGAGCGCCAGCGCCTGACTGCACGCGATCCTCACCGTACCGCGACGCAGTCCTTTCAGATCCTCAATCTGCGATTTCATTCGCTCGGCTTCGCCGCCTTGCTTGCGCAGGTAGTTGACGAAAACCTCGCCGGCGGCCGTCAGGCGAACGCCGCGCGGCTGTCGTTCGAACAGGATGGCGCCCAGCTCTTCCTCAAGATCGGCGATGCGGCGGTTGACCGCGGAGGCGGTGACGTTGAGGTGCTCGGCCGCCTTGCGGATCGAGCGGGCGCGGGCGACCTCGTCGACATAGTCCAGAATTCTTAGATGTTTCATACGGTTATCCCGATGCGGTGCGATCGCCACCTTGGCCCAAGCGGCACAGCCACGCGACGAGTGATGCCTTTTCAGCACCACTCTAGCAAAAAATCAGCAGCAGAAGGCAACGCTTGCCCGCGCTAGCTTCGGCATCGCGCTTGCATGGTTCGACGCATGGTCCGCGCCGAACGCTTCAACGAGATGAGTTCAGACGAAGAGCTTCGACGCATTCCGAAACGACAGCGGACGGTATGCCGGAACCGGGACCGCTTCTCGCCACCCTCCTGACAGGAGTTCGATCATGATGTTTTCGCCTCGCTCGTTCCTGGTCGCCGCCGCCGCGGTGATCGGATTGACTGCTCCACTGCTCGCGCCGGCGCCGGCCGCCGCGCAAACCAAGCTCAAGATGGTGCTGAACTGGAAGTATCAGGGCCCGCAGGGCTGGTTCTTCCTCGCCGAGGATCGCGGCTACTTCAAGAAAGCCGGCATCGACATTCAGATGGACCAAGGCAACGGCTCGGGCGCTCCGATTCCGCTCGTTGCCAACGGCACCTATGATGTCGGCTTTGGCGACATCAACGCGCTCATCCAGTTCGCCGCCACCAAGCCGGCCGAAGCACCGATCGCGGTTTATGTGATGTACAACCAGCCGCCGTTCACGGTGGCGGTGCGGGCTGACAGCCCGATCAAGTCGCCCAAGGACTTCGAAGGCAAGAAACTCGGCGGCGCCGCCGGCGACGGCGCGCTCAAATTGTTTCCGGCCCTCTGCAAGATCGCCAAGATCGACTGCACCAAGATCGAGGTCACCAACATGCAGCCGAATCTGCGCGAGCAGATGCTGATGAACAAGCAGGTGGACGGCGTGTTCGGCTACGTCAACACCATCCGCTTCTCTGCCAAGCTGATGGGCGTTGCCGACAAGGACATCCGCTACATCAACTTCGGCGACTACGGCATGAACCTCTATTCGAACGCCATCATCGTTTCGAAGAAACTGGTCGCCGAGAAGCCGGAGGTGGTGAAGGGCCTGATCGCCGCCATCAATCAGGGTCTCCAGGATGCGCTGAAGGATCCGGATGCCGCGATTGCCGCGGTTGCCAAGCGCGAGCCGCTCATCAAGCCGGATGTCGAGAAGGACCGCTTCATGGCAACCCTTCATGACGAGATGAACGCGCCGGAAATCGCCAAGATCGGTCTCGGTAACGTCGACAAGGAACGTCTGAAGAAGTCGATCGACATTCTGGTCGAAGCCAATGGTCTGACGCGCACGCCGACCGTGGATGAAATCTTTACCGACAAGTTCATTCCGCCGGTCGCCGACCTGCCGAAGAAACTGTTCTAACGACGACCCGCCGACTTGCCGTTCCTCCGTAAAAAGGGGAACGGCACCCTTCGG
Organism: Undibacter mobilis; assembly: GCF_003367195.1. Classification (NCBI taxonomy): domain Bacteria; kingdom Pseudomonadati; phylum Pseudomonadota; class Alphaproteobacteria; order Hyphomicrobiales; family Nitrobacteraceae; genus Undibacter; species Undibacter mobilis. The sequence goes on along the minus strand of NZ_QRGO01000002.1, from coordinate 392,430 downwards.
CCCGCGGGACCGATGCGGGCTGCGCTATTCAGGTGTCACGATGGATTTGAAGCTTGCCGGCCGCGTCGCCATGATCACAGGCCCGGCCAAGGGGATGGGTGCGGCCATTACCAAGGCCTTCGCGGACGAAGGCGCGAAGCTTTCGCTGCTCGGACGCGATACTGCGGCCATCGAGCCGGTTGCGGAGGAAGTGCGCCGTGCGGGTGGCGAAGCCATTATCGTTGCTTGCGACCTCACTGATGCCGCCCAGTGCGAAGCCGCGGCGCAGAAGACGCGCGAAGCCTATGCCGGCCGCATCGACATTCTCGTCAACGTCGCCGGCGGCTCGGGGCCTGTCGGCAAATCCGGCGTCGAGACCACGCCGGAGGAGTTCGACGAAATCATCACGCTCAATATGAACGGCTGCTTTCATACGATGCGCAGCGTTCTGCCCACCATGACGGCGCAGCGTTACGGCAAGATCGTCAATGTCGGCGGCACTTTCGGCATGCGCGGCCGGGCAGGGCGCATGTCTTATTCGGCCTCGAAGTGGGGCCTGCGCGGCATCACCAAGAGTTTTGCCCTGGAAGTCGGGCAGTACAACATTAACGTCAACTACGTTGCGCCGGGCATGGTCGATGGCCCGCGGTTCCGTGAAAAGGTGTGCGCCGACATGGCCAGGCGCCTCCACATCACCGTTGAGCAGGCGATGGAGCGGCACGCCCAGGAATATGCGCTGCGGCGTGTCACCGTCGACGCCGATGTGGCCAATGCCTGCCTGTTCTTCGCCAGCGACGTGTCGCGTCAGATCACCGGTGCCGACCTGCCGGTCGACGGCGGCTGGGCGGCATTGTGAGGTCAGTATGAGCGCAACGACAGCGGATCTCGTCATCGCCAACGGCAGGATCGTAACGCCGGACGGCGTGTTTGAGGGATCGATCGCCATCAAGGACGGCAAGGTGCTCGCGGTGGGCGACGCGCAGGCGATGCCGCTTGCCACCGAACTGTTCGATGCCGGCGGCCTCTATATCCTGCCGGGAGCCATCGACGATCACGTGCATTTCCGCGACCCGGGCTATCCGCACAAGGAAGACTGGGAAAGCGGTACGGCAGCGGCGGCCTTCGGCGGCGTCACCTGCGTGTTCGATATGCCGAACACAATCCCGCCGACCGCCAATGGCGAGATACTGGCAGCAAAGCACGCCATCGCCGCGTCGAAGGCCCACGTCGACTACGGCCTTTACGGGCTGCTGGGCGACAACACGATCGCGACGGTGCCCGAACTGATCGACGGCGGCATCATCGGTTTCAAGCTCTATATGGGCAATACCTTCGGCAAGATCCCGTCGCCAGACACCGGTGCCACGCTCGAATGCTTCGAAGTGGCGGCGGCGACCGGCAAACGCGTATCGCTCCATGCCGAGAACAACGAGATCATGGAGCGCCGCCAGAAGCGGCTGATGGCCGCCGGCAAGAAGGATCAGTGGGCGCATCTGGCGGCACGGCCCAATGTTGTTGCCGTCGAAGCCGTAAGTCGTGCCGCGATTCTGGCCGAATGGACGGGCGCGCGCATTCATGTGCTGCACATCTCGACCGCCGAAGAGCTGCGGCCGCTGCGCGAAGCCAAGGCGCGCGGCGTCGATATCACCGGCGAGACCTGTCCGCATTATTTCCTGCTGTCGACCGACGACTATGCGCGCGTGCCCGGCATTATCGCGGTCAATCCGCCGGTGCGCGAAAGGCAGAACCAGCAACCGATCTTCGACGCGCTGGTGGACGGCACGATCGACGTCATTGCCACCGACCACGCACCGCATGCTTATGAAGAAAAGACGCGCAACGACATCTGGACCGTCGATTGCGGGTTTCCGGGTGTTGAGACGCAGATGTCGCTGATGCTCACGCAGGTGAACGCCGGCCGCATGACGATCTCCGATTATGTGCGCATGAGCGCCTACAATCCCGCCCGGATATGGGGCCTGTTCCCGCGCAAGGGTGCCTTGCTGCCGGGCTCGGATGCCGACATCGCCATCGTGGATCTCGACCGCGACCACATTATCCGCGATGCCGAGACGCAATCGCGCTCCAAGGTGTCGCCGTGGGATGGCTACAAGGTAAAAGGCCTGCCCATTCACACACTGGTGCGCGGCCGCTTTGTCATGAAGGACCGCAAGCTTGTCCCAGCCACCAAGGGTTGGGGCCGCTCCGTTCACACGATCCAGGCGATGCCGGCGCCGGTCGTCAGGAACACGGAACACTCGATGCAAGCCATCACACAGGGCGCAGCCTGAAGGGGAAGGGCTATGAGTTTGGCGACGACCGGCGACAACCAACCGCGTACCGACGAAACCTTCGTCGAACTTGAAAAAGTCACGCTGGCCTACGGCCGCGGTGACAAGAAGATTGTGGCGCTTGGCGAGACCAGCCTGCGGGTGGACCAGGGCGATTTTGTCGCGCTCGTTGGCCCCTCCGGGTGCGGCAAGTCCACGATCCTCAAGCTCGTTACGGGGCTGATCAACGCGACCAATGGTTACGTCTATGTGGCAGGGCGCGAGGTTGGTGCCGCACCGGTGCGCGTCGGTATGGCGTTCCAGAACCCGACCATGCTGCCGTGGCTCACGGTGCGCGACAACGTCATGATGCCGCTGAAGATCGTGCCGCCGTTCCGGCAGGAATATCAGAGCAAGAAAAAGACGGAGTTTCGCGATCGCGCTGACGCGCTGCTCAAGGAAGTTGGCCTCGCCGGGTTCGGCGACAAGCATCCCTGGCAGCTGTCCGGCGGCATGTTGCAGCGCGCCTCGCTGTGCCGTGCGCTCATCCACGAGCCGCAGCTTCTGATGCTGGATGAACCGTTCGGTGCACTCGATCAGTTCACGCGCGAGGAGCTCTGGGCGGTCATGCAGGATCTGTGGCTGAAACTGCGCCCGACGGTGCTCCTGGTCACTCACGACCTGAAGGAGGCGGGTTATCTCGCCAACCGTATTTGCGTCATGCGCTCGCGGCCGGGTCAGATCATCGACGATGCCCCGGTGCCGTTCGCGCGGCCTCGCACCATCGATATGTCCTATACGCCCGAATTCGTTTCCATGACGCAGCGCCTGCGCGAGTTGATCGTGTCGGCCCGTCCCGTGAAGGAGACCGTGTGATGGATCCGCAATTGCGTCGTCGGTTCTGGTCGGTTCTTCTGATCATCGGTTTCTTCGTCGCGTGGGAGGCGTTCTGCTGGCTGTTCCACATCAGCGATATCGTCCTGCCGAAGCCGAGCCAGATCATTGTGACTCTGGTTCAGCGCTTTCCGGCGCTGTGGCCTCATGCGGTGCAGACGCTTTACACCACGCTCGTCGGCTTCGCGTTCGGCATCGTTGCTGGCGTGTTGCTCGGCGTCATGATCGGGTCGTCGCGCCTGGCCTATGACGTGGCCTATCCGCTGCTCATCGGGTTTGCATCGATCCCGAAAGTCGCTGTGGTTCCGATTTTCGTGCTGTGGTTCGGATCCGGCGCAGTGCCGGCGATCCTCACCGCGATGATCATGAGCTTGTTCCCGATCGTGGTGAATGTGGCGACCGGTCTGGCCACCACCGAGCCCGAGCTCGAGGACGTCATGAAGGCGCTGCGCGCCTCCAAGTTCGACATTCTCTGGAATGTCGGTCTGCCGCGTACCATGCCGTATTTCTTCGCCTCGCTGAAAGTCGCGGTGACGCTGGCCTTCGTCGGCACCGTCATCTCGGAGACGGTGGCCTCGAACCGCGGCATCGGCAACGTCATGATGATCGCGTCGTCGAACTTCGACGTGCCGCTGGTGTTCGCCGGCCTCATCATTCTCGCCATTATGGGTGTGACGCTTTATGCGGTGTTCTCGCTGATCGAGGGACGCATCACCGGCTGGGCGCACCGCAAGGACGAATTTGCGATGGGCTGATCGCCCGCCGCTCACAGGTTTGCCGGTCATTCGACTGAACAGGAGTACGAGAATGTCTCTTATCCGCCTCGGTATCGCGCTAGCGACGGCGCTGTGCCTTTCCGTGCCGGCTCACGCGCAGGAGCCGACCAAGATCCGATTCACGCTGGACTGGAAGTATCAGGGCTTGCACGCCTATATCTTCTGGGCCAAGGACAAGGGCTATTTCGCCAAGGAAGGCCTCGACGTCTCCATCGACCAGGGCACCGGCTCGTCCGCGACCGTGACGCGTATCGTCTCGGGCACCTATGACGCCGGCTTCGGCGACATGAACGCCATCATCCAGCTCGCCGGCACCAAGCCGGGCCAGCAACCGGTCATGGTCTACATGATCTACAACACGCCGCCTTTTGCGCTGATCGTGAAGAAGGATAGCCCGATCAAGACGCTCAAGGATCTCGAAGGCAGGAAGATGGGCACGCCTGCCGGCGGTGCGGCCGGGCAGCTCTTCCCGGCGCTGGCCGCCCTGAACGGCATCGACGCCAGCAAGGTCTCGACCGTGAACATGGCGCCTAACCTGCAGGAGCAGATGCTGGTGAAGGACGACGTCGATTTCTCCGCGATCTTCACAGTGACCAGCTATGCCAACCTTATCGGTATGAAGATGGACCCGCTCAAGGACTTCCGCTGGTTCTATTACTCCGACTACGGAGTCGACCTCTATTCCAACGGCATCATGGTGTCGAAGGCGCTCGTCACCGAGAAGCCGAAGGCGGTTGCCGGTCTTGTCCGTGCGCTCAACAAGGCCATGATCGAAGTCGCCGCCGATCCCGCCGCCGGCGTCAAGGAGATGCTCAAGGTCGAGCCGCTGATGGACCAGAACATCGAAACCCAGCGCTTGGTCTATGCGCTCAAGACGCACTTCGTTTCCAAGGAAACCGACGCCAACGGTCTCGGCGACGTGTCCGATGCGCGCATGGAAAAGGCGATCAAGCTGCTGGCCGACACCTACAAGCTGCCGAACACGCCGGCGGTGAAGGATGTGTTCGATCGTTCGTTCCTGCCGCCGAAGGCCGAGCGCGCGCTCAAGCTCAGCTTCTAGGCACGAGCGAGAACGGACATGAAGAGGACAGTCGCGGCCTCCTGGCTGCTTTCAGGAGCGGGTAGGGCCGCGACCGCCAACCAGGCCATCGCCATCGGCGATGGCCGCATCGAGAATGTAACGGCCGGCGAGGGGAAGGGATCCCTCGTCATGCCGGCGCTCGGCAATGCCCATGACCACGCCCGCATCGCGCGGCTCAGCCAGGTCGGCAGCTACGACGTGCCGCTCGAGGCCTGGCTGCCTTACCTGACGCTGCTGCCGACGGTCGATCCCTATCTGTCGAGCGCGGTGTCTTTCGCCCGGTCGGCGCGCGGCGGTGTCGGCGCCGTCATGGCGCACTACACGCGCGTGCAGGGCCTCACCGACTTTCCGACCGAAGCCCGCGCGGTGGCCAAGGCCGCGCGCGATGTCGGCATTCGCATGGCGCTCGCCGTACATTGCCGCGACCTCAATCCGCTGGTCTACGATCCGCACGAAAAACTGCTCGCCGAACTGTCGCCTGCAGCCTGCGAATGCGTGACGCGGCGCTTCCTGCGCAAGCCGGTGCCCGCGGCCGAGCAGGTGGCGATGGTCGAGGCAGTGGCAAGGGACATTGAGGGCGGCGGCGTCACCGTGCAATACGGTCCCGCCGGCGTGCAGTGGTGCACCGACGAGATGCTGCGGCTGATCGGCAAGGCCTCGGCGGCCTCGAACCGTCGCGTCCACATGCATCTGCTGGAAACCAAATACCAGCGCAACTGGGCCGACCGTACCTTCCCGCAGGGCATCGTGCGCTATCTCGACGACATCGGTCTGCTCAATGAGCGGGTGTCTTTCGCGCATTGCATTTATCTCAGGCCCGACGAGATGGATCTGATCGCCGAGCGCGGCGCCACCATCGTCGTCAACACTTCGTCGAATTTCATTGTCAGTTCGGGGCTGGCGCCGCTCGGCGAGTTCATCAAGCATGGCTGCCGGGTCGCCATGGGCCTCGATGGTTTGGCGATGGACGAGGACGAAGACGCCCTGCGCGAGATGCGGCTCGCCTACAATGTCCACAAAGCTTCCGGCTTCGACATTCGCGTGTCGCAGGCCGACCTGATGCGCTTTGCCACCACCAATGGCCGCTTTGCCGTCACCGGCATGAAAGATGAGGTCCTCGCGCCAGGCGCGCCGGCCGATCTTCTGACGCTCGACTGGGAGGCGCTTTCTGCGGAGCTGATCGAGCCCAATGTGCCGCCGTTCGATCTCGTGCTGGCGAAGGGGGTCAAACAGCACGTCGTGGATCTCATTGTCGCCGGCCGCGATGTGGTGCGGTCTGGCAAGGTGGTTGGCGTCGATCTTCCGGCGCTGGAGACCGAACTTCTCGCCGTGCTGCGCGCCAAATATCCGACCACAGCCGATGTGCGCGCCGCGATGCCGGAACTGAAGTCCGCGTTGCGCAAGCATTACACCGGCCCTCTCTACTGCGCGTGAAATCATGCCGATCGCCAGGGTTCATCGCATTTCCGCATCCGCGCCCAACGATGTCAGCGGCATCGAGACCGCCATCGCGGCCGGCCGCATCGATCCGACGGGCGTCGTCGCCGTGCTCGGCAAGACCGAGGGCAACGGCCTGGTCAATGATTTCAGCCGCGGTCTGGCGACCACTGCGCTGACGTTACTGTTCGAGCGCCATCTGCCCAAGGCGGACGCGGCGCAGATCTGTCTCGTCATGTCGGGCGGCACCGAAGGCGGCATGGCGCCGCACTGGATCGTGTTCGAGCGCGGGGAGGGTGAAGGTGGGGCTTCGCCCTCCCTCGCGATCGGGCGCGCGCATACGCCGGCTCTGCCATTCGAACATCTTGGTCGCGTTGCCGAGGTGGAACAGGTGGCGGCCGGCGTACGCGCTGCGATGCGCGATGCGGGCATCTCCGATCCGGCCGACATTCATTTCGTTCAGATCAAGTGCCCGTTGCTGACGGCGCAACGCATTGCGGAGGCGGACGCGCGAGGCGCATCGGTTGCGACGCGGGACACGTTGAAGTCGATGGGCCTGTCGCGTGCCGCGAGTGCGCTTGGCGTTGCCGTGGCGCTCGGCGAGATTGCGCGCGAGAAGATCACCGATGCGCAGGTCGGCGCCGACTGGTCGCTGTGGTCCGGCAGGGCCTCGACCTCATCCGGCATCGAGCTCGTCAATCATGAGATCGTCGTGCTCGGCATGTCGAAAAGCTGGTCTGGACCGCTCGCGATCAATCATGCGGTCATGGCGGACGGCATCGATATCGAGCCGGTGCGGGCGGCGCTGGCGCGGCTCGGCCTCGGCGCATCCGGACAACTCGACGTCGCCCAACGCGGGAAACTCGTCGCGCTGCTGTCGAAGGCCGAAGCCAGCCACGATGGCTTGTTGCGGGGCCATCGCCACACCATGCTCGACGACAGCGACATCGCCTCGACAAGGCATGCCCGTGGTTTTGTCTGCGGCGCGCTGGCCGGTCTTGTCGGCCACGCCGAGATTTATGTCTCCGGCGGCGCCGAGCATCAGGGCCCCGATGGCGGCGGCCCGGTGGCGGTAATTGTGGATCGATCAAACTAGTCATTCCGGGACGCGAACGAAGTGAGCGGACCCGGAATCCATACGCCGCAGCGTTGGGCTATGGATTCCGGGCGTGCGGACCTTTGGCCGCGCTCCGGAATGACAGATCAACTATCTTTTCAGCAACTCCTTCGCCATCATCACATGCACGCCCTTTGCGACGTTGACGAGTTGCGTCACGCAGCAGTCGCCGGCGACGCTGATCAGCGAGAAGGCATCTTCCCGAGACAGGCCGTTGATCTCGCCGATCTTCCGGATCATGGCGCGCAGCGCGAATTCGGCGGCGAGATCGAGGTCCTCGTTGAAACCCATGGTGATGATGTGGGTCGGCGTCTGGGCCCACGGATGATCGATGCCGGTCTGTTTCAGGAGCGACACCCGCAGCTTGCCGCGCAGCGCGGTCTCGATCGCGGTGACGCAAACCTCGCCGTCGCCCTGAACGGCATGGCCGTCGCCGACGGACAACAGCCCGCCATTGTTGAACACCGGCAGATGCAAGGTCGCGCCGACACCGAGATTCTTGTTGTCCATGTTGCCGCCGAACGAGCGGGGAATATTGGAAATGCAGGCGCCGTCGCCGGGCTTCGGCGCAACGCCCATGACGCCGAAGAACGGCGCCACCTTCAGTTCCAGTCCCCAGGGCATGGTGACGATGCCGCGCGCCTCGTCAATCGGCACGAAAATGGTGCGTATCTTGTCGAAATCGTTGGGCAGGGCGCCGAGACCTGGCTTGATCATGTTCCAGCCCCAGGGCTGGGCGAAGCCGAGCTCGAGGATCTCGATAACCAGTTCGTCGCCGGGCACCGCGCCAGCAACTTCGATCGGTCCGCTCATGAAGTGTGCGCCGATGCCGCGCGGTACTTGCGTGAGCACCCGGCGGTGCTCCGGCGTCAGAGCAAAGCCGGACCCCTCCGGCGGCAAGTTCTCGTCATTGGCCGAGAGCGTCGTCACTTCGACGGTATCGCCGGACTCGATCCGCAGAACCGGCTTGATCGAAGCATCGAACACGCCACGATGCACGGTGCCAACGTCGCCGCGAAGACTGTGATGCCTGCTCATTGAGTGCGCTGCTCCGTTTCCTGATGTCGGTGGTCGACTCGCACCGGGCGAATGCCGAGCGCCTTCATGCGTGAGGCGAGGGTGGTGGGTTTGACATCTAGCAGTTCCGCGGCCCCGCCGCGTCCGAAAACCTTGCCGCCGCTGGCGGCGAGGGCGGCCACGATGTTGTTGCGGTCGCGTTCGCGCCGGTCATCGTCGGTCAGAACCTGCGTTTTCGCCACGATAGTCGGACCGCGGCGGCCGCCGTTCGTGGCCGGCACGTCCGGCAGATCGAGACGGACGCGGCCGTTGCGAGCAAGAATGGCCGCGCGCTCGATAACGTTCTGCAGCTCGCGGACATTACCCGGCCAGTCGTATAGCGACAGGCGGCGCGCATCGCCTTGAGTCATTCGCAATTCACCGGTGTTGAGCTTCTTGCTGGCATTGCCGAGCAGATGCATGGCGAGCAGCGGAATGTCCTCGATGCGCTCACGCAGCGGCACGAGATGGATTGGAAACACATTGAGGCGGAAATACAGGTCCTCGCGGAAGTGACCGCGCCTCACTTGGGTTTTCAAGTCACGATTGGATGCGGCAATCACGCGGACATCGACCTTGCGTGTGCGCACTTCGCCAACGCGCTTGAATTGGCCCTCCTGTAGCACGCGAAGCAGCTTGCCCTGAAGTGCCAAGGGAATTTCACCGACCTCGTCGAGAAACAAGGTGCCGCCGTCGGCCAGCTCGAAATGCCCGGTGCGGTCGCGCAGCGCGCCGGGAAAGGCGGCTTTGGCGTGGCCGAAGAACTCGCTCTCGAACAGGTCGCTCGGGATGGCCGCACAGTTGACGCGGATCAGCGGCCGCTGTGCCCGGCGGCTCGCTTCGTGAATGGCCCGCGCCACCAGCTCCTTGCCGGTGCCGCTTTCGCCGGTGATGAGTACGGTGGCCTCTGTTGGGCCAACCAGGCCCACTTGCTGCAAGGTCTGCTGAATCGCGGCGCTGCGGCCGATAATGCCGTGATGATTGCCGTCAATCCTGATCTGCTCCTGCAGGTAGGCGTTTTCGAGTTCAAGGCGCTTGCGCAGCATGTCGACTTCCTCGTGCGCTGCGCGCAGCTTTTCCGCTGCCTCGTGACGTTGCGTCACGTCGCGAAAGACGATCACCGCGCCGATGAGCACGCCGTCGTCGCGGATCGGTGTCGATGTGTACTCGACCCAGAACGAACTACCGTCCTTGCGCCAGAACTTCTCGTGTTCGACGGTATGAACGGCACCGTCGCGAAACGCCGCATAGATCGGGCATTCATGGTCGTGGTAATGCGACCCGTCGGGATGGGTATGGTGCACCCGCGCATGCATGTCGTGCCCGACCAGTTCTTCCGCTGTCCAGCCGAGCATGCGTTCCGCCGCCGGATTGACGAAGGTGGTTTTGCCCTCGGCATTGACGCCATAGATGCCTTCGCCGGCGGCGCGGAGGATGAGCTGGTTCTCCCGTTCGATGCGACCGAAAGCGGCATCCGATCGCCCGTCTGCCTCATCCGCGTGCACAGGCCATAGGCCGCTCATACCGTCCTCCCCAAGATCGTGTGACATTCCGTCCCTGCGATTACGAAAGTTCGTGGACTACGAAATGTCGTAAGCAAGAAGTGCGCCAATCACAGGCACTTACGCGATCCGCGCTCCTGAGACGGCGCTGTCTCGACCACTTGGCACCGAAGTTGCTCTTTGTCCCGGTAATTGCCGATGACCAACTGGGAGCGACATTCATGTCAACTTTCGACAATCCCTTCGACGCCAGGCGCGGCCTCAACAACACCGGCTGCTCCTGCGGCCATCATGCGAGCCAGGTCGAACATGATCGTGCCGCCGATCTGCGTTTGCAGGCGGTGACACCGGATGTCAGCGAAGAGAAGGCTTACGAAAACATTGTCGCTTCCGCCGTGATGCGGAAGCTGTTTCCGCAGGATGTCGGCCGCCGTGCCTTCCTGCAATCGCTCGGCGCATCGACGGCGCTGGCCGCAATCTCGCAGTTCTTCCCGGTCAAGGCCGCGACCGAGGCGTTTGCCGCGTTCGGCCCGGTTGAAAAGAAAGATCTCAAGGTCGGCTTTATTCCGATCACCTGCGCCACGCCGATCATCATGGCGAAGCCGATGGGCTTCTATGAGAAGTACGGCCTCAATGTCGACGTGATCAAGACCGCCGGCTGGGCGGTGATCCGCGACAAGACTCTGAACAAGGAATATGACGCGGCGCACATGCTGTCGCCGATGCCGCTCGCCATCAGCATGGGTGTCGGTTCGCAGCCGATTCCCTATACGATGCCTGCGGTGGAGAACATTAACGGCCAGGCGATTACGCTGTCGATCAAACACAAGGACAAGCGCGATCCGAAGGACTGGAAAGGCTTCAAGTTCGCCGTGCCCTTCGACTTCTCGATGCACAATTATCTGTTGCGTTACTACCTCGCGGAACACGGCATCGATCCCGACAAGGATGTCCAGATCCGCGCCGTGCCGCCGCCGGAAATGGTCGCCAACCTGCGCGCCGACAATATCGACGGCTTCCTTGGCCCCGATCCGATGAACCAGCGCGCGGTCTATGACGGCGTCGGCTTCATCCATATCCTGTCGAAGGAAATCTGGGACGGTCACCCGTGCTGCGCCTTCGCCGCGTCGAAGGAGTTCGTCACGTCGATGCCGAACACCTACGCGGCGCTGCTCAAGTCGATCATCGACGCGACCGCCTTTGCGCATAAGGCTGAGAACCGCAAGCAGATTGCCGAAGCGATCGCGCCGGCCAACTACATCAACCAGCCGGTCACGGTGCTCGAGCAGATCCTGACCGGGACCTATGCGGATGGTCTCGGCACCGTAAAGAAGGACGCCAACCGGGTCGATTTCGACCCGTTCCCCTGGCAGTCGTTCGCGGTCTGGATCATGACGCAAATGAAGCGCTGGGGGCAGGTCAAGGGCGACCTGGACTATGACAAGATCGCCAAGGACGTCTTTCTGGCCACCGACACGGCAAAACTCATGAAGGAAGTGGGGCTTACGCCGCCGACCACGACGACGAAGACATTTGTCGTGATGGGCAAGCCCTTCGACCCCGCCAAGCCGGAGGACTACATCAAGAGCTTTAAGATCCGGAAGGAGTCATGAGTGTCTCGCTGACGTGGCGGGCGGCTATCGTCTCGGGAGCGCTTTTCGCTTGCCTCATTCTTGCGTGGCATGTTGCCACGCAAGGGTCGGGCACGGCCGCGACGATGGATCCGGAATATGCCAAACTGATGGGGGCAACCGCGACGCAGGGCAAGTCCGCCATGCCTGGGCCGCTCGAGGTTGGCGAGAAGCTATGGTCGCACATCAAGCGGCCGTTTTACGACAACGGGCCGAACGACAAGGGTCTTGGCATTCAGCTGGCTTACTCGATCTTGCGCGTGATGATCGGTTATTCGCTGGCGGTCTTCGTTGCGGTGCCGGCCGGCTTTCTTATCGGCATGTCGCCTTTGATGAGCAAGGCGCTCGATCCATACATCCAGGTGCTAAAACCAATTTCGCCTTTGGCGTGGATGCCGCTCGCGCTCTACACCATCAAGGATTCAAGCCTGTCCGCGATCTTCGTCATCTTCATCTGCTCGCTATGGCCGACCTTGATCAACACGGTGTTCGGGGTGTCCCAGGTGCGCAAGGAGTGGCTCAACGTCGCCAAGACGCTTGAGGTCGGCACCTTCCGCCGCGCTTTCACCGTCATCCTGCCGGCCGCAGCACCAACGATCCTCACCGGAATGCGTATCTCAATCGGTATCGCTTGGCTTGTCATTGTCGCGGCGGAAATGTTGGTTGGAGGAACAGGTATTGGATACTTTGTCTGGAACGAGTGGAATAATCTTTCGATTGTGAATGTGATCGTGGCGATCGTGGCGATCGGGGTGGTCGGCATGATCCTCGATCTGGTGCTGGCGCGGCTGGCCAAACTCGTGACGTTCCCCGAATGAGCCATTTCATCGCCATCGAGGGCATCTCGCGCCGCTTCGGCGCCACGGCGATCTTCGAGAATCTGTGGCTCGCCATGGCGCGCGGCGAATTCGTCTGCGTCATCGGCCATTCCGGCTGCGGCAAGACCACCATCCTCAACATCCTCGCCGGCCTCGACGCGCCGAGCGAGGGCACCGTGATCGTCGACAACAAGGCGATCGACGGCCCCAGCCTCGACCGCGCCGTGATCTTCCAGGGCCACTCGCTGCTGCCCTGGCGCACCGTGCTCGGCAATGTCGCCTACGCCGTGTCGTCGCGCCACCGCGGCTGGTCGCGCGGCGAGGTCAACGCGCACGCGCAGAAATTCATCGACCTCGTCGGCCTCACCGGCGCCGAGCACAAGCGTCCGTCCGAACTGTCGGGCGGCATGAAGCAGCGCGTCGGCATCGCGCGGGCGCTGTCGATCGAGCCGAAGATCATGCTGATGGATGAGCCGTTCTCCGCGCTCGACGCGCTGACGCGCGGCACGCTGCAGGACGAGGTGCGCCGCATCTGCACCGACACCGGGCAGACCGTGTTCATGATCACGCACGACGTCGACGAGGCGATCTATCTGGCCGACAAGGTGGTGCTGATGACCAACGGCCCCGGCGCGGTGCTCGCCGAGATCGTCGACAACCCGCTGCCGAAGGCGCGCGCGCGCCACGACTTCCACAAGCACCCGCTTTACTACGCGGTGCGCAACCACATTCTCGACTTCCTGGTCGAGCGCAGCCGCACCTTCAGGGCGCAGGCCGGCGCGTCCTACGATCCGCGGCGCGTGCCGCACATCACGCCGGGCCTGCCGGAGCCGGCACCTGTCCCGGACGCGGTGCAGCACGACGTGGTGCACCGCAGAGCCGGGACCGCGACAAACCACAGTTCGTAACGATCCCGGATCTGCGGTGCACCGCTCACGCGCTGCGCCGCGTCCGGGACAAGAAAGCAGTCCGCGAAAAGGAGCATCTCATGAAACGCGCCGACCTCACCGAAAAGCTGCTCGACATCAAGCGCGAGAAGGGCTGGACCTGGAAATACATCTGCGAGGCGATCGGCGGCATGTCGCCGATCCTGGTGACCGGCGCCGTGCTCGGCCAGCACAAGATGACCAAGCCGATGGCGGCGAAGGCGGCCGAGCTGTTCGGGCTGACGAAGGCGGAAGCGGCGCTGCTCAACGAGGTGCCGATGCGCGGCGCCTATGCGCCGATGCCGCCGACCGACCCGCTGATCTACCGCTTCTACGAGCTGATCCTGGTGAACGGCCCGGCGATCAAGCTGCTGATCGAGGAGGAGTTCGGCGACGGCATCATGTCGGCGATCGACTTCGACATGGACATCACGCGCAAGGCCGACCCCAAGGGCGACCGCGTGCAGATTGGCATGACCGGCAAATTCCTGCCGTTCAAGTACTACGGCGCCAAGGGCAACGAGATGCAGCTTGGGTTCAAGGAGGAGTAGGGGGCCGGCCTCATGGTGAGGAAGCGCGAAGCGCCGTCTCGAACCATGAGGGCCGCCCTCGTCCTTCGAGACGCGGCCACGCAGCCAAGTTTACGCAGGCTGCGCCTGCGAGGGCCGCTCCTCAGGATGAGGGCGGGTGAGGGGCCGTTACTCCGCCGCGCGATGCGGCCGCTGCTGGCGCTTGTCGAGATAACGGTGGAAGGCAAGGACGCAGGCGACCGCCAGGCCGATTGACACGAACGGCCACGCCAAAGCGAAGATGCCAAAACCGGTCATTGGTCAAACCCTGTCATTCGCGCGGTCTCCCGAGCAGGGCCAATCTCAAAAGATGTAGGACTGTGTCGCCGACGATACAAGCCAGCGCGATGGCCGGGCAGTTCGCGACCCTTAGTCATTTAAACCCACGTTCGCTGTTTGGTGCTGCGTCAAGTTTAAACTTGGCAAATTGCAGATTTGGGTGCTGTGGGCGCAGATGTCATTCGTAATGCCGCCTCGAAGGGCGCGCTCGTTCAGATCGGTTGGCCAGCAAGTTCCTGTCGTTCAACTAGTAGGACGAAGCTAACGCGGGAGGCAAAACAACAATGCATGACAGGAATCAAGGGGTGGCCATGTTTGCCCCGCTAACGGTATTGTGGATGACTATACTGAGCAGGCGAATTCTTCAGGCTGGAAAACTCCAGCAAATCCGTGACAGATTGTTGCCAATGGACTATCCAACGGAGCGCAGATAGCGACCGTTTTCCACGCTAACCCACTGATCGAGGTATGAAATTGACCATGTCCTCGGCGACCCAAAGGATCGACGTTCTCCGGAGAGAGGCGACGGAACAGCTGGACCCAGTCCGGCGGGTCGCAATGGGCCAATTTATGACGCCTTCGCCTATTGCCGATTTTATGGCCTCTCTGTTTCGCAAGTGGCCGGCCGAAGCGAGGTTGCTGGATGCTGGAGCGGGTATTGGCTCATTGACGCGAGCCTTCGTGCAACGCTTTAGCTCGGCGGGGCAGCGTGGCTCTCGCCTTTCGATTGCGGCGTATGAGATCGAGCCCGTACTGCTACCTTATTTGCGTGACCAACTTGCCGAATTGCAGGGGCCATCGGTCACTGCGTCGGTTGTCGAGCGAGACTTTCTCCGGGAAGCTGCTTTCGCGCTTTCTTTTGGTGACACGCAATTCACGCATGTCATTCTCAATCCGCCATACAAGAAGATCGGCGCTACTTCAGACTATCGTCTTCTCTTGCGGCAGGCTGGTATCGAGGCTGTTAATCTGTATGTAGCGTTTCTCGGTTTAGCCGTGGCGCTTACGAGGCCGGGTGGTGAAATTGTTGCTATTATTCCGCGAAGCTTCTGTAACGGAACATACTTCAGGCCTTTCCGTCGATGGCTCCTCAAAGAGGCGGCTATCACTCACATCCACGTTTTTGATAGCCGAAAAAAAGCCTTCCATGATGATGATGTTCTGCAAGAAAACGTAATCATCCGGCTAGAACGAAAAGCTCATCAAGGTGAGGTGGTGATTTCGACCTCGCATGGCCCGACCTTCTCAGATTATGCGGAGCGTAGCATTCCATTTTCCGATGTGGTTAAGCCTGGAGATGAACAATGCTACATACACATTCCCACCTTCACTCTTGCTGATGCGGGCCACCTGTTCGTAAGGTCGCTTTCGGATTTGGGGCTTGGGGTTGCGACGGGCCCTGTTGTTGACTTTCGTTTGCGCGAGTATTGGCGAGCGCAGGCGACTGAAAGCGAAGTACCGCTGCTTTACTCTCACCACTTTAAAGGCGGTAAGCTAACCTGGCCTCGCGAGCACAAGAAGCCAAACGCACTAAAGGTTAGCCACGCTACACAGAAATGGTTGATGCCCGCAGGCTGGTACGCCGTGACGAAACGTTTTTCATCGAAAGAAGAGCGTCGGCGACTTGTTGCTTTTGTCGTCGATCCAGGGTTGCTGCCATTTCCGTTCTTTGGCTTCGAAAATCATCTCAATGTCATTCACTCAGAGAAACGCGGTGTCGATCCGATTTTGGCGCATGGAATTGCTCTTTTCCTCAATGCGACGATAACTGACCAGTACTTCCGCAATTTCAGCGGGCATACGCAAGTCAATGCGACCGACCTGCGTACAATGCTTTATCCAGAAAGGCAGACATTGCTCGAATATGGAAAATGGGCGGTCACGCATGGCGAAGCGACTCAAGATCAAGTCGACGCAGTTGTGGAAGGGACGGATGTCAAAGTTGAACGAAGCGTTGGAAATTCTGACCGATCTTGACCTGCCGAGAAAGCAGAGAAATGAGCGATCGGCTCTTTGCCTATTGGCAATCCTCGACATGCGTCCCTCGCGAAAGTGGTCTGAGGCTGCGGCGCCACTTATGGGTATTACCCCTATTATGGAGTGGGCCCGCGACTATTACGACAAGCATTACGCTCCTAACACGCGCGAGACCATCCGGCGTCAGACTATGCATCAGTTCGTGGAGGCAGGTATCGCTCGTTACAACCCCGATGAGCCAACGCGCCCTGTAAATAGTCCCAAGGCAGTTTACCAAATTGAGGCTAGTTGCCTTGCTGTCTTACAAAGCTACGGCTCTGGTGAGTATCCGCTAAAGCTTAAGGGCTACATGGCGGCTCGTCCTGGGCTTGCTACGAAGTATGCCAAAGAGCGTGAAATGGTCATGGTGCCAGTGGTGATTGGAGCTGGGCAAGAAATTAGCCTCAGCCCTGGCGTTCATAGCGAACTGATCAAGGGGATTTGGGAACAGTTTGCGCCGCGCTTTGTACCGGGTGGGCAGCTGATCTACGTTGGAGATACTGGTGAAAAATGGGGATATTTTGACAAAGGCGCTCTAAATAAACTCGGTGTCAGCATCGATAACCACGGCAAAATGCCCGATGTAGTTATTTTTTATCCAAAAGAAAATTGGCTAATCCTTGCCGAAGCAGTGACATCGCATGGGCCGGTCGACTCTAAGCGCCACGATGAGTTGCAGCGTCTGTTCGAGAAGTCGAGCGCAGGTCTTGTCTTTGTTAGCGCCTTTCCCGATCGACGGACGTTCATGCGTTACTCAGAAGAAATTTCGTGGGAGACAGAAGTGTGGCTGGCAGATAGTGCCTCGCACCTTATTCACTACAATGGCACGCGCTTTCTTGGTCCGCACGATAAATAGGAGTAGCTCGAAATAAGCGCCGTGTGATGCGGGCATGAGATGGTGCTGTTTTATCTCCCCCTGACTCCAAACGCCGCACCCAGCGGCGGCAGGTTGGCGTCGATCACCATCTCCACGGCCTCCGGCGGCGCGGCGTCGATATTCACGCCGCCGCGGTGCATTTCCTTGAGCGCGGTGCGGATGGCGGCTTGCTCGTCCATCCATTGCTGGCCGGTTTTCGCCGGCGTGTCGAGCGGCTTGCGGCGGCGGCGCCGGCCCATGGCTTCAAGCCGCGCCATCTTCAGAAGCTGCAGCGCGGCCATCAGTTTGTCGGGGTCGATGGCGGCCGCGCGCTCCAGCTCGTCGATATGACGCTCGGCGAGCTGGCGCAGCCGCTCGGCCAAGGTGCGCAGCTTCTTGCGCTGCAGGGCGCGCCGCGTCGGCATCCGGTCGGTCGCGCGCGGCGCGTCGAACGGGCGCGTCCAGTTGAAATCGCGCGACCAGCGGCTGATCGAGGCGCGGCCGACGCCGGTCTGCGCCGCGATCTGGCTATAAGTGAGGGTGGTGGTTTCGATCAGGCGGCGCACTTTGGCCACCCGCGCGTCCGCATGCGGCCGGCGCGAGCGCTGGCCGTCCGGGCCGGGCGGGCGTGGCCGCTCGGGAATCGCGTCGGGATCGGCCGGCGTCACCAGGACGCGGCGCCACGGGTTGGGGTGAAAGAGGGGGCTGAGGGCCATGACTAGGAATATAGTCTAGGACGGCGCGCGGGGCAAGCCCCGCCCTCATCCTGAGGAGCATCGCGATAGCGATGCGTCTCGAAGGATGGGGCGGCCTCGTCCTTCGCGACGCGCCCTGCGGGCGCTCCTCAGGATGAGGCCGGGCGAGGGCTGGTATCAGTCTTGTTCCTTCCGCTCACGTTTGATCCTCCGCTGACAAGCGCGCGCCGCGCGCCTAGATAGGGCGCAAAGGACAGCACCCATGACCAACCGCAAATCGATCGGCTTTCTCTCCTTCGGACACTGGACCCCGGCGCCGCAGTCGGGCACGCGCACGGCCGCCGACGCGCTGTTGCAGTCCATCGAGCTGGCCGTTGCGGCGGAAGAGCTGGGGGCCGACGGCGCCTATTTCCGGGTGCATCATTTCGCGCGCCAGCTCGGCTCGCCGT
Organism: Undibacter mobilis; assembly: GCF_003367195.1. Classification (NCBI taxonomy): domain Bacteria; kingdom Pseudomonadati; phylum Pseudomonadota; class Alphaproteobacteria; order Hyphomicrobiales; family Nitrobacteraceae; genus Undibacter; species Undibacter mobilis. The sequence continues at coordinate 374,079 of NZ_QRGO01000002.1, read as the reverse complement.
TTCCGCTGCTGGCGGCGATCGGCGCGCGCACCAAAAAGATCGAGATCGGCACCGCCGTCATCGACATGCGCTACGAGAACCCGTTCTACATGGCGGAGGATGCCGGCAGCGCCGACCTCATCGCCGGCGGGCGGCTGCAGCTCGGCATTTCGCGCGGCTCGCCGGAGCAGGTGATCGACGGCTTCCGTTACTTCGGCTACGTGCCGCCCGAGGGGATGACCGATGCCGACATGGCGCGCAAGCACACCGAAGTGTTTCTCGAACTCCTGAAGGGCGAGGGCTTCGCCAAGCCGAACCCGCGGCCGATGTTTCCGAACCCGCCGGGCCTGCTGCGGCTCGAGCCGTTTTCCGAAGGCCTGCGCCAGCGCATCTGGTGGGGCGCCGGCACCAATGCCACGGCGGCGTGGGCGGCCAAGCTCGGCATGCATCTGCAGTCGTCGACCTTGAAGATCGACGAGAGCGGCAAGCCGTTCCATGTGCAGCAGGCCGAGCAAATCCGGCTCTATCGCGACGCGTGGAAAGAAGCGGGCCATGCAGGGACACCGCGCGTCTCGGTGTCGCGCTCGATCTTCGCGCTGGTGAGCGACCAGGACCGCATGTACTTCGATCGCGACGAGAGCGAGGACCAGATCGGTTTCCTCAGCGACAAGGAGCGCGCGATTTTCGGCCGCTCTTATGCGGCGGAGCCGGACAAGCTGATCGAGCAACTCAAAGGCGACGAGGCCATCGCCGAAGCCGATACATTATTGCTGACGGTGCCGAACCAGCTCGGCGTCGACTACAACGCCCATGTCATCGAGGCGATCCTCAAGCACGTCGCGCCGGGGATGGGCTGGCGCTAGGCGCGCTGCCAATAAAACGATGCGATGCCGCCTTCGGGGAAAGGCGGCATCGCACGTTGGTCGTCCGCTCAGGGGGCGTGAGCGGCGGCCGGTATTTCCTCAGGCGCGGCATTGTGATTGCGCAGCGGTTTGAAGCCGGACAGCGCTCGCACCAAGAGATAGAAGACCGGCGTGAGGAAAATGCCGAAGAAGGTGACGCCGATCATGCCGGCGAACACCGCAACGCCCATGGCGTGACGCATCTCGGCGCCGGCGCCTTCCGACGTGACGAGCGGCACCACGCCCATGATGAAGGCCATCGAGGTCATGAGGATCGGCCGCAGCCGCAGCCGGCTGGCCTCGAGCGCCGCTTCGAACGGTTTGCGGCCGGCGAATTCCAGCTCGCGCGCGAACTCGACGATCAGGATGGCGTTCTTGGCGGAGAGGCCGACCAGCACGAACAGGCCGATCTGGGTGAAGATGTTGTTGTCGCCGCCGGTCAGCCACACGCCGGCCATGGCGGCCATCAGGCCCATCGGCACGATCAGCATGATCGCCACCGGCAGGACGAGGCTTTCATAGAGCGCGGCCAGCACCAGGAAGACGAGCAGGATCGCGATCGGATAGATCAGCACCGCGGAGTTGCCGGCGAGGATCTGCTGATAGGTCAGCTCGGTCCATTCGTAGCTGATGCCGGCGGGCAACGTCTCCTTGGCGATGCGCTCGATCACCTCCTGCGCCTGACCCGACGAATAGCCGGGGGCAGGGCCGCCCGAGATATCGGCGGCGAGGAAGCCGTTGTAGCGCTGCGCGCGTTCGGGGCCGGCGGTGGTCTTCATCTTCAGCACGGCGCCGAGCGGCACCATCCGCCCGGTGGTCGAACGCACCTGAAGCCGGCTGATATCTTCGGCGTGGGCGCGATATTTGGCATCCGCCTGCACGCGCACCGAATAAGTGCGGCCGAACTTGTTGAAGTCGTTGACATAGACCGAGCCGAGATAGGCCTGCAGGGTCTCGAAGATGTCCGGCACGGCCACCGAGAGCTGACGCGCGGCGGTGCGGTCGATGTCGGCGTAAAGCTGCGGCACGTTCACGCGATAGCTGGTGAACAGGCCGGCGAGCTCGGGCGCGGCCATCGCCTTGCCGAGAAACGCCTTGGTGGCATCGTCGAGGGCCTTGTAGCCGAGACCGGCGCGGTCCTCGATCTGCAGCTTGAAGCCGCCGATGGTGCCGAGGCCCATCACGGGCGGCGGCGGGAACATGGCGATGAAGGCTTCGTCGATGCCGAAGAACTTCTGGTTCAGCGCCATGGCGATGGCGCCGCCCGACAGGTTCGGCGTCTTGCGCTCGGCGAACGGCTTGAGCGTCACGAAGACGATGCCGGCATTCGATGAGTTGGTGAAGCCGGCGATCGACAGGCCGGGGAAGGCGACCGCGCTTTCGACGCCCGGCTCCTTGAGCGCGATGTCGCTCATGCGGCGGATGACATCTTCGGTGCGGTCGAGCGTGGCGCCGTCGGGCAACTGCGCGAAGCCGACGAGATACTGCTTGTCCTGCGCCGGCACGAAGCCGCCGGGCACGATCTGGAACAGGCCGACCGTGACGCCGACCAGCACGGCGTAGACGCCCATGACCGCCGCCTTGCGGCCGAGCAGGCTCTTGACGCCGCCGGTATAACCCTGCGTGCCGCGCGTGAAGACCTTGTTGAACAGCCGGAAGAACGGCCCGAGCACCTTGTCCATGGCGCGGGTCAGCCTGTCCTTCGGCGCATCATGGCCCTTGAGCAGCATGGCGGCGAGCGCCGGCGACAAGGTCAGCGAGTTGATCGCCGAAATCACCGTCGAGATGGCGATGGTCAGTGCGAACTGATTGTAGAACTGGCCGGACAGACCGCTGATGAAGGCGAGCGGCACGAACACGGCGACCAGCACCAGCGCGATGGCGACGATCGGCCCCGACACTTCGCTCATGGCCTGGTAGGTCGCGGCCCGCGCCGACAACCCGTTCTCGATGTTGCGTTCGACGTTTTCGACGACGACGATGGCGTCGTCGACCACGATACCGATGGCCAGCACCAGGCCGAACAGCGTCAGAGCGTTGATCGAGAAGCCGAGAGCGTACATCACCGCGAAAGTGCCGACGATGGACACGGGCACGGCGAGCAGGGGAATGATCGAGGCGCGCCAGGTCTGCAGGAACAGGATGACCACGAGCACGACCAGCACGATGGCTTCGAGCAGGGTATGCACCACGGCCTCGATCGACGCGCTTATGAACTGCGTCGGGTCATAGACGATGGCGTAGTCGACGCCGTCCGGCATGGCGTGCTTCAGGTCGGCCATCACCTTGCGGACATTCTGGGAGATATCGAGGGCGTTGGAGCCGGGCGCCTGCATGATGCCGATGGCGACGGCGTCCTTGTTGTCGAGCAGGGACCGCAGCGAGTAATCGGCCGATCCGAGTTCCAGGCGTGCGACATCCTTCAGTCGCGTCACTTGGCCGTCGGCGCCGGTGCGGACGATGATTTCGCCGAAGTCATCGATGCTGTCGAGGCGGCCTTGCGCGTTCAATGAAAGCTGAAGATCGAGGCCGGGAACGCTCGGCGCGGCGCCGACGATGCCGGCGGCGGCCTGAACATTCTGCGCCCGGATTTCCCGGACAATGTCGCCGGCCGACAGGCTGCGCGCGGCAACCTTCTGCGGATCGAGCCAGACGCGCATGGCGTAGTCGCCCGCGCCGAACAACTGCACCGAGCCGATGCCCGGGATGCGCGACAGGCGATCCTTCACGTTGAGGATGCCGTAGTTGCGCAGATAGGTCATGTCGTAGCGACCGTTCGGCGACAGAAGATGCACGACCATGGTCAGGTCGGGCGAGCTTTTCGTCGTGGTAATGCCGAGCTGGCGCACTTCCTCGGGCAGGCGGGCTTCGGCCTGCGACACGCGGTTCTGCACGAGCTGCGTCGCCTTGTCGGGATCGGTGCCGAGCGCGAAGGTCACGGTGAGATTCATCACGCCGTCGGTCGTCGCCTGGCTGTTCATATAGAGCATGCCTTCGACGCCGTTGACGGATTCTTCGATCGGCGTCGCCACCGTCTCCGCGATGACGCGCGGGTTGGCGCCCGGATACTGCGCGCGCACCACGACAGAGGGCGGCACCACTTCCGGATATTCCGAGATCGGCATTGCTCGCATGGCCAGGAGGCCGGCGAGGAAAATCAACACCGACAGCACGCCGGCGAAAATCGGCCGGTCGATAAAGAAACGTGAGAAATTCATGACAGTACCAGCTGTTCGGCAGCGATCGGGAAAAGAAAGGGAATCGAACCGCCGTTACTGGCGGTTCGTCTGGTCGTTGGAGGCGAGCATCGGCACGAGCTTGGGCTCGACCGGTGCGCCGGGACGCACGCGCATCAGGCCCGAAACGATGACCTGGTCGCCGGCGGTCAGGCCGTCGGTGATGACGCGCAGGCCATCGACAGGCGAACCCAGACTGACGGCGCGGTAAGCGGCCTTCTTGTCCTTGTCGACGGTGAGGACATAACGCTTGTCCTGGTCCGTGCCGATGGCGCGTTCGTTCACCAGCAGCACCGGCTTGTTATCGGCGCGACCGAGAAAGAGGCGGGCGAACTGGCCCGGGATCAGGGCGCCATCGCTGTTGTCGAACACGGCGCGAACGCGCACCGTACCGGTCGTGGTGGCGATCTGGTTGTCGATGAGCTGCAGCTTGCCCTGCCGGGGCGTTTCGCTGTCGCCGAGGATCATTTGCACCGGAATGCGGTCGATCTCATTGCGTGCGGCTTGCGTCGGCAGCGAGCCGAGGGCGCGGAGCAGGGAGGCTTCGTCGGCATCGAAGCTGGCGTACATCGGATTGACCGAAACCAGCGTGGTCAGGACCGGACCGCTCGAGCCGGCGGCGACGAGATTGCCGACGGTGACATTGAGGCGGCCGACACGGCCGGCAACCGGCGCGCGGATCTGGGTGTAGTCAAGATTGAGCTGCGACGCCTCGAGGTTGGCCTGCGCCGCCCGCACATTGGCGTCGGCTTCGCGCGCCGCGTTTTCGCGCTGATCGAGATCGCGTTGCGACAGGGTGCGTGAATCGATGAGCTGCTTGCCGCGCTCGAGGTCGGTCTGCGTCAGCGCCGAGCGCGCTTGCGTCGCGGCGAGCTGAGCTTGCGCGCGCATGACTTCGGCCTTGTAGGGGGCCGGGTCGATGGTGATGAGGACATCACCCTTGTTGACCAGCGCGCCTTCGCGGAAGTTCACCGACTCGATGGCGCCCGCGACGCGCGAGCGGATATCGACGCGCTCGACCGCTTCGAGGCGGCCGGAGAACTCATCCCAGAGCTTGACGGATTTCGGTTCGACGATCGCGACGGATACCGGCACGGCCTGCGGTCCCGCCGCAGCCAGGGCCTTGTTCGGCGTGTTCGTCGCCGGCATCAGCAGGTAGACGCCTGCCGCCGCGACGACCGTGATGGCAACCAGGCCAGCGCCCCAGAGGCGCGCACGGTTCGGTCCCTTTTTCATTGCAATGTCTCCAGACGGCACGTATGTATGTTCTGTAACGGACGTTACAGATGTACCGGCTGGATCAGACTGTCAAGGCACTTATATAGCTCCTGTTACAAAAATAAAGCGAACGTTCGGCGGGGAACGGCTGAGAGGGAAATTCTTTAATGGCTACAATGGGAAGACCGCGGGAATTCGACACGGGAAAGGCGTTGGACAAAGCCTTGGACGTGTTCTGGCGCCATGGCTACGAGGGCGCTTCGATCTCCGAATTGACCCATGCCATGGGTATCAGCCCACCGAGTCTTTATGCCGCTTTCGGCAACAAGGAGAAGCTGTTCCACTCCGCGCTCGACCGGTATGCCGAAGTTCGCAAGCAGATCTGGGCCGAGTTGATGAAGGAGCCTACCGCGCGGGCGATGATGGAGCGCTTGTTTGATCGCGTCATCGAGTTCTACGCCGATGAAGGTAATCCGAACTGCTGCATGCTGGTGAAGCTGTCCACCGCCGAATCCGATAAAGTGTTGGCCGAGCAGCTCTGCGCCAAGCGTGCCGAGGCCGAAACGATGCTGATCGATCGTTTCAGCCAGGCCAAGACCGAGGGCGAGTTGCCGGGCGACATCGAGCCGGCGGATCTCGCCGGGTATTTCATGACGGTGCTGGATGGTCTGTCAGTGCGCGCTGCCGCCGGCGCCGGCCGCGAGGAATTGCACAAGGTGGCGAACCTGGCGATGCGCGGCTGGCCGTCTCCCTAGAAAATCAGGAGCTGAGCCGTTTCTTGTCGAGACGGAGCGTGATGATCGCGCCCTCGGGCGACCAGTCACGCTCGATCGATCCACCCAACTGATCTTCCATGACCCGCGTCACGAGCTTGGTACCATAGCCCGGCTCGCCAATAGGGCCGGCCACCGGCGGCCCGCCCCGTTCAGTCCAGACCAGAACCATATCGTCTTCCGAGGTGCAGGACACGTCCAGCATTCCGCTCGCGGACGATAGCGCGCCGTATTTCAGGGAATTCGTCGCCAGTTCATGCAGCACGAGGGCGAGGGTATTGGCAGCGCCTTCACCGACGCCCATGCGTGGAACGGAGACGCGGATTCGTCCACTGAAAGCGCCGAGATCGTCATACGGCGCGAGCAGCACCGAGATGAGGTCGCCGAGCAGCGCTGCTTTGCCTTGTTTATTCGGAATGGGGCGCACGCAATCATGCGCGCGGCCCAGCGCGGTGAGGCGCTGCGTCAGCTCGCGCGCCATATCCTGCGTCGTCTTCGTGGATCGCGAGGTGATATGCGTGAGGCCCGATGCAATCGCGAGCAGGTTTTTGACGCGGTGGCTCATTTCACCGGCCAGCAGTTCGTGGCCTTCCTCGGCCTGCTTGCGGCCGGTCACATCGAGGAAAACCCCGAACATGACACGGTTCTTGATGTCGGCGTCGTCGCCCTGACCGCGCGCCGATATCCAGCGAATTTCATCGCCAATCAGGATGCGGAAATCGATCTCATAGGGCCCGACGACCGCACGCGTCGCAGCGAACGCCGCGCGCACCCGGTCCAGATCCGCCGGATAAATATGGCTGGACAAATCCTCGAATGACACCGAAGGAGCCGGCGGCAAGCCCCACAACTCGTAGGCACGCTCGTCCATCGTCAGCTTGTCGGTATCGACGTTCCACGACCACAAGGAAACCCCGGCCGCGACGGTCGCCCGGCGCAGGTCGTTTTCAGACCAGACGACGGACTGAGGCTGATCACTCAAAACAGAGTCCTTTCAGGACCGGCTGCGTCGTTACTTATAGGCGCAGAAGGGCCCGAAAGGAACAAAGATCGCCTCAAGGCCGTCAATTGCCCCAATCGAGGGAACTTTCAGACTGCGGTTGCGCGTGCGGCCGCCGACCTCGACGTGTCCGGGAGGGTATCAAGACCGACGCCTGTCAGGCGACCTTGCTGCGCCAGCTTTCGATTTCGGCAAGTTCGGCTTCGGCGTGTTCGGTGATCACCGTGCCGCAGCCAAGGTAGATCGCACCGGTCTCGCCTTCGATCGATAGCCAGTCGCCTTCCTTAATCAACGTTTCGCCAAGTCTGGCGGCTTGTCCGTTGGTGTCGACGGTCAGCGCCGCGCAGCCGACGACGCACGGCTTGCCCATCTGCCTGGCGACCAGCGCTGCATGCGCCGTGCGGCCGCCGACAGCCGTGACGATACCGGCGGCGGCGGAAAAGCCGGCGACATCGGCCGTGCTGGTGTCGGGCCGCAGCAGGATGACGGGTGTTCCGGATTCGGCGAGGGCGACGGCTCGCTCGGCATTGAACGCCGCGCGACCGACGGCGATGCCGGGCGAAGCCGAAATGCCGCACGCAGCCGGTACGCCGACGTCGTTGAGGTGCTGGCGCGCCAGGCGTTCGAACGGCACGCCTTCGAGGCGTCGCAAGGCTTCTTCCCTGTCGATCAGGCCTTCATGAACGAGATCGATGGCAATTCGTAACGCGGCGCGGGGCGTACGTTTGGCGGCCCGCGTCTGCAAGATCCACAGCTTGCCGTCCTCGATGGTGAATTCGACGTCCTGCACATCGGCGAAATCGCGCTCGAGCAGGCCGAGTACCTCGCGCAATTGCCGCGCCACATCGGTCAAACGCCGTCCCAGTGCCGCTTCATTATCGGGTGTACGCTGACCGGAAACGACGTCTTCACCTTGCGCGGCAAACAGTACGTCAATCACCGGCTCGGCGGCGCCGGTCGAAGGGTCGCGCGAAAAGGCGACACCCGAGCCCGACCGGAAATTACGGTTGCCGTAGACCATCGCCTGTACGGTTACGGCGGTGCCCTTGAGATCGTCGAGGCCCTGAAGTCTGCGATAGGTCACCGCACGCGGACTCATCCAGGAGCGATAGACGGCGTGGGCTGCGGCTTCGAGTTGTTGCATTGGATCGTCGGGCAGCACGTCGTCTTCGCTTTCGACGATCTGCCTGTACTCCGCCGCAAGACGCTCAAGCGCCTCGCTGTCGAGACCATGCTCACCGCCGGCACGCTCGGCGGCAACGAGTTCATCGAGCTTTCTGGCGAAAGGCGCGGGATCAAGCCGGAGCACGACTTGGGCGAAGCTTTCGATGAAACGACGCCGGCAATCCCAGGCAAAGTGCGCATGACCGCTCATGCGGATCAGCCCATCGACGACGGCCGGCGCGCAGCCGACATTCAGAACGGTGTCGAGCATGCCGGGCATCGAGTGTGCCGCGCCGGAACGCACCGAGACGAGCAAAGGATTGCGCTTGTCGCCGAATTTCCGTCCCGTCGCCTGCTCCAGAAAGGCGATGCCGTCGCGCAAGGATTCGCCGACCGCGGCCCGCGCTTCGGATTCGCCGGCCACAATGGCCGCGCACAAGTCGATCGGCAGCACGAAAGCGGGCGGAACGGGCAGGCCGAGCGCTGCCATGCGCGCGAGATTGGCGGCCTTGCTGCCGATCATGTCTGCGGCGGGCTGTTCGACCGAGCCGCCGCCGATACGGGCAATGTGCATGGGCGCTTCTCCGGTCTCAGGTGGCGAGTTCGGCGAGCACGCGCTCGCGCAAGACATGGCCGAAAGCGGCCAGGCCGTCGGTCGCCCGCTCGATGGCGCGCGCCAGTTCGAGGACCGACAGGGCGGTCTTCAGATCGGTTTCCCCGCGCAGCACGCCGGTGGTGAGCGCGCGCTCGGCGCGGTCGCCGTCGTGCTCGGCCTCGATGAGCCGGGCCACGGCGGCGAAGGCGTCCTCGGAGTCGATGCGGCGTCCGTCCGGCACGTCTGACGCCGCGACGGCGCCCCGAGTCGCGGCTTCGGCGCCTGCGATCGCCGCATCGGCTAGATCGGCGAGGGGGCTCAGGAGGTCGCGGTCTATCGTCTCGGGCGCCAGCGAGGCGATGAACGCCGCCTGTTCGAGATCGTCGATGGTTTGCTCGGCGATATCGACAAGGCGCTTGATCGTGCCTTCGGCTTCGAAGCGATCGATTTCCTGTCGCGCTTCGTGCGCGATCCGGTCGGCCTTCTCTTCAATATGCCGTGCCCGGGCCGCAAAGGCCGCGCTGTCGAAGGGCCGTCCGGCCTGTCGCTCCGCAATGAACAGTGCGATTCCGGCGGCGATATCGTGCGCCAGCCCCAATTGGCGAACAACGATGGACAGCAGAATCCGATCGGCGCGCTGCAAATGCCGAACCAGCTCGGCCTCGATGCGATCGCGTGCGAGCCGGACCGAGCCGCCTTCGAGCAACGCTTCCGCCGATACACGCAGTACGCCCCGCAGGAATTCCACGGCGGCTTCGCGCCCGAGCGCGCGATCGAGTCTTTCGCCGAAGCCGATACGGTTTGGGGCGGCATGATGCACGGCGGAGGCGACCAGTTCGTCGCCGCCAAGCGCCAGAAAGCCGCGGTGGCCGAATCTGTTGCGAGCGCCCCAATCGAGAATGCCGATGGCGTCGCTTTTGGACACCCAGTTGCGCAGCACCTTGCGGGCCTTGTTCCAGTCGATGAGGAACACCAGCGAGGCGCCGAGCGCCTCGAGGAAGGAGTCGCGCAGCCCGGCGCCGTCGGCGGCGAGACGCCCACTGACGAGATAGAACACGCCATCGTCGCCAAGGCCTTCGGCGCTCTTGCGGTCCAGCCCGCTCCACTCGACCGGGAAATCGCGCAGCAGAGCGGTGAAGAATTTGGCCCGCGGCAGGTGCACGTCGGTATAGGTGACGGTCACGGCGCGATCCTCGACGGCGATTACGACGACGTGCGCGTCGGTCTCGCCGATGTCGTTCTGGATCACGAGGCGATTGCCGGTCCGCGCGGCGGTGGTCGACAGGCCTGGATGATCGAACTTCAATTTGCGGGTGGCATCGAGGCCGCGCATGAAGGCGGCGACGGCCGTACGGTCGTCGGCATGAAGACCGTGAACATGGGCGCCGGCGAAGTCTTCCTCGGCGTGCGCGGCGGCGAGCCGGTTGAGGGCCTTGTGCAGTTCCATGACCAGCCGATGCAGGCTGCCGCCATTGCCGCTCGAGACGCTGGCGAGACGGGTTACTTCGCCAAGTTCGATCGTGTCCGCCGCTTGCGCCGTGCCGTCGGCACGCAAGGCGGTTGCGCGTTCGCGGGCACGAGCGGCTTCATCCGGATCGCCTGCGGCGACCGCGTCGATCATGGCATCGACATCGCCCCAGATGGCGTCGCGCAGGACGCTCAGGCCCGGTGCAACGAGAATGTCGCGCGCGGTCAGCGTGGCGCCGTTCACCAGCGCTTCCAGCGGCAGGACATCGAGATTAACGCAGCGGCATTCTTCGCCCAGGTTGAAGGCCGCGCTTTGCGGGTCGCAGGCGTGCCGTACCGCCGCCTGCAGCACGCTCAAGCGCACCTTGACCCGGTCGTTGGCGGCAAGCCCTTCCGCGATGCGGGACGGCAAGAGGATCTCGCCTTGTCCAAGATGTTCGACGATTTGCGACTTCATGACCGTGCCCGTTAATCGCGGGCATTACCGCACGGGCCCGTGTCACGGACTTTGCGCTAGATCAGTCACAATTCCGTCACGCGGGCGCGGCCGCCGCGTGACGCGCCGCCGCCTTCATGAATGCCGCCGCCAGCGTAACATCTATCTGCGTCAAACCATGGCCACCGGGCACGATGCGTTGTTCGGCCTTTGCGCCGCGTTCGTTGAGTTGCGCCGCCAGCCGCGCCGGATTGTCCGGCGATGCCAGCGGGTCCTGCGCGCCGGACAGAATGAGCACCGGCGTGCCGGGGATCGGCAGCTTCGGCGGATCGGTGAGCGGCACCATCGCGCGCAGCAGCACCGCACCGGACAGAACCTCCGGCCGTTGCAGCAACATCGCGGCGGCGATGTTGGCGCCGTTGGAGAAGCCGAGCGCGACCGGCGCCGCGATGCCGTAGCGCTCGCGCGCTGCGACAACGAAATCCGCCAGCTCATCGGCGCGACGCTTCACATCGGCCTCGTCGAACACGCCTTCGGCGAGACGGCGGAAGAAGCGCGGCATGCCGTTCTCCAGCACTTTGCCGCGCGGCGACAGCAAAGCGGAGCCGGGCGCCACGGCGCGGCCGAGATCGATCAGATCGTTCTCGTCGGCGCCGGTGCCGTGCAGCAGGAGGACCGGCGGCGAACTCGCCGCCGACCCCTTTTCAAAGCGATGAATGAAGTCGGTCACGACGCATTCTCCTCTTCGAGCACCGGCAGCACCTTCTCGATCTCGGCGCGGTGGCCTTCGAGGAAGGCCGGCAGCTTCAGATCCTTGCCGAGCGTCTCGACCGGCTCATCGACGGCGAAACCGGGAACGTCGGTCGCGATCTCGAACAGCACGCCGCCGGGTTCGCGGAAGTAGATCGAGCGGAAGTAATTGCGATCCTTCTGCTCGGTCGGATGCATGCCGTGCTTCTCGATCAGCTTCCTCGCCATTTCGTTCTGCTCGGCGTCGTCAGCCGCGCGGAAGGCGATGTGATGCACCGAGCCGCGGCCCATGCGGCCCGGCAGGAAGCCGCCGGCTTCGTAGATATCGACATAAGCACCTGGCGTTGCGCTCGCCTGATAGCGGATGATCGCGCCTTCACGCGCGACTTCCGCGTAGCCGAGCACGTCGGTGAGGATCGCGCCGGTCCTGGTAGCCTTCTCCAGCAGCAAGGTGACGCCGTGGAAGCCACGGATGGCATGCTCCGCCGGAATGCCGCCGGCGGCCCAGGCCTTCTCATTCTCCGCACCGGTGACGCCGACGAGCGCCAGACTCATCCCGTCCGGATCGCTGAAGGCGAGCACCGGTTCGCCGAAGCGCTTTTCCAGCGGCTGATAGGCGACGCCCTTTTCGGTGAGGCGATGCGTCCACCAGCCGAGCGACGACGCCGGCACGCGGAACGCGGTCTGGTGCGTCTGGCCGACGCCGCTGCGGCCGGGGGCGGCATGCTCCCACGGGAAGAAGGTGAGGATGGTGCCGGGCTGGCCGGCCTCGTCGCCGTAATAGAAGTGATAGGTGCCCGGATCGTCGAAATTGACCGTGCGCTTGACGAAGCGCAGGCCGAGGTCGCGGGTATAGAAGTCGAAATTGCGCTGGGCGTTGCCAGCGATCGCGGTCACGTGGTGGATGCCGGACATGGCAGGCTCCTTTCCTGAGGGGCATCGCTCGCCCCGTTGAATTCGTGCCGCTAACGTGGCCCGTCCTCCATGAAACGACAATCTGGCAATTCGTGGCAGCATTGTCTATGAATTGGCGACAATTGGAGACGCCAGTACCGCCATGGACAAGCTCGCCAGCCTCAGGGCCTTCGTCAACGTCGTCGAACTGAGATCCTTCGCTGAGGCCGGCCGCAAGCTGCGGCTGTCGCGCTCGGCGGTCAGCAAATATGTCGGCGAACTGGAGCGCGACCTCGGCGTCCAGCTTCTCAACCGCACCACGCGGCAGGCGAGCCCGACCGAGACCGGCCAGACTTATTACGAACGCGCCGTCGCGGTGCTCGCCGACCTCGACGCCGCCGACCAGGCGGCGACGCAGCTGCAATCGACGCCGCGCGGGCTGCTGCGCGTCAACGCGCCGATGTCGTTCGGCACCATCAAGCTCGGCCCGGTGCTGGCCGACTTCATGGAGCGCTACCCCGATCTGCAAATCCAGCTCGTGCTCACCGACGAGCAGGTCGATCCGGTGCAGGAAGGTCTCGACGTCACCTTGCGCATCGCCGAACTCGAGCCGTCGTCGCTTATCGCGCGCAAGCTCGTCGACATCGATCGCGTGGTTTGCGCGTCGCCCGGCTATTTCAAGAAGCACGGCCAGCCGAAGCAGCCGGCCGATCTGCGCCAGCACGAATGCCTCACTTATGGCTTTCTATCCACCGGCAACCAGTGGAAGTTCACCGGGCCCGATGGCGCCGATCACTGGATCGCGCCGAAGTGGTCGCTCTGTGTCAACAATGCCGAGGTATTGCGCGACGCCGCGATCAAGGGCAGGGGCATTGCCGTGCTGCCGGTGTTTCTCGCCGAGCGTGAACTCAAGAGCGGCGCGCTGGTCACGGCGCTCGACGATTACAAGCCGCCGCAATTGACGCTCTACGCCATCTACGCACCGACGCGGCATCTGTCGGTGAAGGTGCGGCTGTTCATCGATTTCCTGGTCGAGCGTATGCGCTGATCGCACCGGGCTGGGAAATGTCTATACGGCCGGTTTCAACTTTGGCATGGTGACGCCGCAACGCATGCAAGGTGACGCACCATGACCATCAAGCGCTTCGGGACCGGCAGCAAAGGGGCGGGCGGTCAGCCGCTGCCTTTCGCCCGTGCCGTGCAGGCCAATGGCTGGCTCTATGTATCGGGTCAGGTCGCGATGGAAAACGGCGAGATCGTGCGGGGCGGCATTGTCGCCGAGACCCGCAAAACGATTGAGAACGTGATCGCGATCCTGAAAGAGGCCGGCTACGGACTTGAGGACGTCGTGCGCGTCGGCGTCTGGCTGGACGACCCGCGCGACTTCTGGAGCTTCAACGGCGTCTACGCCGAGTATTTCAAGGATCACCCGCCGGCGCGCGCCTGTGTGCAGTCGAGCATGATGGTCGATTGCAAGGTTGAAATCGATTGCGTGGCCTTCCGGGCCGACAAGATGTGATGCGAGCGGTTATGTAATGCGGCCGCGGGCGGCGACGGGCCAAACATCCCACATTGTGCCGCCTGCATTCGCATCGTCCGCCGATGTCACATACACCTGATCGACCAGGTTGCTGACAACGCAGGCGTGATTGGGCACGATCCGGATGCGGTCGCCGACCTTGAGACCGATCGGCCCATCGCTCACCAGCCGGCCGTGTTCTTCGGACAACTGATCGATCCGGATGTCGTCGCGGCCGAGGACATGGCCGTAGTCCGGCAGGCCGAGCAGGTCCGATGTCAGCGTCTTGCTGCCGGCATCGATGATGGCGCGATTGTCCGCTGGCACCGACACCACGGTTGCCAATACGGTGAGGGCGCAGTCGTCCCAGCCGCATGCACCGCGCGCGACCAGCGAGCGGTCGTTGTAGACATAAGTTCCGGCGCGATATTCGGTTGTTACCGGCGCATCGCCGGCCTTCGCCATTGACGGCGTGCCGCCCGAGGTGATGACCGGCACCGTAATGCCTTTGGCCTCAATCAAGGCTTTGGCGCGAGACATAAAGCTCTGCACATTGGCCGCGCCATCCGGCGGCGGATAGGTCATCAGACCGCCGAAGCTCAGACCTGGCGAATGGGCAATGACGTCGGCAAGCGCCGCGGCGTCATCCGGCGTCGCCACGCCGCAGCGATGGGCGCCGGTGTCGCATTCGACGAGTACGGCAAGCGGGCTTGCTTCCGCGGCGAACCGCTGGCTGAGGCCGGCGACAACTGTCTTGTTGTCGGCAACGACGCTGAGTTTCACTTTTCGCGCCAGCGCCGCCAGCCGGTCGAGCTTCTCCGCGCCGACGATGTTGTAGGTGATCAGGACGTCCTGAATGTCCGGCGTGCCGGCGACCATGGCCTCGGCTTCCGAGACCTTCTGGCAGGTCACGCCGATGGCGCCGGCGCGCAGCTGCATCGCGGCGATCTGCGGCAGCTTGTGGGTCTTGATGTGCGGGCGCAGCTTCAGGCCATGGCGGTTGGCATAGTCCTGATGGCGCCTGATGTTGCGCTCAACCTTGGCGAGGTCAATCAGGACCGCCGGCGTCGTCAGTTGCGCCCGTGTCTGTGTTTTATTGTCCACATCCGCCTCCCAGGCCGAGCGATGCGCGATCCTACAGATTGCCGGCGGGGTGCCACCAGTGGCCGCCGAGCGCCATGCCTTCGATCAGGATTCGCTTGTTGCCGTTCATCCGTTCGCCGGTTGAATCGGTGTAAGGGAAGCTGCCGTCGCCAACGGTGAAGATGGTGGCGTCGCCGGCCGAGCCCGGCCGCAAGGTGCCGAGTTCGGGCCGGCGGATGGCGGCGGCGGCGTTCGCGGTGGTGGCGCGAATGACGTCGGTCAGCGATGTGCCGAGGCACAGGAACTTCGACAAGGTGGTGGCCTGGTCGAACACCGGGCCTTCGAGGTTGAGGCTGTGAACGTCGGACGAGATCGTGTCCGGCATGAATCCGGCGTCGAGCATGGCGCGGGCAACCTTGAACGAGAACGAGCCCATGCCGTGGCCGACGTCGAACAGCACGCCGCGCTTGCGCGCTTCGAGCACGGCGGTCTTGATCGCGCCTTGGCCGGTGATCGGCGAATTGGGGAAGGGGCGGAAGCAGTGCGTCAGCGTGTCGCCGGGACGCAACCGCGCCAGAACGTCTTCGTAGTTCGGCGGCGGCTCGTCGATATGCACCATCAGCGGCATCGACACTTCTTCGGCGACCTGCAGCGCGATATCGAGCGGCGCAATGCCGGAGGTGCCGCTGGCGTTGCGGCCAACGCGGACCTTGATGCCGACGATGGTGTCCCGGTTCGCGTTAGCGACCTCGACCGCGTCGGCCGGGCTCATCAGACGCATGTCGCTGCTCTCGCCGACCATGATGCGTTTGGAGAAGGCATAGATGCCGGCGAAGGACACGTGGATATAAGCGAGGATGCGCGGCTCGCTCGGCTCGATGACGTGTTTGAGGAACCCCTTGAAATTGCCGGGGCCGGCGCTGCCGGCGTCGATCAGCGTCGTCACGCCGCTGCGCCGGGCGAAGTCGGTCGCATCGACCCCCAATGACGTGCCGCCCCAGTAGACATGCGTGTGGAGATCGATGAAGCCGGGCGTCACGATCCGTCCGCTGACATCGCGGACATCGGCGCCATTGGCCGCGGCGATTCTGGGTTCGATCGCTGCGACCTTGCCGCCGGCGAAAGCCACGTCGGCGACGCCATCCAGCCCCTGGGCCGGATCGAGGACGCGACCGCCCTTGAGAATGAGATCGTAGCTCATGTCACTGTCGTCCTGTTGTCGTGGTTTGCGCGGCGCGAAGGGCGGCTCTAGTCACCGAGAGGGCCGTCGGCTCCCTCGTTGGTCGCCTTCATCAACTCGAATTTGATGCGCCGCATGCGCTCCTGCGCCTCGCGCGGCTTGAGATAGGCGGTCGAGGTTGCGAGCAGGTCGATGATCGCCAGCAGGGCAAAGCGCGATGCAGTCGGTTTGAGCGCGTCGGGCGCCTCCGGCACATGGAAGCCGAGCGCGATATCGGCGATGGCGGCGAGCCGGCTTTGCGGCTTGGTGATCGCAATGACCGTCGCGCCATATTGCTTGGCGACTTTGGCGGCCTCGATCACTTCGGTCATGTTGCCGCTGGTCGAAATCGCGAGGACGACGTCGCCGCGGCCGAGCGTCGCCGCGATCATGCGCATCAGGCGCGGATCGGACGAATGGTTGACGGCAATGCCGAGGCGGAAGAAGCGGTTCTCGACTTCGCTCACCGCGACGGTCGAGCCGCCGCCGACGCCGAAGGCGGCCAGCTTCGAACATCGGGCGATGGCCTCGGCCGCCTTTTCGACGTCGTCTCTCTGCAATTGCTGCTCGACGGCGTTGATGGCGTTGCGGATTTCCTGAAACACCGACCGCCAGAGCGCCGGGCGTGCCAGATCGGTGCCGACATGCGGCGGGAGTTCAAGATAGATGCGGCCGACCGCCATCGCCTGAGCCAGCTTCACCTTGAGTTCGCGCACGCCGCGACAGCCAACCGACCGGCTGAAGCGCGTGACCGTCGGCTCGCTGACGCCGGCGCGGCGGGCAAGTTCGGCGTTGCTCGAATGAACGGCGAAATCCACGTCGACAAGCAGGGCGGTGGCGACCCGTTGTTCGGAAGGGCTGAGCGTCGGCCCGATCTGCCGGATCACCGACACAATATCGCCGGCGCCAAAACCGTCGCTGGCGGACGGCGTCGTGGCAGGCCCTTTGGCTTTGCCGGTGGCCCGCTGAAGCCGCTTTGCCGGACGTGTCATGGGTTGCCTTTTCGCCTGTCGAGCCACCGCTTTGTCCTTCCCGGGAGGGATCTGCAGTTTGGTAATAAAGTTACGAGCGTGACCGGATGCACTGCAAAAGTCGTTATTAGATGCAACTTTGAACTTGAACTTTAGCACACAGTGTATGTAACTTTCAAACAAAGGATCAAAAAGATGGTGGAAACCACCGTTGGTGGACCCACGCCACGACCTGAGACTGGACTTGCGAAGCCGGCTTGTAGCGTTCCGCAAAAGGGGAGGATGACCATGAAATCCGCAATCGGGCTTTTGGCGCGCGGCGCCGCTGCCATCGTCACGACATTGTTTCTGAATGCCCAGGCCAACGCGGCCGGGACGCTTCGGGAAGCCACGATCGGCGAGCCGCCGCCGCTGGACGTCATGGTAACGACCGCCGACGTCGCCACGGCGATCGGGCGCCACATGTTCGAAACGCTTTATGCTTGGGATTCGTCCTATAAATCGCAGCCGCTGCTGGCCGACAGCGAGCGTCTCGAGGACGGCGGCAAAACCATCGTCATCAAGCTGCGCGAAGGCGTTCAATTCCATAACGGCAAGGAAATGACCGCAAAGGACGTCGTTGCGTCGATGGAGCGCTGGGGCAAGTTTGGCGCCCGCGGAAAGCTGCTGATGGCGAGTGCCACTTCGGTCGAGGCGACCGGGAAATATGAAGTAACGCTCAAGCTGTCATCGCCAAACGGCGCCTGGAAGAACCTGGTGTCGGACGTCAACGGCGGACTTGCAATCTATCCGGAGGAAATAGCCTCGAAAGCCACCGGTCAGCCGATCGAGCAGAAGGACTACGTCGGCACCGGGCCCTACAAGTTCAAGGAATGGCGGCCGAACCGCTATGTCGAACTCGAAAAGTTCGCCGGCTACAAGCCGCGCAAAGAAAAAGGGGACGGCTTTGCCGGCGCGCGTGTCGCGAACTTCGATGCGATCCGCTTCATCCCGGTGCCGGATGTCGGCACCCGCGTCAGCGGCGTGCAGGCCGGCGACTACGATTACGCCGAGATGATCTCGGGCGATCTTTACGACACGCTGAGCAAGGACAAGTCGGTCCAGGTGCAGCGGACCAATGCGCCTATCTTTGGCCTGTTCTTCATGAATTCGAAGGAAGGCATCCTGAAGGACAATTACAAGCTGCGCCGCGCCATCCAGACCGCGCTCGACAAATCGCAGGCACTGCGCGTCTCCTTCGGTTCGAAGGATCTGTGGAAGGCAGAAGGCTCGATCGTCCCCAAGGACACGCCGTGGTACTCGACCGCGGGCATCGACGGTTACAGCCCGCATGATCCCAAGAAGGCCAAGGAAATGGCCAAGGAAGCCGGCTACACAGGTCAGCCTATCCGGCTGCTGGTCTCGACCAACTATCAGGCGCATTACGACCAGGCGGCCGTGTTCACGCGCCAACTGGCGGATGCCGGCATCAACGTGCAGATGAACGTCGTTGACTGGGCGACGCTCATCAAGATGCGCGGCCAGCCCGAACAGTGGGACATCTTCGTCACGCACCATTCGTTCTTCCCCGACCCAATTCTGTTCACCTTCCTTAATGCCAGCTATGCCGGCTGGTGGGATACGGCCGAGATCAAGGCGCTGCGGGCCGAACTGGTGAATTCGTCCGATCAGGCCGCGCGCAAGGCCACTTGGGACAAGATCCAGGCCCTGATCTACGAGCAGGTGCCGGTAATGAAGGTGGGCGACGCTTACACCTACGACATCGCTTCGCCGAAGCTGAAGGGACTGAACCCGAACGGCCCCGCGTTCTGGAATGTCTCCAACAAGTAGGCCGTCCATGTGATCGCGGCGGTTCAGAGGCTTTCACGGCGCCTGAACCGCCGCGGCATGACCATTCGTCGCGGATCACCCGGCAGGTTTGAATGTGGGCATTTGCACTGAAGCGGGCAGGGGCGACGTTGGTGACGCTCTGGGCGGCGTCGGTGATCATCTTCGCCTTCATTCATGTCATCCCCGGCGATCCGATCTATGTGCTGCTCGGCGATACCGCGACGGCGGACCAGGCCGACCGATTGCGCACCGAACTCGGCCTCGATGAGCCGATCGTCCTGCAGTATTTGCAATGGGCCGGCCGCGCGCTGAGCGGCGACCTCGGCCGCTCGATCTTCTTCCAGGCGCCGGTCGCCGCGGTGATCGCCGACGGCGCCGAGACCAGCATTCTGCTCGCGACCATGACGATGGTGTGGGTGGTGCTGATCGGCGTGCCGATCGGCACCGTCGCGGCGATGCGTCACGGCACCTGGCTGGACCAGGGCCTGTCCGGCGTCGCCATGCTGATGGCTTCGGTGCCGACCTTCTGGGTCGGGCTCTACCTGATCTTGATTTTCGCGGCGACGCTCGGCTGGCTGCCGAGTTCGGGCTATCCGTCGATCTTCGAGGGCGGCCTTGGCAATCTGCGCTATCTGCTGCTGCCGAGCCTGACCCTGGCGGCGCCGAATGCGGCGCTGATCCTGCGCCTGACGCGCGCCAGCATGCTCGACGTGGCGCGTGAGGACTATGTGCGCACCGCGCGCGCCAAGGGCATCCGGCCCTGGCAGGTGGTGACCCGGCACATTCTGCGCAACGCGCTGCTCACCGTCGTGTCGGCCTTCGGCTTTACCTTCGCCGCGCTGATGTCGGAAGCGGTCGTCACCGAAACCGTGTTCGCGCTGCCGGGCATCGGCCGGCTGGTGGTGCAGTCGATCTTGCGCCGCGATTATCCGGTCATCCAGGGCATCATCCTGGTCATCGTGGTGCTGTACCTCGTCATCAATCTGCTCGTCGATCTGGCCTACCGTTTTCTCGATCCGCGGGTTGAGCTGCAATGAGCCGCGCCAGCATCACCTTGTGGCTTACGCCGTTCCTCGCGCGGCCCATTGCCTTGATCGGGCTCGGCGTGCTGCTGGCGATGGTGTTCGCCGCGGCTTTCGCGCCGTGGCTGGCGCCTTACGACCCTTACGCCATCGAGCCGATGGCCCGTTTGATGCCGCCCGACGCCACGCACTGGTTCGGCACCGACCAGTTCGGCCGCGATACGCTGTCGCGTGCCATCTACTCGGCGCGCATGGCGCTGCTGATCGGTGCCGGCGTCGTGTTCTTCGCGCTGGCCACGGGCATTCCGGTCGGCGTGTTGTCGGCGCTGTTTCCGCGGCTCGGCCATGTGCTGATGCGCATTGTCGATGTGCTGATGGCGTTTCCATCGCTGCTGCTGGCGCTCGGCCTGATCGTCATCCTCGGCCCGAGCGTCGCCAATTCCATTATCGCCATCGGCGCCGGCTACATGACGACCACGACGCGCATCATCTACGGCCTGACCTTGCGCCTGCGCGCGGAGACCTATGTCGAGGCCGCGCGCAGCATGGGCTCGGGGACGGGATGGCTGGTGTTCAAGCACATCCTGCCGAACCTGATCTCGCCGCTGCTGGTGCAGGCGAGCTTCGTGTTCGCCTTCGCCCAGCTTGGCGCGGCCTCGCTTGACTTCCTCGGTCTCGGCGCGCCGCCGGACATTCCAAGCTGGGGCAACATGCTGGCGGAATCGCGCACCTTCATCACCCGGGCGTCGTGGCTGTTGTTCTTTCCGGGCTCGCTGATCGTTCTGACCGCGTTCTCGCTCAATCTTGTTGGCGATGCGCTGCGCGACCGGCTCGATCCGCGCTTCCGTGACGTCTTTAGCGGCGAGGGCTGAGCGGTGCTGTCGGTTCGCGACCTCACAGTGTCCATTGGTGCGGAGGCGGCGCCGGTCGATATCGTCTCCGGCATATCGTTCGACATCGGCAAAGGCGAGATTCTCGGTCTGGTCGGCGAGAGCGGCTGCGGCAAGAGCATGACCTCGCTGGCGGTGATGGGGCTGCTGCCGCAACCGGGCCCGCGCGTCCGCGGCGGCCGTATCGAACTTGCCGGCGCCGATGTGACGGCGCTGCAGCCGTGGCAGCGCGTCGAGGCCGGGCATGGCCGCATCGCCATGATCTTCCAGGAACCGATGACCTCGCTCAATCCGGTGCGCCGCATCGGCGACCAGATTGCAGAGGCGGTGCGCGTGCATGACGGCGTTTCCGGCACGGCGGCGCTGGCGCGCGCGCGCGAACTCCTCGAACTGGTGCGCATCCCGGACGCCGCCTTGCAGCTCTCGGCCTATCCGCATCAGCTGTCGGGCGGCCAGCGCCAGCGCATCATGATCGCCATTGCGCTGGCCTGCCGGCCGCAGGTGCTGATCGCCGACGAGCCGACCACGGCGCTCGACGTCACCATCCAGATCCAAATCCTCGGGCTGCTGCGCGACCTGTGTAACCGCCTCGACATGTCGATCCTGTTCATCACCCACGACATGGGTGTGATTGCGCAACTGGCTGACCGCGTTGCCGTCATGTATGGCGGCCGCATCGTCGAAACCGCCGATGTGGGCGCGCTGTTCAATGAGCCGCGTCACCATTATACGCGCGGCCTGATGGACTGCATGCCGGCGCGCAATCTCGGCGTTCGTCGTCTGCCGACGATTCCCGGGCAGGCGCCGCGGCCGGGCGCGATCAGGATCGGCTGCGTTTTTGCGCCGCGCTGCGCGGCCGTGCAGGATGTCTGCCAGACCGCCGCGCCGCCGCGGCTCGTTGTTGGCCAAGGGCACGAGGCGCTGTGCGCTTTCCCGCTGCAAGGGGGGAGGCCGCTGTGAGTCAGACCATTCTTCAGGTCGACGATCTCCGCACGTCGTTCAACGTCAAGCGTTCGGGCCGCAAATATCGCGTCCAGGCGGTCGATGGCGTGTCGCTGTCGCTTGTCGCCGGCGAGGTGCTGGGCATTGTCGGGGAATCCGGTTGCGGCAAGACCACGGTCGGCCGCTCTATCGTCCGGCTGGTGAAGCCCGACAGCGGCCTCATCCAGTTCAGGGGCGCGGACGTTATCGGCGCCAGCGGCCAGGCGCTGCGCGACATGCGGCTCAATCTGCGGATGGTGTTCCAGGACCCGTATGCTTCGCTGAACCCGCGCCGGTCGATCGGCGACTCGGTGGCCGAGGCCGGCGACATCAACAAGGTGTTCAAGAGCCGCGCCGACCGCGCCGCGCGGATTGCCGAGACCTTGAGCGCGGTCGGCCTCAACCCGTCTTTTGCCACGCGCTATCCGCACGAACTCAGCGGCGGTCAGCGCCAGCGCGCCGGCATCGCCCGCGCCATATTGCCGGCGCCGGCGGTGATCATCGCCGACGAGCCGGTGTCGGCGCTCGATGTTTCGGTGCAGGCGCAGGTGCTCAATTTGATGATGGACCTGCGCGAGCAGCTCGGATTGTCGATGCTGTTCATCTCGCACGATATCGGCGTGATCGGCCAGATCAGCGATCGCGTTGCCGTGATGTATATGGGCCGCGTCGTCGAACTGGCGGATACGCGCGGTATTCTCGACCGCGCCCTGCATCCTTATACGCAGGCGCTGATGGCGGCCGTGCCCAAGCCGGATCCGTCGCAGCGCATCGTCGGGGCCGTCGAGACCGGGGAGCCGCCGAGCCAGTTCAAACGGCCGACCGGCTGCGCCTATGCGGCGCGTTGCCCGCTGGTGCACAGCCGCTGCCATGCCGAAGTGCCGGCGCTAAAACCCGTGGCAGAGGGGCTCAGGCTGGCGGCCTGCCACGCGCTCTAAGGGAGCGGTGGTCGACATGGTCGCCCGGCTGGGCCTCAAGGCCGGGGCAGCCGGCTTCGACGCCGGTTGTTCAGGGCTGGTGACGATGTTTTTCTTTCTTCGACTTTTTGAATTTCTGCCGCTTGAAATCGCCTTTCTTGAAGTCCGGCTTTTTGTTCGGCTTGTCGTCGCGCTCCCGGCTTTCGACGGCGGCCTTGTGCTCCTGCTGCCGCTTTTTGAAATGCGGCTTGTCGGCCTTCTTGTCCGGCCTTTTGGCGGGTGCGCTCCGCTCGTCCCGGGTTGATGGCGCGCTGCCGCCTTGCGGGCCTTGCGGCAGCGGCTCGATGCGAATGTTTTCTTCCGCGTCGGGCGCCTGAACCTTCGTTGCAAATGTGTCGGCGACCTTGCCGGAAATCTCGAATTCGGTGACGGTGTCGTAAATCTTGATGGCGCCGATATCGCCTTTGGCAATGCCGCCGCGCCGGCAGATCATCGGCAACAGCCAGCGGGCTTCGGCATTCTTGCGCCGTCCGACGCTGGCCTTGAACCAGACGCTGCCGCCTTCCATCGGCCGGCGGAAGCTGGCGCGTTTTCCCGTTTCGCGCGGCGCCGTGTCATCGCCGGCAGGAGATTCACGGTCGCGCGCGTAAGGCCTGTCATTGCGTTCGTCGCGGAAGCGGACGCCGCGATCCGAACCCGGATCGATGATGTCTTCGGGCGAGGGCAGGCGCGCGCGATAAAGCCGCGCCAGCGCCGCTGCAATCGCCTCGGCGGATTTTTCGGCGAGCAAGGTGCGCGCCAATGCCAGGTCCTCGTCGGTCGGCGCGTCGGTGAACAACTCGTCCTGCATCATGCGCTGCTGATCGAGCTTGCGAATTTCGTCGGCCTGCGGTGCGGCGGCCCAGACCGCGTTGACGCCGGCTTGCTTGAAAAACATCTCGACCCGGCGGCGCCGCGAATTCGGCACGAGCAGAACGCTGATACCTTTCCTGCCGGCGCGGCCGGTGCGGCCGGAGCGATGCTGCATCACTTCCGGGTCATTCGGCAGCTCGGCGTGAATGACGAGGCCGAGATTGGGCAGATCGATGCCGCGCGCGGCGACGTCGGTCGCGACGCAAACACGGGCGCGGCCATCGCGCAGCGACTGCAGCGCCGTCGTGCGTTCGTTCTGCGTCAGTTCACCGGACAAAGCGACCACAAGGAAGCCTCGCTCCAGCAGGGCGGCCTGCAAATGCCGCACGGCGTGACGTGTGTTGCAGAACACAATGGTGCTCGGCGCTTCATAGAAGCGCAGGATGTTGACCACGGCGTGCTCGGAATCGTGGGCGGCAACGCGAATGGCCCGATACTCGATATCGGCGTGACCTGACTCGTCACCGAGGACTTCGACGCGAAATGCGTCCTTCTGGTATTGCTTGGCCAAGGCGACAATGCCGCGCGGCAAGGTCGCCGAAAACAGAAGCGTGCGCCGCTCCTGAGGCGTGGCTTCAAGAAGAAATTCCATGTCCTCGCGAAAGCCGAGATTGAGCATCTCGTCGGCCTCGTCGAGCACGATGGCTTTCAACTCGGACAAATCGAGACGATTGCGCCGCAAGTGATCGCACAGGCGGCCGGGCGTGCCGACGACGATGTGCGCGCCATCGGCCAGTTCGCGCTGTTCGCGGCGCGGGTCCATGCCACCGACGCAGGACACGACGCGTGCGCCGCAATATTGATAAAACCAGGTCAGCTCGCGCTGCACCTGGATCGCCAGTTCGCGTGTCGGCGCGACGATCAGCGCCAAAGGTTTGCCGCTGCGGCCGAAGCGCTCGGCGCCGCCCAGAAGATCGGTGGCGAAGGCCAGACCATAAGCGACGGTTTTGCCCGAGCCGGTCTGCGCCGAGACCAGCAAATCGCGCCCGACGGCGTCGTCGGCCAGCACCGCCTTCTGCACCGGCGTCGGCTGGGTGTAATTGCGTTCCGCCAGAGCGCGGGCGATCTGGGGAGAGTCGGGCATAAACGTCATGAACGGGCAGGCCTTGAAGTTCGCAAAAACGGGAACGCGGCGGGTCGAAGCCCGCGGTCCTGTCAAAAACGTCGGAAATACTGCCTGCCGTCTATTCTTTTAGGCGACCGGCGTAAAGGGGCGGGCGGCTCGAAGGGGCACCGCAGGGTACCGGCGAAATGAGCCGAAATCGGCCGCAAGCGGAAGCGAAGCAAGGGTAGGCGCCGAGAATTCGGCTCCGTCGAGTCTTAATGAGTGCTTTTTCGTCGATTCAGAGCTCTGGTAAGGTCGCGGGCGCGAGACCATGCGTGAGAATTCAATGATAAGCGAGCGTCCGGCCCAAAAGCCACAAGTCGATCTTGTTGCGCTGGCGCGCGTGCGGGTTCGACGTTCCTGGGTGTTGCTGTTGCTGTGGCTGCTGATACCCGGCGGCGCGCAGGCGCAGTTGCGCGGCCATGGCGGGCCGGTGCGGGCGCTGGCGATTTCGTCCGACGGCACGCAGGTGCTGTCGGGCAGTTTCGATACGTCGGCGATCCGCTGGTCGATTTCACGCAACGCCGCCGAGCAGGTGATGCGTTTCCACGAGAATGCGGTGAACGCTGTCGCCTTTCTCCAGGACGGCCGCATGGTCACCGCTGGCGCCGATGCGCGCATCGCGGTCTGGTCGGCCGGGAAATCGCAACCCAATGCGGTGTTCGAAGGTCACACCGCGCCAGTCGCCAGTCTTGCGGTGTCACCGGATGGCGCGTGGCTGGCATCGGCGTCGTGGGATCACACGGTTCGGCTTTGGCCACTCAACGGCGGTACGCCGCGCGTCCTTGAAGGGCACAGCCAGAACGTCAATGGCGTCGCGTTCTCGCCGGACGGCCGCGCCGTCATCAGTGTCGGCTACGACGCGGCGGTGCGTATCTGGCCGGTCGCGGGCGACGGCAGTCCGATCGTGCGGCAACTGCCGACGCCGCTGAATGCTGTCGCTGTGACACCCGATGGCGAGATCGTCGTCGGCGGTGCCGATGGCAAAGTCTACTTTCTCTCGCCCGAAGGCGAGATGCGCGCTGACGTGCAGGCCTCCGCGACGCCGATCATTGCGCTCGCGGCGGCGAAGGATGGTGCGCTGGTGGCTGCGGCCGGCATCCGCGGCACGGTGACCGTGGTCGAGCGCAAGACGCGCCACGTTCAGAAGTCTCTGGTCGGACCCGGCCTGCCGGTGTGGTCGGTGGCGTTCTTTCCCGACGGCCGCACTCTATTGACCGGCGGTGCCGACCGGATGCTACGGCGCTGGAACGCCATCAGCGGCGAACCGGTCGACATCGTGCTGGCTGGCGCGCCGGACGATCCATTGGCCGCCTATGCCGGCGACCGCGGCGCCGAGGTGTATCGCGCCTGCATCGCCTGCCATGCCTTGATGCCGGATGATGGCAACAAGGCCGGGCCAAGCCTCGCAGGCGTGTTTGGCCGCAAGATCGCGACGCAGCCTGGCTATCGTTATTCGGATGCGCTGACCAAAATGGACATCGTCTGGACGCCGGAGACGGTGGCGAAGATGTTCGAAGTCGGGCCAGCCACTTATACGCCGGGCACCAAGATGCCGGAGCAAACCATCGGCTCCGCGGAGGACCGCAAGGCGCTGGTCGACTTTATCGCAAGAGCGACCGTCACGAAGTGAGGCCGCACTAGCTTTCGTCTTTTTGCTCGCGTTCGCGCAGATAGTCTTCCGTGGTGCGCGTCAGCGGACGCGGCGTTGCGGCGAAGGGATCGAAATTCTCCTTCGCCATCGCGTTGACGCGGCAATCCGCGCACATGCGGATGACATCGAGCCGCTCCTTGGAGTTCTTGAACATCCAATGCTGGCCTTCCAGCTTGGCGACGACGCGCTCGACGGTGCTCTTCACGCCGAACGGCGCGTCGCAGGCGATGCAGTGGAACGGTTCTTCCTGCTTGATAACGCGGTTCATCGCCGTTGGGGCGAGGAAGTTGATCTGCGGCGTCAGGCTGATCACCTTCTCCGGGCAGGTCGCCTTGCACAGTCCGCATTGCACGCAGGCATCTTCGGCAAACCGTAGCAGTGGCCGCTCAGGATCGTCCGACAGCGCGCCGGTAGGGCAGGCGGAGACACAGGACAGGCAGAGCGTGCAGCCTTCGACCTTCACTTCAATGGTGCCGAAGGGCGCGCCTTCCGGCAGCGGCACGACATCGACCGGCGTTGGCGCCACCGCATGCATCTCGCGCAGCGCGAGCCGCATCACTTCGCGCTTGCCGCCGACGACGGAGAAGGTGGCGGGCTTGGCCACGCCGTCCATCGCCGCGATGGCGCGCAATGTGCTGCCGAGAATGTCGGGATCGTCGGTTTCGACGGTGCCAACGCGCGCGCCAGCAAAACCAAGACCGGCAAGGATCGGCTCCGCCAATGCAATGGTCCTGGCGAGGCCGGCAACGTCGTGGCGCGGTTTGGCGCGCAGGAGAAAGCGCACGGCGGCGGCGCCATAGGCAAAGGCGGCGGCGATTGCTTCCAACCCGAGTTGCGTTACCTCGTTGACCTTGACCGGCAATACATTGGCCGGCAAGCCATCGCCGTGCCGTGCCAGCGCGTCGATCAATGCGCCGCCGTGCTCGGCATCGTGAAACAGCACCACCGCGCGCTTGCCGCCGGCGAGGCGGTAGGCGCCGAGCAGGGCCCGCAGCTGACGCAAGCTGGCATCGACCGGCGGCACCGCATAGGCCGCCGCCCCCGTCGGGCAGGCGGCCGCGCATTGACCGCAACCGGCGCAAATGTGGGGATCGATGCTGACGTGATTGCCGTCCGGCACGATCGCACCGGTCGGGCACAAATCGAGACAGCGGCGGCAGCCGACGATCTTCGAGCGCGAATGCGCGCAGATATTCTCATTGAATGTGATGTAGCGTGGCTTGTCGAAGCTACCGGTCAGATCGCGTGCCTTGAGCACGGCGCGCAGCACGGCCGCCGGATCGGCCGGATCGGCGCGCAGATAGCCGTCGCGCAAATCGGACGCAGGAAACAGCGGTGCGCCGCCCGACAGGTCGATCAGAATATCGCAGCGCGAGACGGCGCCATTGCGCGCAGCGCCGAAGGTAAGTTCGCGACGCGACGACGGATGCGGTGCGGCATAGTCATCGACCGCCAGTTCGAAAGCGCCAAGATAACCTTTAGCCGAACGGATCGAGCCCTTGACGACGGGGAAGTCGGTGACGCTAGCGGGCGCTATACCTTCGGGCCGCTTGATCAGAACCGTGACATCAAGATGATCCTTGAGCAATTGAGCGGCTTCGATGACGCGTTCATCGTTGCCATAGAGTAATGTGACGCCGTCGCTGGACAGGCTGACCGACGGATAGTCGGGCACCGGTTCGGCCGCCGCTGCGGCAATCAGCGCCGCCATCTTCGGCCCACTCGCCGCAGCCTCCGACGACCAGCCGGCGTTCTCGCGGATATTGACGAAAGACAGCGCGCCGGCATCGTCAAACTCGCCCGCCACCTCGGTGAAGACCGGCGCCTCCTGCGTGCAGGCGACCAGCATGTCCGTGCCGGCTGCAGCCACCTTGCGGAAGCGGTCGAGTTCCGCGCGGCAGAGCTGGCGACCCTCGAGCACCACGCTGTCGCGGCAGACCGAGCGTACAGCCGCGCCGTCGAGAGGCATGGTGCCTTCGCAGGAACAGATCAGAACGTGATGCGCCCTGTCGGCCATCGGTTCGTCGCCTTTTTCGCGGGGTGACGCCTGCTGTATCGGACGTCACCCGTGCGCCGGTTGCGCGGGACTGGCTTTAAAGCCTTATGACGCGTTACTATAGTTATTCGAATGAAAATGTAATAGCGAGGACGAATGCCGCTGGAGAACCGGGCCAGCACCCGCAATGCCTCAGGGTCGGAGTTGCTGCTGCCACCGCCATTCACGGCGGTGCGTCTGCGCGAACTCGGCGATGCCTACGCGCACGCCATGGCGATCGCGCCGGAACAGGGCGCCGGCACATTAGTCTATGTCGGGCG
Source organism: Undibacter mobilis (assembly GCF_003367195.1). NCBI lineage: Bacteria > Pseudomonadati > Pseudomonadota > Alphaproteobacteria > Hyphomicrobiales > Nitrobacteraceae > Undibacter > Undibacter mobilis. The sequence continues at coordinate 345,246 of NZ_QRGO01000002.1, read as the reverse complement.
CTTCGACCTCGCGGAATTCGCTGTGGTGGTGGAGCCGGACGAACCGCTCATTGAGGCGCGGCGCGTCTTCTATGCCGGCATGGTCGCGCTGGCCGACGCGCTTTCCTCCTATGCGCAGCCCGACACCGCCATTGGCTTTGCGTGGCCGGGTTCCGTTCTGGTCAATCAAGGGCTGGTTGGCGGCGGGCGACTCGGTTGGCCGCAGGGCACCGCTGAAAACGACGTGCCGGAGTGGCTGGTGTTCGGCGCCATGATCCGCACGGTGACGATGACCGAAGCGGATCCGGGCCTCAATCCGCTGGTCACCGCGCTGGAAGAGGAAGGTTTCAGCGACGGGCTGTCCAACCGCGTGGTGGAGAGCTTTTCGCGTCATTTCATGGTCGCCCTCGATGCCTGGCAGGAGAGCGGTTTCGGTGCCGTCGCGAATAATTATCTCGCGCGATTGCCGATCGAAAAAGGGTTGCGGCGCGATATTGACGTCAACGGCGATCTGCTGCTGCGCCGCATGGGTAAGGCGGAGGTCGAACGCGCGGTCCTGCTGCCGCAGCTTGCCGAACCGGCATGGCGCGATCCTGTCACGAAGGGGCCGCGCGCGTGAAGCTTTTGCGCACCATCCGGCTCGATACGTCCGATACGTTCGTTTTCGAGAAAGCGGCGGAGCCTGGCGAGTGGGCCGTTTCCGGCGCTTTCGTGTTCTGGACCGTCGATCCGTCGACGCTGCAGGGCAAAGCGCGGTCGGCATTCCGCAGCGGCTTCCTCGGTGTGGAAACGCTCGGCTGGTCGACTTTGGTGCAGATCGTTGAAGTCAGCGACGACGACCGCGCGCGCGTCGTGCATCTGCTGGCCGAAAAACTGGTCGCGCATTTTGGTGCGCCCGACATGGATGCGGCGCGCGCGGCGGCGGCGGAAGAGGTCGCGTTCGCCGAGTCGCTGTGCAACCAGCCGAAGGACATTCTCGTCGGCGTGCATCGCAGTTTCGAGGATGGCGCGGTGCGCGAGACGTTTCGCACACTTCGGCCGCGCGAGGGGGCAAAACCCAACCGCGTGTTCGCCTTTCTCGAAGTCGAGGGCGCGGACGAAGAGCAGCCCGCGGATCAGGTCGACCTCATCGCGATGGCCGGCAGAGAACAAAAATGAAAGATTTCTGGATTTCCTGCGGTCATCATCTGCTCGATCGCGAGCCCGGCAACGGTCTGTTGCTGACCGACGATTTTTTGAAGGTGTATCTGGCGCGGCCGGAGCTCATTCCGCCGCCGGAGGCCTGCGTCGTGGAGAAAACGCTCTACAACGCTTTGCTCGCCGATCCGCGTCTGCCGGTTTCCGCTTCGGACATCGCCGCCATTGCCGATGCCGACGCCTCCGAGAACTGGCAGGTGCTGATCGCCTTCAGGGATCTGCTGCTGCGGCACCGCACGCTGGAAGGCGCCTATGCCGAGTTGATGCGCAAGGGACCGGGAAAAACGCCGCTGCTGTTCGTCAACCAGCTGGTGCATGTGATCATGCGCAACGCGTTGGAGGGTGTCGAAGACCCGCAGGTCATACGCGCCGCCGAATTGTTCTTCCGCACCCAGCGCGTCACCTTGCATGACGGAGCGCTGCTGGCCGCAGACGAGGAGGTCATTGGCGGAATCAATCCGGCGCCGCAATCGCCGCTGGTCTCGATGCTGGGGATTCCGGCGGACGCTCATATCCATGTTCTCAACGAAGAGACTGCATCTGGCTATTGGGACCGCAGCGATCAGTTCGACATGGCCATCGATCTGACCACGGGACGTTCCGGTCTCGTTGCGCTTGCCGAAGCAATGCGACGCTGGATTGCTCATGTGCTCGGCGTCGAGGTGACCATCGAGCCGCTCTCCGAATTGCGCGAGGTCAATCTCGCCTGGTATGTCGGCCTCGACGCCGAGGCCACCAAAATCGGCGACATGATGTGGAACGGCGAGGCGATCGACGAGGCGACAATGTCTCGGGTCGTTGGGCTGTTCGCGCTGACCTTCCGCGACCCATCGATCGTTCTCGACAAAGTGAAGGGCGAGCCTGTCTATCTGATCCTGGCGATGTCGCCGGAAAAAATCATCCGTATGAAACCGCAGAATTTGGCGACCGGGTTGCCGATCCGGCATCTGGAGGTGGTTGGATGAGCGCGCCGAATTTTGTCATTCCGGTCGGCGTTATTGTAGAGCGCATCAGAAGCTCGAATCCGTGGGCCGAATTTTACTGGCGGGCCGCCGGCGTTCTTGCCGGCCAGCCGGAAACGCCGGCCTGGACGATATTGAGCGACGACGGGCAGCGGGTCACCTTTTATGCCGGTACGGCTGACGTCGCGCTGTACAGCAGCGACACCGGATTTTATCGAGACAACCTCAATTCCGGCGCGCCTGCGCTGTGGGTTGCATTGCGCGCCACCGAGGGGGAGCCACCTTACAAGATCGCCGCGGTGACCGCCGATCCGGCGGAAGGCGAGAGCTTCACCGAAGCGGGCACCGATCTGATCGAACAGGTACCGATGCCGGCGCCGATCCAGCAAACGATCGCCGCATTCGTCGCCGAGTTTCATGTCGAGCGTCCGTTTGTTAAGCGCAAACGTGACCGCGCCGACCCTGAAGCCATGGCGCGGCGCGGCAGAGCTTCCGGAGACGATGTGGAATGACCGAGCCGGAAAATTTCCTCCAGCGATGGTCGCGCCGCAAGCTGGACGCGGGGGAAACGGTTGCGCAGCCGGCGGCGGAAGTTGTCCCGCAAAAGCCGACGGTGGACGGGGAGGATGTCGAGAAGCGACCCACTACGACAAATGAAACGTCGGACGCGGTCCCGGCCTTCGACGTCGCCAGCCTGCCATCGCTGGATTCAATTGGCGCGGAAACCGACGTCTCGGTGTTCTTGAAAGCGGGGGTTCCGGGCGATCTGCGCCTTGCGGCGCTTCGCCGCGCGTGGGTGGCCGATCCGGCAATTCGTGATTTCAAAGGTCTCGCGGAGAACGATTGGGACTTTACGGTTCCTAACGAGACAATGGGATTTGGCGAAATCGATCCCGGCCTCGACATGAAAAAAATGCTGGCCGACGTTTTTGGCGACACGCCGCGCACCGAGCCTGCCGTAGCCGAGGCGCCACACGCGACTGAAGAGCCGACGCCTGCGCCCCTTGAATTGAATGCACCGGCGAATCGCGTGGCGTTTCAGGCCAGCGAAGTTCCTTCGCAGGAGAAGAACGTCGCGAGCGATGAGCAAATTGTGCGTCGCAATAATGACACCGCAATGCACGCTGATGACGAACAGATGCAGGATACGTCACTTCCGACGCAAAAGCGGCGTCAGGGCGGTGCGCTACCGCAATAATGGTCAGCCTATAACCTCCGGCTATTGACCGGCGCTCGCGCGGGGCATTACTCTCACATTGTAACCATTTGAAAGAACGCGAATGCGTGACCCCGGCCTCAGACAAGCAATTCGTGCTGCGGGCAGTGTCAGCGAGCTCGCGCGGCAGCTTGGGATTTCACAACCCGCAGTTTCAAATTGGACCCGCGTTCCGGCGGAGCGGGTGGTGTCGGTGGAGAGCCTGACCGGCGTCAGTCGTGTCGTGCTGCGGCCCGATCTGTTCGGCGAGGCAAGAATGACCGGCAATGTCGATGAGATCGATACGGCGCGGGCGCAGGAATATGCGTTGCTGGCGGCGTTGCTCATGCGCGCGCCGGACGCGGCATTGCTCAAGCGCCTTGCCGGGTTGCGCGGCGACAGCAGCCCGCTCGGCATGGCGCACATTGCGCTGGCGGAAGCAGCCGAGCGCGCGACCCTCCAGCAGGTCGAGCGCGAATTCTTTGCGCTCTTCATCGGCGTCGGCCGCAGCGAGTTGATGCCTTACGCTTCTTACTATCTCACTGGCTTCCTGCACGAGCGACCGCTGGCGCGGTTGCGCGACGATCTCGGCAAGCTCGGCATCGAGCGCGTCGAGGGCAATGTCGAACCGGAAGATCATGCGGCCACGCTCTGCGAGATCATGGCCGGATTGATCGGCGGCCAGTTCGATGCGCCTCCCGGCAGCGACCAGGAAATTTTTGAGAAACATGTGACGTCGTGGATGGGGCAATTTTTCAGAGACCTTGAAACGGCGGAATCCGCGAAATTCTATCGCCCGGTCGGAACGATTGGACGTCTGCTGATGGACATCGAGACGGAAGCTTTCGCGCTGAATGCGTAAGCAAAACGTACGGCGCGCGACGACATATAGGGATCAAGGAGGATGGCGATGAAGTCGGAACCCAAATCCAAACTAGGACGACGTGATTTCCTGCGCGCGCTCGGCGCTGGCGCGGGCGTCGCCGTGACGACCGCCGCGCCGCTTGCCACTTCGGCCGTGGCGGACTCTGAGACCAACGATGAGAAGCGCAAGGCGCGCTACAAAGCGGATTCGGCCGAAGTGCAGACCTACTATCGCGTCAACCGCTATCCGAGCTGAGGGAGGCTGAGCCGTGTTAATAAAAAAATCGGAACGACAGGCACGTCGCGGCAATCTCGCAGCGGCCATTGATACTCAGGCGACGGGCGGCTTCGACCGCCGTACCTTCCTGCGCCGATCCGGTCTGGCAGCCGGTGGTCTCGCGGCGCTCGGCGCACTGCCGCTGGCCAGCGTCCGCAAGGCAGAAGCCGCCGGTACGCAGGTTGCTGGCGCAACCCTTCGCAAGAACATCTGCACGCACTGTTCGGTCGGTTGCACATTGATCGCTGAAGTGTCGAACGGCGTCTGGGTTGGGCAGGAGCCCGGCTGGGATTCGCCGATCAATCGCGGCTCGCATTGCGCCAAGGGCGCGGCGACCCGCGAACTGGTGCATGGCGATCGCCGCCTGCGCTACCCGATGAAGATGGTGAACGGGGAGTG